>CAYXVT010000186.1:0-909 GCA_964468105.1 Uncultured Candidatus Berkiella sp. | reverse complement strand
GGTCCGCATGTGCCAAGCACAAGTAAAATTAAAGCATTTAAGTTACTGAAAGTGGCTGGGGCTTATTGGCGTGGTGATTCCAATAATGAAATGTTGCAACGGATTTATGGAACGGCTTGGTTTAATAAGAAAGATCTGGATGCTTATTTATTTCGTTTAGAAGAAGCTGAAAAAAGAGATCACCGCAAGTTGGCCAAAAAATATGATTTATTTCATATGCAAGAAGAAGCGCCAGGCATGGTGTTTTGGCATCCAAAAGGATGGGTGATTAGAAATTTGTTAGTACATCATGATTATCATGAAGTGAATACTCCACAAGTTGTTGATAGAAGTTTATGGGAACGTTCAGGGCATTGGGAAATGTTCCATGCCAATATGTTCACTGTCGCTACCGATGAAAGGGTGTTTGCCGTAAAACCGATGAACTGTCCTTGCCACGTTCAAATCTATAATCAAGGTATTAAAAGTTATCGCGACTTACCTATTCGATTAGCGGAATTTGGATCTTGTCATCGTAATGAACCTTCGGGTGCATTGCATGGGATTATGCGTACTAGAAATTTTGTGCAAGATGATGCACATATTTTTTGTACTGAAAATCAAATTCAAGATGAAGTATCTGCTTTTATTGATTTGTTATTTAAAGTGTACAGCGATTTTGGTTTTAACGACGTGTTGATTAAGCTCTCAACCAGACCGACACAACGCGTTGGTTCTGAGGAAATTTGGGATAAAGCTGAGAAAGCGCTAGCGGATTCTTTGGATGCGAAGGGCCTCAAATGGGAGCTGCACCCTGGGGAAGGGGCGTTTTATGGTCCGAAGATTGAATTCTCGCTCAGAGACTGTATGGGCCGTGTTTGGCAGTGTGGCACCATGCAAATTGATTTTTCAATGCCAGTTAGATTAGGG
>CAYXVT010000185.1:5078-7321 GCA_964468105.1 Uncultured Candidatus Berkiella sp. | reverse complement strand
TATACAGTACCAGCTGCCACCTCAACTCCGGTTTCCACTCCTGCACCTGCTCCTGGTGACGCAGATGGCGATCAAAGCGTGACTTTAAGTGACTTTATTGTCTGGAAAGATCAATTCTTAAATTCTTTAGTTGCGGAGCTGGAAGTAAAAAAGGACTGAGTTGAAAAACAATGATTGTATATAAATTGGAAAAGGCATTGCCTCTTAGAAATAAATTTTCAATATTTTTTAGGTAAACACCAAAAGGAAGAGTCACTATCGCTTTTGCATTTTGCTGCATAGGCTTTACATAATCACTAGGAATCACTTTTTTTACATGATTACTATGCCGTATAAGACGTAAAATTTTGGATGGATCATCTTTTAAATAGTGATCAATATTCCCCAACAATTTAAGACAAGGCGCTTTGAGATCGTCTATTACAATGAGAGGATCAAATACGAATCCATTGGCATTAGCGATTAAAGCATTGATGGTGAGATCGCGCTTTTTAAGTTCGTCAATCAGTGTTTTAGTGCTGCAAACAACATCGATATCGTGGCCGATTTGAAAAAGGTCAGTTCTAAAGTTGTTGGCTGAGCAGGCTATCTCTAAAACTTCTGCTAATTTTTCTTTAGGGCAATTGGTGATGATATCGGTGTCGTGATGTGGGATCCCAAGTAAGCGATCGCGGACGACGCCTCCGACCATGTAAGCCCAGTATCCCTGATGGTTGAGTTTTGTTAAGAGCCTTTGTATGTGCGGTTCTACGGGGATAACGCTATCTGTCGGCGCAAAAGAAGGAACAAAAGGCCTTACCTGGCACGCCAAGGGGGGAGAAATGGGTTTTTTAAATTTATTCGAGTCTTCTTCAGAAGCATCATCATTATCAGAAGCAACGGGTGTTAGTTTATCTCCTTTAAGAGATAATTCGACCAATTTATCTACCAGCCCATCAAGTTGCAGGGGTTCCTCTTCCTTGTCGCCAGAATGAACGTAACTTTCTTCTTCGAGATGCTCAACGTGCTCCTGGAGTCTCATTTCTTCTTTGAAGGGATCAGTTTCTAAGGCTGTTTGTTGGCGTAGCCGACGTCGTTCTTTTTTAAGTCTCTGTTTATCTCTCTTTTTTTGTGCTCGTATTTGCTCTGATGTCAAAGGTTGTCTTTGCTCTTCATCTATGGGAGGTAGAGCAACAACATGAATATCTATTTCGGTGGGGGTGCTAAAATAAGTTAAGAGAGAGTAAGTCGCTCGTGCTGTAAAATTAAGAATTCCGGCTAACATTTCATGTCCAATGGTATAAAAATCAAAAAGCCCAATTCCGTTGATGTATATACACAATGTCCATGTAGAGCCGCAAGTCTATCACTTTTTGAGCCGAATGAAAAAATTGTCAGCACTTTCGGATGAGCAAAATACCGTCTCGAACGGACAACATGACTGTTTCGACACGATCATCCTGCCTGGCTTTTGCATTTAAATCATGGATTGCTTGGCCACGTTTATCTTTTGGATGTATAACCTCGCCGCCCCATAAGGCATTATCCACCACCATTAAGCCGCCTTGATTTAATTTGGGGATAAGCATGTCGTAATAGATGGGGTAATTGGCTTTGTCAGCATCGACAAAAATAAAATCAAAACTGTCAGTCAAGGTATCAATACTTTGGACGGCTTGTCCTAAGAGAATGTGAATTTTGTGGCCATGAGGGCTTCTATCAAAATACTTTTGAGCAAGGGCGGCATTTTTTGGCTCAACTTCACAGGTAATTAACGTACCATCATTGGTGAGGCCTGCGGCTATATTAAGTGCAGAATAACCCGTAAAAGTCCCAATTTCTAAACACTTTTTTGCTTTTGTTAGCTTTACCAGCATTTGAAGCAAAGCACCCGGAACAGGACCACAAATCATATTAGCCATGCCAACGGTACTGGCCGTTTCTTTACGGAGATTTTCGAGTAAGGCAGACTCAGTGCTAGTTATATTGATGATGTAGTTTTGAAGGTCTTTGGGGAATAGGTGGTCCATGATATACCCATGATCAATTAATTATTTACCTTAATAATACTCACAGCAGTCGATTTATTAGGCGAGGCGTCGAGTCTCTGAGAAACAGGAGTGTACATCTCAGTACATGACTGTTGCGAGGAGGCGAAGACAACGAAGCATAATAATCGAATGCGAAGAGTATGGCGCTCCCTAGGGGGTTCGAACCCCTGTTCCCGCCGTGAGAGGGCGGTGTCCTGACCGCTAGACGATGGG
>CAYXVT010000185.1:0-5068 GCA_964468105.1 Uncultured Candidatus Berkiella sp. | reverse complement strand
GCGGTGTCCGAGGCCACTAGACGAAGGGAGCTCTACCATTATTGGGTGGCGATGGTATTATACCCACCTAAGTTGCTCACTCAAACACATTTTGGTGACATTACACAATAAGGTACTTCCCTACATGATTAGGGCTTTTTTAAAAAAAGTTGGTTTGCTTTCACGCAAAAGTGACGCTAAGCCTGCTCAGCCAGCTGCTGGATCGCCAGTTATTATTCCTCGCGGTGAACATGGGATCTCAAGAACAGGCATCAGTGAAAATGCGTTAAAAGTGCTTTATCGACTTAATCGTAGCGGTTACAGCGCTTACCTTGTTGGTGGAGGGGTGCGTGACTTGTTACTTGGCTTATCCCCTAAAGATTTTGATGTGGTCACCGATGCAACGCCTGATGAAGTTCGCCAAGTTTTTCGCAATTGCCGACTTATTGGCAGACGTTTTCGATTAGCGCATGTTTATTTTGGTCATGATATTGTTGAAGTGGCCACCTTTCGGGGCAAAACAGATGAAGCATCGGAAGATATAACGCATTCAGATAAAGGCATGATCCTGCGCGATAACGTTTATGGGACAATTGCAGAAGATGTTTGGCGGCGTGATTTTACGATAAACGCACTTTATTACAATATTGCGGACTTTTCGTTAGTCGATTATTCCGGTGGATTTGCCGATCTTAAAGCTAAGCAAATGCGTATGATTGGTAATCCAAGTGAACGTTATCGAGAAGATCCTGTGAGAATGTTAAGGGCTATTCGTTTTGCTTGTAAAGTTGGTTTTGAGATTCCAAAAGAACTTTCACAACCGATGATTGAATTAAAAGAATTGATCAGCCATGTTTCCTCTGCACGATTATTTGAAGAAATGTTGAAAATGTTTCATTCCGGGGCAGCTTTCCCTGTTTATGAACAATTAACTAAGCATGAATTATTTGGCGAGCTTTTTCCTGCTACAGCAGAATGCCTACAAAAAAATACTTATCCGACGCATGCGCTTTTAAAAATCGTTTTTGAAAATACCGACAGACGCATAAAAGAACAAAAAACAGTCACCCCAGCGTTTATCGTGGCAGCGCTTCTTTGGCACCCGATTTGTGCGCGCGCCCAAGCCTATATTGATGATGGTATTTCCGTTTTTCCAGCAAGAATGGCAGCAATTGAAGATATGATTCGTCAACAAGCAAAACGGGTCAGCATACCAAAGCGTATTGTGCAAGGTGCAAGAGAAATTTGGCTCTTACAAATGCGACTTGTCAAACGACAAGGAAAACGAGTGCAACAAATGATGGCAGAACCACGTTTTCGAGCGGCCTATGATTTTCTTGAGATCCGAAGTCAAAGTGGTGAACCAGTCAAAGAATTAGCGACTTGGTGGCAAGAATATATTGAAGGCGATGCCACTAAACGTCGTACTTTAATTAAAGCCTTGGGCCCTAAAAAAAGTCGCCGAACTCGCCGCCCTAAAAGTAATGATGTGGCCTCACCTCCCGAATAATACAGTGAGATTAAGCCAATGGAAGTAGTTTATGTTGGATTAGGTAGCAACCTTGACTCTCCTATCGAACAAGTGTTGCAAGCATTTTCTGAATTAAAGCACATAAAAAATACGCGTCTATTGGCAGTCTCATCTTTGTATCAAACAAAGCCATGGGGCATTTTAGATCAAGATGATTTTATTAATGCTTGCGTTAAATTAGAAACAACGCTTAGCGCAGAAGATTTATTTTATGAATTACTTGAGATAGAAAAGAAGCATTGTCGAATACGTAAAGAAAAAAATGGACCACGTACTTTAGATTGTGATGTGTTGCTTTATGGTGAACATTGCATTGAAACGAACTTGCTCACTGTGCCGCATCCTGGGATGACCCATCGTGGCTCTGTTTTAGTACCACTTGCCGAAATTGCGCCGGATATAATATTGAAAGGGCAGCCTATCTCTTTTTATTTAAACAAAAATGAAGATGGCGTTGAAAAACTAATCTTTTCTGAAGAGGAAATGAAAGCGATATGAATATGAATCAAAGAGAAACACTTTGGCAGGCCTTAGAAAATTATGCTTATCAAATGAGTGAGCAGCCTTTGAGTGACCTATTCGCAAAAGATGCTGAGCGTGTAAGTAAATATTCAATTACCGTTGATGAACTCTATTTAGATTATTCTAAGAATTTTTTGAACGATGAAGTGCTCGCCACTTTATTGGAATTAGCAAAAAATGCTGATTTACCACAAGCGATTTCCAATCTCATGGCAGGCGAAAAGGTTAACACCACAGAAGGTCGGGCTGCTTTACACACGGCTTTGCGTCAAGACCCAAGTCGTCCTTTGGCGTTGAACAATGAAAATATTATTCCTTTAATTAAAGCTGAAAAGGAAAAAATGTTCCGCTTAGTGGAGCAGCTACATCAAGGAATAGTGAAAGGCGCCACTGGCAAAAAAATAACAGATGTTGTGAACTTAGGTATTGGGGGCTCTGATCTAGGTCCGGTGATGGCTGTGGAAGCTCTTAAAAATTTTTCTGTGTCGCCAATCAAACTGCATTTTGTCTCAAACATCGATCCGGATGTGATTTCCGGCGTTTTATCTAGGCTGGATCCTGCGACCACGCTATTTATTTTATCTTCAAAATCATTTTCCACCATTGAAACATTAATGAATGCAGAAGTGGCGAAAAAGTGGCTGGAAGATAACTTAAAAACAAAGAATATTTTCAATCACTTTATTGCTGTCACAACTAAGCCAGAAAAAGCCGAAGCTTTTGGTATTTTGCCTGAAAACATTTTGCGATTCTGGGATTGGGTAGGCGGTAGATATTCACTATGGTCTACGATTGGTTTGCCTTTAGCCATTAGCATAGGACCTGCGAACTTTGATGATTTTTTACTGGGTGCCAGAAAAATGGACGAGCATTTTGCAAGCGCTCCACTGGCTTCAAATATGCCGGTATTGTTGGCGCTAATTGGTATTTGGTACATCAATTTTTGGCAGGCGGCAACGATTGCCGTTTTGCCTTATTCAGATCAATTGCGACGATTCTCTGATTATTTGCAACAATTGGACATGGAAAGTAATGGTAAAGCCGTTAACCTCCAAGGAAAAGCAGTTGATTATTCAACTGGACCGATAGTGTGGGGACAGGCAGGAACCAATGGTCAACACGCTTTCTATCAGTTATTGCATCAAGGAACACATTTCATTCCCGTTGATTTTATCGTTGCCAAAAACAGCCATTCATCGTTAGTGAACCAGCATAATCATTTAATCGCTAATTGTTTTGCTCAGGCTGCAGCTTTAATGTTGGGAAGTGATGATAATTCAAAGTTTGCCCATGAACATATGCCAGGGAATAAACCGAGTAATATGTTGTTACTTGAGAAAATCACACCAAGAACGTTAGGCCAGTTACTTGCTTTATATGAACACAAAGTTTATGCGCAAGGAGTGATTTGGCAAATTAACTGCTTTGATCAACCTGGCGTCGAACTAGGTAAAAAGCTGGCCAATACAGTTGTTGAAAGTTTAGAAAATGGTGTGATGCAGGCAAATTTTGATCCCTCAACAAAGTCGTTGATTGAAAAAATTCGTGCTTAATGTCATTAGAATAAAAAAGAAAACTGGGAAGGCGAAAACGCCTTCCCAATTAAATTATACCAAACCATCAACTCGGGTAAGTACTTGGTTTGTAAATACTTTACCTAGTGCATAGCCAGCAGCACCACCAGCAGCAGCAAACACTGTGCCTAAGGTTAATCCGACTAGTTCAACACCTAATACTGATAAACCTGTAGCGGTTATTTTTGTACCAGCAGCAACGCCAGCGCCAAAGCCAATGCCAGCACCTAACCAAGCAGTTCCCCACTGGGTAGCATCATAACCAGTCCAGTCAAGAATTGCTGTCGCGCCGCCTGAAACTTGAACTACTTCCTGTAAATTAATTTCCCGCATAATAGACCTCGCAATGCGTACTTAAATATGAAAACATCTTGTACAACATAATGTACGTATGCAATTTACCATGTTTTCTTAATGGGTCAAAAAAATCGAGTGAACCACTCATAGTTAGTAAAGCAGCCTCGAAAAGGATAAAAAAATGATGGAGCAAAATCTGAAAACGCAACTCAATATTTTTGGAAGTACGTTAGATCAACAAACTTACCAAAAATACTATGAGCAATCGATTAATGAGACATCGACTTTTTGGGCCGAGCAAGCAGAACGTTTTATAACTTGGTATAAACCTTGGCAATCAGTGAATGAAAGCGATTTTAAAAAAGGTGAAATCGTCTGGTTTAAAGGCGCCAAATTAAATGTCTGTTATAACTGCGTCGATAGACATTTAGAGACTAAAGGTTCACAGCCGGCTCTGTATTGGGAGGGAGATAACTCGCAAAGACGACAGATGTTAACTTATCAAATGCTCTATCGGCGTGTATGTCGGTTTGCTAATGCATTAAAAAGTATTGGGGTTAAGAAGGGAGATAGGGTTTGCCTCTATATGCCAATGATCCCTGAAGCCATCATTGCAATGTTAGCCTGTACGCGTATTGGTGCCGTACATTCTGTTGTTTTTGCTGGATTTTCTCCGAATGCCTTAGCGGAACGTATTCAAAATGCGGGCTGTCAGGTCGTGGTTACCGCTGATGAATCAGTTCGTGGCACTAAAGCTGTTCCCTTAAAGACGAATGTTGACGAAGCTTTACGACATGTTACCGTTCGCAAGGTAATTGTTATTAAAAATAGTGGTGGCTGTGTTCCTATGTATTCACCTCGGGATGTTTGGTATCACGAGCTTGTTCGTCAACAAGCACCTGAATGTGAACCAGAATGGATGGATGCAGAAGATCCTTTGTTTATTCTTTATACCTCAGGATCAACAGGTAAACCCAAAGGCATAGTTCATACAACGGGCGGTTATCTTTTATATAGCGCCATTACTCACCGCTATGCTTTTGATTATCAACCACATGATGTTTATCGGTGTACGGCAGATATAGGGTGGATTACAGGTCATAGTTATGGTGTCGAGGGACAATTTGCAAACCGCGCTACGAAAGTCATGTATGAAGGTATTATT
>CAYXVT010000184.1:244-7342 GCA_964468105.1 Uncultured Candidatus Berkiella sp. | reverse complement strand
ATAGGCTTGTTAGGAGCCGGCACTGGTAGCGCTCTCGTATCAACCTCTCTATCAAAATCTTTCCTATAAATATCTGAATGGCTATAAGACCTCCCTGCAATGAGTTGATTAGTATGGTGCCACCAATCATCAAAAGAACGAAATGCATCAGAAGTAAGATGCTTTTGCTCATTGGGAGAAATCGTTATCCCATGTTCTTGGAAAGCTTTTATAGCCTTAGGATTACTGAAAATTTCTTTTAAGATAGCTCTGGAAGGTATATGTGTCTCACTATATTCAGCATGCTCGGTTGCTTTTGCATAAGTGTCCCTATCAGCAAAATTTGCAGGTCGAATGGCGTTGGGGCTAAATAATTGGAAATGATGGTTTTTAGCATTACATAGTTCAAAAATGAGGGTTTCAAACATTTTAGTAAATGTTTGGCCTTCTTTAACCACTTTAATAAAACTCTCTATCGTTTTGTGATGAGTAATAGTCGAACCGTGCTGTTCCCAGCTTGTTGTGCCGCGTTGTTCCCAAGAGCCGTTTGTATGTGTTTGATTTTTATTGACGAAATCAACCGTAATGTCCCCATTCTGGGTTGCTTGTTCAATAAGCTTCGCTAATGCGGGGATTTGTGGGATTAGTGAAATCACTGCAGAAAAAAGCTTGTTAATATAGGGATCGTTTTCAATGTTTAAAATTAGCTTATTGTATCTCATGGCATTTTCCGGGAATAAATACGTTTTCAGTAAGTGCAATGTACAGGGTATGTTGAAAAGAATTAATGTCTTTCAGACATGAAGCATTGAATATCAGATAAGAACAACAAATTTAGTGAACAATATGCTTCCTCAGAAATCAGCACAAAATTTTGCCTAGTGATATTACACGTGTCATGTATTATTATTGACAATGAGTCTATGTGGCTTAAAATGCCATCTATTAAATGAATGATTGGAGAATACTGTGAGAACGCTAAAAAATGATGAGCTCAGTAAAATTTCAGGTGGCTTTGATGGCGTCAGCGCCTTTTGTCTTTTGAGCGCAGCTAATATAGCCCTAGGTTTATATAACACTTTCCAATTACAGCAAACACAGGAAATGTTAGACGATGTTAATTCTTGGCTCGACTATTTTTATACCAAAACGGTTTATAGTGAGGCCCAATTAATATCACTTCCTGGCTATAATGATACAATGAACCTTTCGTTTGAAGATGCCCATAACCTTGTATCACAGCAGTATCAATAAACCAGATCGAACCCGGAAATTTATTTATATTGAATTTCTCTAGCCTTATGCTCTATGAGAAAATTCAAAATGGCATGATTAACTGCATCAGGTATTTCCATAGGGCTTGAGTGTCCACCAGGGATAATGATGTATTGGGCATTTGGGATTTGCTTGGCAAGTTGAGCAGATTCCGTCGGCAAGCAAAGTATATCTTCTTGTGCCCCAATAACGAGTGTCTGGCTTTTCACCTCGGCAATCCATGCTTCAGAGTCAAATTTTTCAATCGCATTTAAATGTCGCTCTTGCTGTTGTGGTGACTGCGGAAATGGATTTTCTTTGAAAAAATCTTTTAAGGCTTCAATATTTTTGGGGTGTGATAAAAATTGTGATGAGTAAACCCATGGAATGCAAGATTCAACAAGGGTATCAAATGGCACATTTGACTTCAAAAGATCCAAAAAGCTTCTTAATGCCATTAATGCTCTCATATTAAAGCGCATCACAGAATTTAAAATAATCAGTTTATGAATGTCACTGGCATATTTTCTACCAATAATTTGGGCAACACAGCCACCCATCGATTGTCCAAGAATATGTGGTTGTGATAACTCAAGTGCAGCGCAGAGCTTCATCGTATCATCTGCCATCATTTCAAGTGTCATTGGTAAATCAGGTGCCGTAGTTTGTCCTATTCCACGATTATCGAAAGTTAACACTTGGAAGTGTTGAGTTAACTTTTCAAGCATTTCCTGCCAAAAAGTATGATCGCACGTATATCCTGCAATCAGAACTAAGGGTTCACCTTGTCCATGAAGCTCATAATAGAAATTAACGTCATCAATTTGGATGGTCGCCATGTATTACTCTCCAAGATGGGCATTTATTGGGAATTTATCTAGTATAAAAGATTATTTAGACTCTTTAATATTAGACGGATATTCTTCTTAAATGATCTTGTATATACTCACTTTAAGTTTCTTCAAAGGTACAAACGATGATTGCGGGAATGAACCACATTACCTTAGCTGTAACCGATATAGAAAAAGCATTTCATTTTTATAAAGAGGTGCTGGGTTTCAAACCTCTTGTTAAATGGGAGGGGGGCGCTTATTTTTTAATCGAAAAAGAAGGATCAGATCCCTTTTGGTTCTGTCTTGATCGCTGCCCAAATAGGGAACTTACCCATTGCAGTACGCATTATGCTTTTTCAGTATCAGTGGAAGATTTTGAAACAATCGCTAACAAAGTAAAGGCATCAGGCGCTGAAATCTATAAAGAAAACAAGTCAGAGGGAAAATCGCTTTATTTTTTAGATCTCGATGGCCACAAACTTGAACTGCATGTGGGGGGCTGGAAAGATAGGATTGCGCATAAAAGGAAAGAGCCAGGAAATTGGAAAAATGGTGAATGGTTTATTTAGGGGTGAGCATCGAGCGTTTAGCTCTTGCTCACGTTCCCATTAAGCTGCTTTCTTTTGTGAGATGAAACGTTCACTTGCTTCGTAGCTGATTGCGGTTGCTGCAAGGTTAACGCCAGGTACCACGAGGTGAGTTACAAGTACACCTGCAAATCCAATAGGAGCGCCACCTATTGCAAAGAGCGCACCTTGAATAGCTAAATTTGTTACACCAAGTGAGCCTAATGTAAATAAATAGGATTTTTGAGTATCACTCAATCCGCCAGAAACACTGCTTATTTCAGTAAAAGTTAATTCTTGCATCACGCTTCTCCAACAAACATCTCATTCAGGGTTTTAAAATAACGGACCCTGCAAAGTTTGTCAACATACTTTTTGGTATTTTTTTAAATTCTATTCAGAGTAGATACACAAAAATTACGTTTTATTGCTAATTTCTACATTCTCACTGGTTTCATCTAACAAAAAGCCACCAACTTGGCTATTCCATAATTGGGTATACATCCCTTGTTGATGGAGGAGGCTTTGATGGGTACCATCTTCTACTATCTTGCCTTGATCAAATACAAGAATTCTGTCCATTTCGAGTAAAGTGGAGAGTCTGTGAGCAATAACAATAACCGTTTTACCTTTCATTAAGATGGCTAAACTCTCTTGTATATACCCTTCTGTCACTGAATCCAATGCACTCGTGGCTTCATCCAAAATCAAAATAGGGGCATTTTTCAGCATTGCACGAGCGATGGATATTCTTTGACGCTGACCACCTGAAAGTTTAATCCCGCGTTCACCCACTAATGAATGATAACCCTCAGGGGTTAAGCTAATAAATTCATGAGCATGCGATTTTTTAGCAGCTTCGATCACTTCTTCATCAGGAGCATCAATTTTTCCATAACGGATATTTTCTAAAAGACTGCGATGAAAGAGAACAGGATCCTGAGTAATAAATCCAATATTTTCACGAAGGGAGTGCTGTGTTACTTCGCTTATGTTTTGGTTATCAATGCTTATCACGCCAGATGAGACATCAAAAAGTCTTACAATAAGATTAACAAAAGTTGTTTTGCCACTGCCGGAGAAGCCGACTAAACCAACTCTTTGACCGCCCTTAATGGATACGGATTTATTTTCAAATAAATTATCACTTCTTTTATATCGAAAAGTAACATCTTTAAAAGTTATTTCTCCATGGCTAATGCTTATGTTTTTGGCCATGGGTGCATCCGTAACTTCTTGTGGCACCATGATCATTGTTAAGCTCTGACGAGAGCGGCCAATTAAATCATTTAGTCTGAGAATTTGTTCTGTTAAATACCAGACCCCTTCTGTAACATATAAGGATAATCCTAAAATAAATGCGAAATCCCCAACAGTCACTAAATTGTGTTCTCTTAATTTGATTAAACTATAAAGAAGAGCGGCTATCAATAAGGTGATCGATAAACTTTGAACGAATGATAATTTGCATGCAAACCATTCTTTATGGCGAAATTTATTGGCAACATAATTTAAAGATCGATCCAAATAATTGACTTCATATTGTTCTCTAGCAAAAAGTCGAACATTATTCGAATTTGAAATACTATCGTTAATTTCACCGGCAAGCTTGGATTGCCCTTCTGCCAGTACATCCGATAACAACATTATCTTTTTTGAATAAAATAAACTGATTGCCAAAAAAAGAATGACCCATATAAAAAATGCAGCACAAAAAATAGGATTAATAAAATACATTGATATAAGAGCTAGTATCACTTGCATTATTTGACGGATGACAAAAGGAGCAACATTGGTCACCATGACAAAGATATTGTCCGCTATAGTGGTAATATTGCTGGCTATGGTGCCTCCGAAATTCTCTTGAAAGAATCGATAAGAATTTTTCTCTGCATAAGCAAACATTTGCTTGATGATATTGTTTTGAATTGTGGGGCCAGATTTTATATTGACATATTGGATCCCCCGCCAGGAGAGATTGTGTACTTCATAATTTATGATAAAAAAGAGTGCTGGCAATGCAAGGGCTTTCAACAAATCAGACTCATGACCGCCAACATGGGAAACGTAATCGATCAATATTTTTGTTAAGTAGGCGTTAATAGTCGCATAGATACCACTGAGCATGGAAAAGCCGATTAAAGCGCCAATTGCCAGGGGATAAGGTTTTAAAAAATGAATAATAAATGGAAAGAGGGATTTTGGCAGTTGGTTATTCATTATTCCGTCTTATGGCTTTTGGCGATATGACATCATCCCATTAGTAGAACATTTTTTTCAAGGCTTGATTTATATAGAGAATAAGGGATGGGATCAGGAAACCCCTGATCCCAAATTGATTACAAGTCGTAGTATCTCAAGATATCGTGTACAGCATGCAGACTCATGCCAGTGCTTGATCCCACTGCTAATGCAGTTACAAGCGCTAAAGGATGGGCTGAAAATGCGGTAACAACAAACGCAGCCGTTCCGACTAATGCACCAGCGCCACCGGTATACATCCAATCACTGGGACGAAAATAGCCGGCTCCACTGATTTGTTGAATCTCATTAATTGCTAATTCTCTCATGTTATCTCCAATTCGAGCTAATTGTGGGATGTGAATATGAATTCACATGAACTTTGGATTTTAAGACAACTCTCAAACTACGGTCAAGTGATAAAAAATAATTCCTTAAAAAACATCAATATTAACAAACTGTACCACAAGCTGATCGTCTCACTATTGTCACTCTTTGTAAAAATAATCAGTTAAGCTCTCTTCCTTTAGGTCCGATTGTGTAAGCACAAACCCAGAGCATTTTTGACAATAGTCTTATTTGCTAATTCATGATTAGTCATATGCCAATATAAAGGATGTTAAGATGAAAAACTTTAAGTATGCTGCCGGCTTATGTTTAATGATTGGTGCATTTGCTGCCAATGCAACTCAAACCTATACCATAGAATATGATTCCTCATCACCTATCAAAAATGTGCCATTGAAAAATGCTACTTTAGTACTTGAAATTTATAAGTATGAAAAGCCAGCTGGGTATTTGGAAGCAAAAACCAATGCAAGTAATAATTTCTCAATAAATCACGAACAAGACTTTGATGTGGTAGGGATAGTGGGAGAGAAAAAATATAACGCTAGATGTTCAGGCATCTCAGCAACGGGCGCTCCAAAAATTAAAATATCTTGTGTTCCAGATTAGCAAAAAAGAGATAATACACTTGTGTAGTGATTGGAATTTTTTCTGATATAATCTACCTATTTCGGATGATAGGTGGGTATATGAATAAAAATTTTGCAGGCTTGGTGTTTTTTCTTGCTATTTTTCCTTTTCAAGGGCAAGCCAACGATCAAATCGAGAATATTGCTCAATACCATCAAAATTCCAAATGGCAAAAAGACACAGCAATAGAATTGTTTGATGAAATTGCAAAGAAGGAAAAGTTTAAGGGAACGGAAACACTCGTTGATGTATGTTCAGGTGATGGCAAAATTACAGCTATAATCGCTCAACATTTTCCCGATGGAAAAGTGATTGGTGTGGACATCTCTGAAAATATGTTGGAATTCTCGAACAAGCATTATGGAAAGTCTTCACCCAATTTAAGCTTTCAAAAAATGGATGCTACGCAGTTAAGTTTTCCTGGCAATGTGGATGTCATCACTTCATTTACTTGTATGCATACAATTGCCAATCATAAAGCGGTTCTTGCAAGCATGCATCAAAGTTTAAAGCCGCAAGGAAAAGTGCTTATGTTATTTCCGGTTGTGCATGGCTTTGGAAATGCACTGGAAAAAGTCACATCAAATGAAAAATGGCGTCCTTATTTTAAAACATTTAAGCCCAATTGGCATTTTGTCACAGCGGCTGAATATGTGAAACTATTACAAACCACTGGGCTTAAACCCGAGCGTGTTAATGTGTTTACCAAGAGTGAGACTTATCCTTCTAAAGAAGTTTTTGCCGATGCTATCAGTCACTGGTTGCCGCACTTAAAAGTTTTGCCAGAACAGTTGAGGGCTGAATTTCTGAGTGATCTGCTCGCATCCTATCTTCAGCAGGTTCCTCTGAATGCAAACGGCGAACTTCATTATTATGTTGATAATATTGTGGTTGAAGCACAGAAAGCTTAGAAAAGGTAAGTGTAATGTCTATAGGCAAAGATAATAAAATGATAAACGATGAACAACGTGTTTATGTAAATCAGATTTTTAAGGAAATAGACTTTACTGAGTTAAGTATTAAGCAAAAGGAATTTGATAACTGCCAATTTATAGGTTGTAATTTCAGCGATGCAGCTTTTGTCAAATGTAAATTTACCGAATGCTTGTTTAAAAATTGTAATCTGAGTATGGTCAAAGTAAACCAAAGTTCATTTTTTGATACCATTTTTGAGGAATCAAAATTGATTGGTGTTAATTGGCCATTAAATTTTGTTGGACTTGTTCCAATCACAAAATCTTTAAACC
>CAYXVT010000184.1:0-234 GCA_964468105.1 Uncultured Candidatus Berkiella sp. | reverse complement strand
AATATCAAATTAAGTAGCCCATTTAAATTTTATAAATGCATTTTAAATGATTCATCTTTTTTGGGATTACATTTAAGTGAACTCACAATGGTCGAATGCAAAGCACATGATATTGATTTAAGAGAAGCAAACTGCAGTAAAGCAAATTTTTCGCATACCGACTTTACAAATAGTTTATTTAACAGAACCGTGCTCACTGAAGCAGATTTTTCAGAAGCACTCAATTACAATATC
>CAYXVT010000183.1:5763-7408 GCA_964468105.1 Uncultured Candidatus Berkiella sp. | reverse complement strand
TAGGATAAAAAAAAAGGGGCTATAAGCCCCTTTTTTATGCGCAAACTCTTGCTCTTTTATGAAAATGCTCTTCATTCAAATCGTAGGGCTCTGAATAACGAGGATCAGTACGAGCAAGGAGCTCGAATACTTCATTATCAGAATCAGGATCGATTCCTCTTAGACGCCATCTTCTTCGCATTTCAAGTGGGATCTGCATTCCATAAACAGGATCGGGAACAGGGCTCATTCCGTTAGTATCAAGAATAGGCCGAAGCATTCCTGCAACGTTATGTTGGCGCCCAGCTCTGACATCATTGAGTAAGGTTTGTAGATCAACAAGAAGCTGACGTAAATTGTTGGCCCTTGCATGATCAAGTAGGCGATATAACGGCGTAAAGGTTAGTCTTTTTGCAAATAATGAACTCATAAAATTACCCTTGACTCGAATTTAGCCATGATTGTAACTTAATTTAAAAGCCGATGGAAGGGGTTTTTTAACAAATGAAGGGCAATGTAAATACACGAAAAAGGATTGATGGGGCATTGCGCCCCACCAATCTATAGTCTTTAGCCAAGCATATACCCAAAGTGCAACTGAACAGGAACAGGAGCAGGACGAGGACGAGGAGCAGGGCGAACAACTACCACTCTTCTTGGTTCAACGTATTCCTCGTATTCATCATATTCATAATGACGAACGACAGGGGGAGGTGCGACGCGATGTCTCTCAATCCTAACAACCTTAGGATGATGTTTTGGTATTCTGCGCACAACAACGCGTCGTGGTTGTTTGTGATGATGATAAACTCGATGATGTTCTACAACAGGTTGGTTAGCTCTTTTTGTAACCACCACTCTTTTATGTTGTTTTGTAGAGCTATTTTTATGTTGAACTCTTGTTGTGCCTTGGGCCAATTGTGGTTGAACTTGTTGAACCTTTCTTGAGCCTTCAGCCAATTGTGGTTGAACTTGTTGAACCCTTCTTGAGCCTTCAGCCAACTGTGGTTGAGCTTGTTGAACCGTCACAGTTTTTTGTTGTGATTGTGGTTGGTTTACTTGTTCTTGAGTGTGCTTATAGTGTTGCACTTGTGGCTGCCCTGAAGCAAAGCACACAGGTACACATGTTATTAATAATCCTAATACAAGCGATTTCATGATTTTTCCCCTTTTGGGTATACTTTTATTTAACTAGCTCACATTAAATGCTAATGCATTAGCGTTTAATTTGAGATGGTTATACTGGTGAAAGAACGAATTCCGTATGAAGAGGTCAAGTAACTCTTATCTCCATCATTTCGATGTTTTTACACTTATTATCGCTGTTACTTGATGTTGCATATCATAATCTAAGCAAAATTAAAAAACACCAGGGGTTTAGACTATTTTTTTAATTAGGGTGGGTTGCACGCTTTATGTCTTTTGAGACCTATTCCCCATTACGCGAATCAACAAGGCCTTATGAGTTGCGGATAAATTGGTAAATTTCACTTGTTCAAACAAAGCTTGCGGTGTTATTTCATGACACAGTAAACCAAAAGCTTCATCGGCAAAGGAAGGTGTTAATGTCACATCAGCAAAATCAATTTCAAGGGGAGACTGATTTTTCAGATGTGTCAGTATGAGCGTTCTTAGAATGGCGCCATTATCGCGCGAGGCGGTATTA
>CAYXVT010000183.1:2211-5716 GCA_964468105.1 Uncultured Candidatus Berkiella sp. | reverse complement strand
TCAGAACCAGTTTAATCGAAGTCATTGATTTCAAAACCTTCTGGCATTGGCCAGCTTGCATAAACTGCGCCGACATCAAGCTGTTGATTGATGGGCCATTCTAGAATAATCAGAGTGCCTTCCCATGGGGTTACTTGAAAGGAGATCTCTTTGCTTTCATTAATGCTAACACCATCATGCTGTGAAAGCACAATCATTTGGCCTTTACTTTGCTTCATTAACCCTTTAGAAAGCGCTAATCCATATCCTGAATGTGCATCAGGCTTGCTGGTGATGCCAAGTTCACAAGCCAATTGGCAAGGATTAGAAAGATGAAGTTTGTCCTTTAATTGAGGATTTTCAAGTAATGACTGTTTTATCCCGATCCCAGAATCAGCAAATACAATTTGTGCAAGATTACCTTTAGGCCAGGATTGGGCACAGACGAGACCGTGCAATTTATTCTGCACGCGCGCATGCTTATAGGTATTCTCTATCAACTCCATTAGCATAATTTCAACGCTTTCAAAAGAATCTAAACCTAAATTTTGTTGATAGACCAGACGGATGAGATTTTTAGCAACATGCATAATGCTGTTGGGATCTTCAAGAGGTGCCATGGGAAGAAATTGATTCTTGGTTGGATACTCGGTCATTTCATAGGGGGGCGTGACCCCAATGGCTGCCCATAATCCCATACGTAATGCATAGCTTTCAATTTCTTCAGATAGTTCTATCCATTGGGCATTATTTTGTTTAAGCATCAACGCCAATGTGACCAAATGATAGGGTTTGAGAAAGGGTGGGCAAGTTAACCTGCCCTCATTAGCACCTGCAAGAGCGCTTAACCATTCTTTCACTTCCGTTATGGTGGTCTTCTTCATGTTAGATAGCTGTCAAATTTTGTCATGCTTGTGTTTACACCTATTGCCATTCCTGTAGGAAATTAAAGAGAAGTCTCAGATTAGCGATAACAATACTGAGAGAGTTCACATTCAGCAAGGGTCGCTTATCATGATGAAAAAAATCGCCACGTTGAGTTTAATGCTTTTGTTCACAAGTGCCGCTATGGCAGCAGCAACTGGTGAACCTATTCGACATGTAAAGACAACTGAAAAAGTCATTGCTTTAACATTCGATGATGGCCCAGACAAGCCTTATACTGAGCAAATATTAGGTGTCTTGGATAAACATAATGTTAAGGGCACTTTTTTTGTTCTTGGCGGTAATGCAAAAGCCAACCCTGATTTAATTAAAAAAATCATGAGTGATGGTCATGATTTAGGTAATCATACTTGGGCCCATTCCAAGATGAAGGGGCGAACTGTTGAAGCCATGAAGCAAGATATTCAATCGGTTGATACGGTTTTGAGAAATTTGGGTTATAAAGGAGAAATTACTTTTAGACCTCCTTTTGGTATCACATCGCCAAATCTAAAAACCGCTTTGCAAGAATTAGATAAGAGAATGGTCGTGTTTACCTTTTTGCCACAAGACTGGACAAAAATTTCAGCACAACAAATATATAATAATGTGATGAAAGAAATGAAACCAGGCTTAATCATTACTTTACATGATGGTGGCAATCGTCGTGAAAACACAGTCAAAGCCACAGACATGCTTATCACGGATTTACAAAAGCAAGGATACCGCTTTGTAACAGTTTCCGAATTGTTAAAATTACAAAATTAGACCATGATTCAGAAATTATTTGTTTTTATCGGCGCGCTCTTATTATTATGTAGCTGCGCTGATAAAAACGTTTATGAAGTCAAAAGTTATAAATATTTTTCAGAGAATGAAGTCCAAATTGACGTTATCTCAAATGGGCGAACTGAAAAATTTATATGTGCATTTCAACCTAATGTCAACTTTGAAAAGATGAAAAAAGTTCATATAGGTAGCATTAAAGGCGAAAATTTATTGAGCGACCCACTTTATAACTGCCAAATGGTCGAATAATCTAAATAGACGCCCTCTCATAAGCCCTATTGTCGCACCGGTCCCAAATCCCTTGAAAAATATCATGAAAACCTCATATGATGGATCGCACACACACATTTGGGCCAATGATATGTCACAAAATAATGCTAAATCCTTTTTGCTCCTTGGCGCTTTGAGCGCATTATTATTAATTGCGGGGCATTCTTTAGCTGGCCAACAAGGGGTTATTGTAGCCTTAGGTGTTGCTGTTATTCTGAATTTTGGTGCTTATTGGTTTTCCGATAAGTTGGTACTTGCCTTGTATCGTGCAAAAGAAATTACTTCAGATGATAAACCCATGCTTTATGCCACGGTGGCTTACCTTTCTGAAAGAGCACAAATCCCCAGACCTCGCATTTATCTGATTGATGAAACGATGCCCAATGCTTTTGCTACGGGACGAAGCCCTGAGCATGGCGCAATAGTGGTTACTAAAGGATTATTAGAATTATTAAATAAGGATGAACTTGCCGGTGTGATTGCACATGAAATTGCTCATATCCAGCATCGTGATACCTTATTATGTACTATTGCTGCCAGTGTTGGTGGTGCGATAACCATGTTGGCTAATACGGCTCAAGCTTTATTTATATTTGGCATGGGAACACGTAAAAAGGGTGGCAATAATAAATTGGCAGTCATTTTAATGTCTATGACGGCCCCAATGCTTGCCATTATTATCCAGATGGCGATATCCCAATCCCGTGAATTTGCTGCTGATGAAAAAGGCGCGGCGCTTTGTGAAGATCCTAAATTTTTAGCCAATGCTTTGCGCAAATTAGAAAACGCCAGAGACTATCATAATTTGAAGGATGTCGAAGACAACCCTTCCACTTCCCATTTATTTATCATCAATCCACTACGCACCAAGCGTTGGAAGCTGTTGTTTGCTTCGCATCCCTCAATCGGCGAACGCATCGACCGTTTAGAATGTATGATGCTCGACTAAGTATTAACTCAAACCACTTTGCTTTTAGACTAGGCGTCGAGTCTTCGCGCTAAGGAGTGTACATTTAGTACATGACTGACGCGCGTAAGACGATGACAACAACGTATAAAAGTAAAGTGGGAAGAGTTAAAAGGAGTGGATGACGCTCGTCACAACACCCCAAATTCTAAATTCCATGCTTTCTTCAATTGTGATCACAGGATATTTATCGTTTTCAGGATGCAAAGAGACGGTTTTGTTTTTAGCAACGTGTAAACGTTTGACGGTGAACTCGCCATTAACAATAGCAATAACAACATTGCCATCTCTGGGTTCAAGAGAAAGATCAACCACCAGCAAATCATCTGGATGGATCCCAGCCCCTAACATGGAATTACCTTCCACGCGCACGTAGAAAGTGGAGGCAGGATTTTTGATTAAATAATCGTTTAAATCTAACTGCGCTTCTAGATGATCATCCGCTGGTGAAGGAAACCCGGCTGCGACTTTAGTAGAAAACAGAGGCAGACGCACAACGGGCGCTGTTATCGGAGGCACATAAGAAGCAAGAGAATTCGCCTTGCCTTGCCCGTAATGAATTAAAAATTGTTGAAT
>CAYXVT010000183.1:1314-2201 GCA_964468105.1 Uncultured Candidatus Berkiella sp. | reverse complement strand
GAGGGACACGAATAGCTTTTGTAGGCTCGCCATATTTTCCAGTGCCTTGGGGGCGACCGGCACCATCGCGTTTACCGCCGCGAATAAGTTTCAAAGAGCGAGATGTCGAAGGTGTCTTTTTTGTCATTATATTCATCAATAGATATGCGTACAATTATCAAAAAGTATAACAGCATTTAAAAAGAAAGCAATGGGTGGCTATAATAAAAAAGTTAAAATACAATCAGGAAGAAAACTATATAAGAAGGTACTAGCGAATGGAATTTAAAGATTACTATGCCGTCCTTGGCGTAAAACCAGAAACGCCAACAGATGAAATTAAACGAGCTTATCGAAAGCTTGCTCGGCAATACCATCCTGATGTAAGTAAATTACCTGATGCAGAAAATCGCTTTAAAGAAATTAACGAAGCATGGGAAGTGCTGCAAGATAAAGAAAAGCGTGCGCACTATGATCAAATACGCACAGGGGGTTGGCAACAGCAAGGTGCTCCCGATTTTTCAAATGCCAGACAAAGACAACAAAATTATGGTCAACAAAGTGAATTTTCACCTGAACAAGCAGCTGAGTTTAGTGACTTTTTTCAATCTATTTTTGGTGGCATGGGAGGAGGTTTTAGCCAAGGCCATAGGCATGAAAGTCGAGGCCATCATCGTAGTAAAGGACGAGATTTCCACGTTAAGATGCGCGTTCCCTTAACGCTGGCCTATCAAGGAGGCACGCAATCTATTCAATTACAAATCCCTTCTCAATCAGCAGATGGTCATGTGGCTACTCAAAATAAAAGTTTAAATATCAAAGTTCCTCAAGGGGTAGTCGAGGGGAGTCAAATTCGTTTAAAGGGCCAAGGTGCACCTGGCATAGGTGGGGGCCCAGATGGCGATCTA
>CAYXVT010000183.1:326-1304 GCA_964468105.1 Uncultured Candidatus Berkiella sp. | reverse complement strand
TAGATGTGAATTAGAAGTACATTTTTTCGGAGAATCAAAAAGATATTCATTTAACGTTGCCCATCACCCCTTGGGAGGCGGCATTAGGAAGCACGATTAAGGTTCCAACTCTAGGCGGAAACGTGGATCTCAAAATTCCCGCTAATTCGCAAAGCGGTCAAAAGATGCGCTTAAAGGGAAGAGGAATGCCTGGCTCCCCTGAAGGCTCTCAATATGTCATTTTGCAAATTCAGGTACCAAAAGCTGAGACTGACCAAGCAAAAGCAGTTTATGAAGATATGGCTAAAACGATGCCGTTTAATCCACGAACAAGCTTAGGAGTCTAAAAATGGCTAACCCGCCCATTCATGAAGGATTATTATTGGACGAAACCGTTACTTATACACTCACTGAATTGACGACCATAGGAAGTACCGAAGAAAAAATTATCATTGAAATGGTTGAGTACGGTATCGTTGAACCAGAAGGCGAGGTTCCTGAAAAATGGATCTTCAGAAGTAAATCCATTATTCGCTTTCAAAAAGCCATTCGTTTGCATCAAGATTTAAATATTAATTGGCCAGGGATTTCATTGGCACTAGATTTGTTAGATGAGGTCCATGAATTGCGACAATTGGTGCAAACGCTACAAAAAAATTGAGTCATTACATATCCAAGGTTGTTGTTGGTCTCAACTTTCTCTTTGTTTTGTCTTCTCGTAGCGCCTTTACTGGCAGCACCTTGACGTTAATAGAAGTGGTGTTGGCTTTTTTCTTCATTTCAAAAGCGGGAACAAAAAGACGAGAGACTTTTTTGGATGCATTATCGCGCTTTTTGGAAACAATGGGTTTATAACTATTTGCTGTAAACTTTTTGCTTTCATCCACCGTTAAGGGTAATTCTTGAGTCAGCGCTAACACGGCTTTAATCCTTGTTAACCCTTCAAGTATTTCTTTGGTTGTCATTGAGTATGAGAAGCGAAGAACAGGTTTATCAAAT
>CAYXVT010000183.1:0-316 GCA_964468105.1 Uncultured Candidatus Berkiella sp. | reverse complement strand
CGAAAGTCTCGGCTTTGATTTAATCTGGTGGTGCCTAAATAACGACCCTGATAATGTGAAAAATCCATCAGCAAGAAAAAGCCAGAATCGGGTATCACAGATAATGTTAATCCCGCTATGCCTTCTAAACATTTTTCTTGTTCGCCGGATGATATTTTTAGATCAGATAATTCTTGTTTAATTCTTTTAACTTGTTGTTTATCTTTAATCTGCTTAATGCCCAAAGTTAAGGCAATCGTAAAATCGCGTCGATAAGCATATTCGTCAACATCACCGCGATCAGCATGTTCCTGGTCTTCGTCGTCGCCACCCTGGG
>CAYXVT010000182.1:7017-7412 GCA_964468105.1 Uncultured Candidatus Berkiella sp. | reverse complement strand
TTTTCATAGCTCACACCTTCGGCCACAACTTTCATATTGAGGCTGTGCCCAAGCCCAATGGTTGATTGTACAATATGCGCCACTCGTTCAGAATGGATAATATCTTGAGTGAAAGATTTGTCTATTTTCAATTCATTCACCGGTAATTTTTTTAAATAGCTCAAAGAAGAATAACCGGTGCCAAAGTCATCTATGGATAAATTGACTCCCAAAGATTTCAATTTATTCGCCGCTTCAATTGCATATTCTGGTTCTCTCATAAAGGCACTTTCAGTAATTTCCAGGGTAATCCAACTAGGATCAACATTATATTGTTTAATCATGTCCCCAACATAGTTGGGAAGCTTTTTGTTAAGCAGATCTTTTACTGAAATATTGATAGAAACACCTAGTGG
>CAYXVT010000182.1:5378-7007 GCA_964468105.1 Uncultured Candidatus Berkiella sp. | reverse complement strand
CTGTGTGCCATTGTTTGCATTGTCGGATCCCTTTTTCAAGCAACCATAAGGTTAATTTTTTGATATGGCCCGTTTCTTCGGCAAGTGGAATAAATTGATCGGGAGTAATATTGCCTTTAGAAGGATGAAGCCAGCGAATAAGGGCTTCTACCTGTACTGTTTGGCTTGTTTGTAAATCAACTTTTGGTTGGTAGAACACTTGAAACTCATCTTGACTCAGGCCTTCACGCAATTCACTCATCAGCGAGAGCTTGCTAGCATGATGAGGATCTTTTTTAATCTGATAGCTTTCATAACGCTCACTGGAGAATCTTGATGCATACAATGACACATCTGCCTTTTGCATTAGAGGTGCTGGTGCTTGGTCATCTTCTGGAAAGAAACTGAACCCTATCAGTACATCTAAATCAATTTGCACCGTATAGACGCTAAACGGTGTTGTGAATAATTCTAAAACGCTTTCTGCGACTTGGGTGAAATTTGCACGCGTAATATTAGGAAGCAGAACAATAAAGATATTACTGGCAAGACGACCAATAAGTTCAGCATTGGGGATTGAATTTTGTAACCGTTCACCAACGTGATGCAAAATTCTGTCGCCGATTTGATACCCCAATGCTTGGTTGATTTGTGGAAATCTATCAATGCCAATGGTCATAATGGCTAAGGGGGTTTCGTCTTTATCACCATTAATGCGATTCGTTAAATAGTCAAAAAAATAAACGCGATTAGGTAAACCCGTTATGGGATCATGTTGGCTTTGGTAAAATATTTCTTTTTCATCTTTGGTGAATCTTTTTACCATTATTCTTAATATGAAGAAGGTACCCAGCAAGAGCGCAGCACTTTCGATAATGGCAATTAGAATAAATTCAGAGATCGGGATTTGATGACTTGGGGAAGAAGTCCACCAATAGATGGCTGCAAGAGAGCCCACCTGCGCGAAAGCAAGAACGCTAACATACAATAGACTAATCTTTGCTCTAAACGGTAATTTCATTAATAAAACTTTCCTTGTTACCTATATAGTCTAGACCTAAATCTGTAGTTAACTTGACAACTTAGTTGTCATTATTTAAACTACATCTCTTCTGACAGCTTTATCTGTTTCGTGTAACCGTTCATCTTTTGTTGATTGCCTCATCATTTCAATCGGTTACATTAACGCTTGTGAATAAAATTAATTTTTAGGGGAATATAAAATGAAAGATTTAACATTAAATGAAATCGAACAAGTATCAGCTGCTAGTGGTTTAGGACAACTTATTACCACTGTATCTGGAGCGGCACTGGGTTGCGCGGCTGCTGTGACCTTATTTCCTGCAGTGAGTGTTGCTTGGTTTGGCCTCATCCCACTCTCTCTGCCCTTGGCTGGTGGTTTTATTGGTGGTTCGGTTGGCAACATTATTTATAATGTCGAGTCAATAGTAGAAGATTATGCTGCTATTACTCACGCTGCTGCTCAATCAGTTACTCCTACCTCTATTTAAAGGAAAACATCATGAAAGAACTAACCCTTAACGATATCGAGCAAGTATCAGGCGCTGGTCTTTTTGAATTTGCTAATGCAAGCGCTGGTTCAGTTTGTGGTGCTGCTTATATGACAACACTTGGGAATGTGAATGTTGG
>CAYXVT010000182.1:1581-5368 GCA_964468105.1 Uncultured Candidatus Berkiella sp. | reverse complement strand
TTAACAGGTTTAGTCGTGACAGCACCCTATTTAGCTCTTGCAGGTGCTGTGATTGGTGCGACTTTTGGTTTTGCAATTTCTAATTTAGCGAAGCCTTACGGATATTATTAGGGGTCAGACCCCTGGTTTGAGCAGCTTAACTTAGGGGTCAGACCCCTAAGTTGAGTAACTGAGGCGTTTGCCCCCTCAAAACTTATAATTTTTCCGCAGTTCCTTTTTCTTATCAACCACTTCCCTAATTACATACAGTTTCCGTTCTTTACCTTTTTCATCAAAAATGGTTTGTTCTACAAATCCATGTGCTCGTTTTGTGCTTGATGCTTTAAGACGCGCAAAAGCAATTTTTTCCGGTGCTTTATGGTGCTGAGTAACAACGGCAGTTCCAAGTTTCACGCCATGCTGATTAAGCCCTTTGCCAGCAATAGCATGCACAGGAAAAGTTTTTGTCTTTTTTTCATCTCTCACTAAACCGTAAAAAGGCGTAAAGGCATCATTATCTTCAGGCATGGTTATAAATAGCGCATTGTGCGGTAATCTTTGAGAATAAATGGGGACAATTTTCGTAAACCCTTCTGGTTTTTTAAAGCCATAAGTTTCTTCGGGTTTTTCTTTGATAACCGCTGGTACGGGAACCATTTTTGGTTCCCGTATTTCCAATGCTAAGTCTTCTAATATTTCAACAAGATCATCAACCACTTTTGGTGCAGAAGGTGGCATGAGCAGGATATTTCTGAGTTCCGAAATATGAGAGCTAAAAGCTTTAGAAAAAACAACTTCTGGAATGAAATGCAGTTGGTTTCCCGATTCTACACGAATACATTTATTCTTGCTTAAGAATTCAGATAAAAAATGTTGATTTTCTGGATGAAGTTTTGTCGTGTCGATATTTATTCTTATCGTTTCGCCCTTGAAATCAATATCAGTCTGACAAAAACCTTGTAAGCTTGATATAGTGTTTTGCGCTCTTTCTTTAAAATGAAATGTTTTTAAAGAGGCTAATTTAGCGCTAAGTTGTTTGCCAAGATCTATGGCTTCAAAGCTTTCTTCCTTAGTCATCGTAAAGGCATGATCTAAAAAGTTTATTGCATCACTAAGCAGTGCAAATGTTTTGTGTAATTTATTTTTGGCAGCAAAAATATCGGCTAATGGAAGAACTAACTTTGGGATAAGATTATCATATATGCCTGATTGACTAAATAATGAAAGTGCCACGGATGCGTGACTGCCAGCTTTATTTGTCCACCCATGGTCCATATACACTTGCATGATGGTTGTAAGGCAAACTGCTTTATCATAAGCGACTGAGCTTTCGAAAGAATCATTATCAACAATAAGCATTTCACAATACTGCATCGCTTCAAGCGATAAAGAGAGTGCGACATCTTTCTTGCCTTGCTGTAGATACCAACGTCCTAATTTGGCACAAACAATACTTTGTGCCTCGACAATTGAGTTATAAAAACCACGATGAGATTCTTTTAATGCCCTTCCATGCTGTTTAATCGTTGTACGTAACTTTTCATCAAGAATATGTGCTAATGACTGTGCGCCGGTGGGTAACAGTTGGCGTTGCAAAAAGGAATTAATAACCATAATGAAATGATTGAAATCGTTAAGGCCAAGTTCTAATACAGATTTTTTGCCCAGCTTTAAATTTCTAAAATGTTTGTTGTGAGATAGTTGAGATAGCCGTTCAAAGCATTTTAAACTTTGCGTTACTAAATTAAGCAAGCGTGAGTTATCGTAAGAAAATGAACGATCAATACGGCTTAACTCTATCACCATATAATCAATTGATTTTAGAAAATTAGTCATTAAAATGTGTTCTGCACTAAAATGAGTAGCTAGCTCCTCAATGCTCATCATTTCAATATCATCTTGGCTTTGAATAATGGGCTCATCAACGATAACTTGTGGCGCAATAATAACAGCTTGCGTTGAGGTCACTTTTGCTTTAAGACAATCTTGCATTCTTTTAACATGCGGTAAATGCTGGAATGAGGGGTGCTGGCATGTCTTCATTAATTGCGCTTCTTCAAATTGCCAGTTTGGATCACCTATTGCTGCTTCAAATTGCTCTATTGATGTTAAAAGCCGTGTTTTAACAGTGCCTTGATCTCGTTGTTTACCTAAAATCAGTAAATCTTTTAATTGAGCGCGTTGCAGTTTATATAAAGTTAAAATCTCATCAGGGATATGGCTTAATTCTAAACCAGCACCTGAGGCCAATAACAGATTTAAACATTTTAACTTGTTAGGGTTTTCTGGCAGTCTAGCAACAGAAAGTAATAATCGAGATTGCTGCATCAAGTTTTCAAGGAGGGGAGATGCACCATGTTGTAAAAGTAAGCTTAATATTTCAGGATGCAGCGCAACCGATGCCATTCCAACAGGCGTTAAGCCGTGCGCATCGCCGATATTGGGATCGGCAGATTTTTCTAAAAATAATTTTACAAGGCCTGCATGTTTGAGTTGAACGGCAAGAAACAAAGCAGTAGCGCCTTCACGGCTTTGCGCGTCGAGTATTGAAGGAGCTTTGCCTAATATTATTTTAGCTAAGCCTTCAAAGCCCATTTTAGCCGCTTCATGTAAAGGGGTGAAACCATAAGGTAAGGATTTTTGTATTTCCTTGAGCTTTTGTGCAAGTACACAGGCCGTTGCTTCATGCTTATTTTCACAAGCATGCGTTAACAGTGTCTTTCCTTCATAAATTGCATTGGGCGGAAAACCCTTTTCTCCAATCAGATAGCTTAGAGTCTCGGTGAGCGCCGATTTAGCTGCCAAAGCAGCCACGGTTACAGTGGCATGAGATAGCCTGATAATGGCAGTAGTGGCCTGAGGGTGGCCAGAAAACCATTGTTTAACGTTTTTTAAGGCCGTGGCGTCATTTTTGCTGCGTTCCAAAATACTAACTAAGCCGTCTAACATTGCGGACCCGAGTTGCTGACTAATAATTGGCCAATGTTAGCATGAAAACTTAATTAATGCAGCCATAAAAAATTACCAAAATAGCTATTTTGGTATCCCACCACGCGTCAGCTTTTCAGGATCCAGCAATCGCTTTAATTCTTCTTCAGATAACTCCGTCATTTCCTTAGCAACGTCGATAAGCGCACGTTTTTGGGCATAGGCGGTTTTGGCTATTTTGGCACCCAATTCATAACCAATCACCGTATTAAGAGCTGTTACCAATATAGGGTTTTTTGCTAATTGCTCTTCAATATGTTCACGATTAACGGTGAAGCCGGCGATCGCTTTTTCAGCGAGATCTTTTGACGCAGTACTTAAGATTTGAATACTTTGTAATAAGTTTAAAGCAATGACCGGTAACATGACATTAAGTTGGAAATTACCCGATTGACCTGCAATAGTTATGGTTGTGTCATTACCAATCACTTGTGCACACACCATCGCAACGGCTTCAGGAATAACAGGATTCACTTTGCCTGGCATAATGGAGCTGCCTGGTTGCAGTGAGGGTAGGGCAATTTCAGCCAGCCCCGCTAAGGGACCACTGTTCATCCAGCGTAAATCGTTTGATATTTTCATCAAGCTAACAGCTAGCGTTTTCAACTGACCGCTAAGTGAAACGGCAGCATCTTGACTGCCCATACTAGCAAAACGATTTTCACTAATGGTGAATTTGATATTCACTTTTTGGCCAAGAATGGTTGCTAAGCGTTGACCAAATTGGGGATGGGCATTAATACCTGTACCAACTGCGGTGCCACCAATGGCAAGTGATTGAATGGTATGGCAGGTTAAATTAAGGCAGTCAATGTTCGCT
>CAYXVT010000182.1:0-1571 GCA_964468105.1 Uncultured Candidatus Berkiella sp. | reverse complement strand
ACCAATTTCTTGTCCCATGGTGATAGGCATGGCATCCATTAAATGGGTGCGGCCTGTTTTTGTAATACTCATTAATTCTTTGGAACGTATTAATAATTTTTCGTAAAGTAGTGTAATGGCAGGGAGCAATTGCGTATAAACGGCGATGCTTGCACTCACATGGATAGCTGTTGGAATAACATCATTGCTACTTTGACTCATATTGACATCATCATTTGGATGGATATCAATGCCTGACTCATTCTTAGCTATCTGTGCAATGACTTCATTCGCATTCATGTTCGAGCTAGTGCCAGATCCCGTTTGAAAAATATCAATCGGAAACTCTTTGTCATAATCACCTGAAGCAACTGCATTACCAGCTTTAATAATCGCTGTCGCTTTATCTGCTTTAAGTAAACCAAGTTCTTGATTGGCTTGTGCCGCACACGCTTTAATTAAGCCAAGTGCTTGGATCATGCCCCTCGGAAGAGGGATCCCTGAGATCGGGAAATTTTCTATGGCACGTTGCGTTGTCGCACCATAGAGAGCTTCTTCAGGAACTTGCATTTCTCCCATGCTGTCTTTTACTGTACGAAAAGTTTTTTTACTCATGCTGCACCTGCGTTTTTAGTCAATTGGCGCAAGACATAGTGCAGGATGCCGCCGTTTTGGTAATATTCCAATTCCTTTGGCGTATCGATGCGCACTTTTGCCTTAAATTGTCTTTCTTTGCCATTTTCATCTTTTACAGAAACGTTGATTATGTCGTTTGCTTTTACATTCTTCAGGATAAGCGAATAGGATTCTTTACCTGTCAGTTTAAGCGTTTCTGGTGTTTCACCAGGTAAAAATTCCAAGGGGATAACACCCATTCCAATTAAATTGGAACGGTGAATACGTTCAAAGCTTTCAGCAATAACGGCCTTAACGCCTAAAAGATTCGTTCCCTTAGCAGCCCAATCGCGTGAAGAGCCTTGACCGTAATCAGCACCGGCAACAATGATCAATGGTTGTTTACGTTCCATGTAGGTTTCAATCGCTTCCCACATGCGAGTGACTTTGCCTTCCGGTTCAATACGGGCTAAAGAGCCTGCTTTGATTTTGCCGTCGGCGTCGCGCACCATTTCATTCTTCAAGGTTGGGTTAGCGAAAGTCGCACGTTGTGCGGTCAGATGATCGCCACGATGGGTTGCGTAAGAGTTGAAATCTTCTTCAGGCAAGCCCATTTTCGCCAAGTATTCACCAGCAGCACTATCGAGCATGATCGCATTTGAAGGCGACAAGTGATCAGTCGTAATGTTGTCGCCCAAGACCGCCAAAGGACGCATGCCTTTCATGGTACGCTCGCCGGCCAACGCACCTTCCCAGTATGGCGGACGACGGATGTAGGTCGAAGGTGCGCGCCAATCGTACAGAGGTGGCACACTAGCCGCTTGTTCGGTTGAAATCGCAAACATAGGTTCATACACTTTGCGGAACATTTCTGGCTTGACGCTAGACTTGACGATAGCGTCGATTTCTTCGTCGCTGGGCCAAATATCTTTCAAGCGAATTTCTTTACCATCGACGACCGTCAAAACATCTTTTTC
>CAYXVT010000181.1:0-7416 GCA_964468105.1 Uncultured Candidatus Berkiella sp. | reverse complement strand
TGCCTTATTATCTTTTGCATCCTGCGGTGTATTTACTTGGCGATTACTACCAGGAACCAAATCTTTACTGGATGAATGATGTATTTCTGAGTTCATCCATTCTTTAATCGTGCAGCCTAATTTTCGGTTACGTAATTGAAACAACCAAAAGTGAAAACGAAATGCTTGTGTGAGAGCATATAATGCTAAACAAAAAGCAATGAGAGAAGTTGTCATGCTGCCATTAAAGGCCATGTAAAGGGCGTAGATAATAATTGTCATTGCTAAAAAAATAAAGAAATAGCATAAACGCGTAAATTCTTTTTGACGTTCTACAAGGTCCTCTTCAGTCAGATCTAAGCGTTGCATTGCTTCTTCAAATGTTTCAACGGTAGTTGCTTTCTTGGGTATAACAATATCTAAAAATAGGATTTTGAAACGATCAGTCGTTTCACCCAAATAATCCCAGCTCATCCACTTGTCTACCCGGACGTCTACTAAGCGGCCACCAACCTTTTTAAATATGCCCATTTCTTTACTCCGTTAGCCAAGCCACAATATGTTTGTACCCACACTTAATTTAAAAATCAAAATGGTCCATTCCTTAATTATACTTATCGAATGTTCGAGGATTACATTTAATATTAACATCAGTTTACCATGTAACATAAATTCGCTAAAATTATCCCTGACTTTTTTGACAGAATATGACAAAAAATCGGAAATGTTTGCTGGTAGGTCAAAATAAAATTCAAAAAGAGGGAACTTTTTACTCAGAATATCCGACTTAGTAGGTAGTGCTGATAATTTTATTTTTTAAGTGCTAGTTTTGAAAATTAGTAAGGGGTAATATGTTAGTAATACCTCTTAATGTGAAAGTTTCTACATATAATGACCTATATTAATTTACAGTTTGCATTGAGGTCATTCTAACAAAAAAAAGAATAAAGGAGTCAGAGAAATGCCAGATATGTCACTTGAAGCGGTTCATGCTTTTTGGCATGACTACGATAAGCGAACGCTTTATCGTATTGTGACATCTATGGAAGGGATAGAAAATTGGGCAGCAGATACCGAGCCACAAGTGGAAGAAGCGTTATTGCGCTTAGGCGCTTGTTTAGATGAAATAACGGATTTTGAAATTACTGATGAGGCAGTCTTAATTAAAGTTTTAGCAAATACGCATTCAGGAAGAGCATTACGTTTGATGCAATTTCTTGATGTACTGAAACCGGGAACGGCATCAAAATTATTAATTTATGCTGAAGAGCAAACCAAAGATGCAGCTAATAAAAATAAATATGCAGATTTGTTTTTAAAACGTAATTTAGCCTTTGAACGGTTGCAATTATTAGGTCGCGTTTTTGCACCAGAACGAATTAATTTAATCTTAAAAGCATTGGAGTCGAATCATGAGTAATTTATCCAAAGCAACGTTTGTTTTAGCACTGTCAATATTAAGCACCAATGCAATGGCCGATTGGCAAACGGATGCTACACATTTTGATAGTGATACGCAAGCAGCAGTGAGTGGTACCGGCTCAACAATCAGTACCTCAACGGCAATACCTAAAGTTATTGCCGAACTAAAACAATATCAACCACCGGCTCCCTGTATTGACAAAAAGCAAGAAACGTTTGATGTAAAAACAGGTACGCCTGCAGCACTGTCTTGTGGTGGTAGTGGTGGAGCATCTGGTGGACCTTCTACTCCTGGGTATGTCGAACCTCTTGATCAAACCAAAGATGACGGTACCGGAACTTTTCGATAATGAACAGGTCTTAATGAGTTGAATTGACTTATATTATATTTGACAAAAAGTGGGTGAGTTATGAAAAGGTTCAACGTAACGAAGATGATAGGTGTGATGCTACTAGTAGGTGCATCGCTTGCACCTTTACAGACTTATGCCGATGCTGAAGATGTTGCAGCTATTCAAGCATTGCAAAAGAGCAACGAAGCAAATTTAGGACCAATTAATGCGAATACTCAGACGAGTTTAAGTGATCTTGATATGATCAAGCAATACACAGGGTCTTTACCTGTGCAACTCGATATGAAAAACAGTGAGATGGTCCAAGCGCTACTAAATTATATGGCTGCGGCTAGTGTTAACCAAACACTGTATAATCAAGAGCTTTTATTTATGGCAGCACCAGGAAGTGTTTGGGCGGTGACGGCAGGTTCGATTGTTGGTAAAACGAAAGTTGGCCAAGCTGCGCTTGCACTTTCAAACCAAAATTTTCTGGCATCCGTAACACCTTATAGTTACTCCACGAACATTACGGGACCGCTTGCAGCACCTCCACCACCACCAGGTTCTACGCCTTCTCCAGGATTATTATTAACAAAATCTGCAGTTTATGACACATACTTTGCACCCTTTGTTACTCAAGGTGATTCTAATGGCTTAACGGTTGTGAATTTAGCGCAATTTATGCAATCAGACAATCTCAATACAATGAAGATTACGCCAGATCAAAGTAAACAAATGATCAATTTAGTGGTTAATCCTTTTCCAGTTATTTCTCAAGACTTGACAGGTAAAATAACCGCAGCAAAAGCCGACCCCTCTGTAATTGATTTAGGAGCAAAAGAGTCTATTGTTGATGGTATCGTTGAGAATGCCATTGTATCCGTTAGTATGAGTGCATTAAGTGATATTGTTGCAAGACGTACACCTGGCTCTGATCCTTCTGGAGGTCAAGCAACAGTCAGTGTGATGGAATCAATGGATCAATATAGTGCGCAACGTTTTACAAATCCAAGTTGGTATACTCAAATCAGTACGGCTTCCGACACAGCATTGCTGCGAGAATTGGCTCATATGCAAGCCTATAATTCGTGGATGCAATTCCAACAATTCCGTGTCCAAGAGCAACAAATGGCATTGCTTGCTACTATGAATGCCGTATTGGCAAAAATGAACGCAGGTTTGGATAGATTGAACGTTCAAATGGCCGCAGCGGAAGCAACAGCACAAAAAACGCAATCAGACTTTAATGCTGCTAATTCGGTTAAGTGTCCTAGTGGTCAGATGAACAACGGTACAGGAAGCTGTGTTTGTGCAAGCGGAAAGAATGCTGGTGCTGCGCCAGACTCCGGTGGTAATTGCCCAAGTTAAGAAAGAGGTGACTTAAAGACTAAAGCACTGTATACATAGTTAAATAATCCTCAAGGGGGGCATTGATTGCCCCTTTTTTTTGCAATGAAACATAAACGCTATATTAATGCTTTTATAACTACCCTCGGCTTTGTCATTGTTGGGTGGCTGTCATTTATACGACCAGATTTACTATTACTCGATGCTGCCATCACCTTTCTTTTCAGTGCCATTCTTATCTTCATCTGTTTTACACCAGCTGGGAACCTTACCTTCGGAATAGATGAAGGCAAGATATCCTTAGGGAAATGGTTTAGGAAACTGCTACTAGGGCAGTCTGCTTTAGCGATATTTACACTGGCCGCTTATGTCGCTTATTTCGGGGGGGGGCCCATTTTTGCAACAGGTGATCTATCGCTCAAATTTGCTGAAAATGCCATTCTTGATTATACCCCTTTGCAATGGGGGATATTTCCATGGGGTGTCTATGGCATATGGGCTGTTGTCATAGCCTACGTTACCTATGTGAAAAAAGGGCAGCCCTATTTGTTTCAAATAGCACGTGAATATTGCCCCAGACGATTTGAACCTATGATTAAAACATTCATAGAAGGAACAAATAGTGGCTCAACTATCATGGTCTTTTCTCTTATTGGGTGTGCCATTGTTTTACTATTGACGTACCCGTTTGAGACGATTTTTAAATTCAATCATTTTGCGGTCCCATCAGTTACCTTTACTGTCTTATCCTTTTTATCGGCAACCATTTCATTTAAATTTGGTCGCAAACTATTTAAGCTTATGACTGTTAAAAGCCAATCTTATATTGGTTTTTATGTTTTTATGATAGTGATGCTTGTTATCTTCCTCATTATCAGTTGTTTTGCGAATGAATGGTTTATGAAAAAGTACCCCATTGTTTATCAATTACAATGTCCACAATGTGGAAATTATTTTGCCAATGTTCCTCTTGAGTCTCGATTTGCGGCCGTATATTGGGGATGGTGGATGATATGGGCACCTTTGGCGGGTTCCTATCTAGCCAAAATTTCAAAAGGTAGTTCAATCCGGGAGTTTACGCTAGGTCTTTTTATAGTCCCAGTGGTTTTGACCATGATAAGACTCTATTGGGGAGTAGCCCCCTTTGTCGCCATCAAGACATTTATTCAAGAAGGTGTTTTATATGCCCTTATCGCATCACGTGCTGTGCCAATTGAGTATTATGCCTCTGGCGCAAAAGCGATAATGTTGATTTTGTTAGGGTTAGTGACCTTTGGTGTTTTTATAAAGATGATTGCTCAATTTCGTACATCAGCGGTTTTTAATACAGGCTTTATGCCTGTTGATCCATCCGCCAAAGAAAACCGTTTATGGCTTGAAGATGGAACCAAGAGCCAGGGCATTAGCAAAATGGCTCAGAAATTGTCACTGGCGCTTCTGGCAACGATTTTTATCCATACCCTGTCTGGTTGGTATGGGATCCAATTAGAAGTCGCAGCAATGGGCATTTTAGTGATTAATGCCATCTATGCTGGATTTGATTTGTTATTGATACGGTTTTTTACCGATAAAGTCTGGTTAGGTAATCGGAATATCCCACCCTATTAACCCTCTTATTCCCGTGGTATATACACCCAGCTATATATTAGTTTTATTGAACTTTTCGACCACATAAATAATCTCAATTTTATAAAGCATTAACACAATAGTGTATTTACGCTCAAGGATTCCAATAAGTTAATGCTCATCATTGGGGTAAATAATTATGTCTACAGGTGCGCCACAATCTGAATTAGAGACAATTCAAGCAGAATTAGATTTAATTATTGAAACCTATGAGCAATCAAAAGTCGATCCAATTAAGAAGCAAGAAATGGAAGCGATGGTTGCTAAGTATTCAACTTCTCCTGATAAAACTATTCGAGAAAAAGCTCAAAAATTTGCTGACGATAATGGAATAAAGCGAAGAGCCTCAAATATTGTTGAACAATTGTTGCTCGGATATCGTGATCCAACGTTAAAAAAGCCAACCGAGCAGAGTGAATATTCAGCAAATGATTATAAATTATATGCAATGAGTTTGTTAACAGTCGTTTCCCCACAAGATATTATAAAGCAAATGGCCGTATCATTTAATCAGGCATCTACTATTGAACAGAAAATGAAGATAATGAAGAATGCTGAATCTTTATTGGTAAATTTAATAAAGGTTGATAATCAACAAGATTCATTTCCTGATTTTACAACCGAGGGGGAAACTGAGAATAAAAAACAAAAAGAAGCAAGAGAAGAATATAATAAATTCATTAAATCAATAGAAGCCTATAGTGAAGGATTACCTCAAGGAAATAATGAGGCCAAAGACTTGAGTGACACTATAAAGAGTTTCAAAGCTAGTATAAATCGTAGTTCATCATTAGTTCATGCAGAATTTGAAGTCAAAAAAGCTGCAGTTTCAAAATTAAAAGAAGGTACTAGCACTGTCGTAGATATTGATAGATTTGTAACGCAAGAACTTAAAAATCCAGAACTAAGTGTCAGTGATATGGACAGCACAGCTAAGATGGTTGCGCATGATCTTAAAAATCAAGCATTAGCGCGTTTTAATGCAATAAAACCAAGTGAGCTATATAGAACTGCTTGGAGTAAAAAAGACACGAAAGATACTAATGTGGGGTTGATGACTGAGGATTTTAATAAAATCCAAATGCAAGTAGTTAATGATATTTTGAACGCAGGATCAGAGGCTCATCAAAGGCAAGTCGCCATATTTTATATTAAAGTTCTAACCGAACTACGTGAGATAGGTGATTATAACTCCGCTTTAGCAATTACAACGGGATTTACACATTCATCAATCAGTAGATTACAAATTCTTAATACGATACCCGAATATCAACGTGTTAAAGAAACGACAGCGCCAGGCGGTATTTTTTCAAAGTTAGGGGCTGTAACGGGCGGGGATGATAAAAACAAAGGAAAAGATCCAGCAGCTAATTATAAACTTTTGAGACAAGCTCAGATTGCTGATCTTGAGGCAGGTAAATATCCTGTCCCATTTGTAGGCGTTTTTCTTGGGGATTTGACTTTTATGCATGATGGCAATCCTGATGAGATTGATGATGCTGCAAATCCTGGATCAGGTGGCAAAGTTGTAAATATTGAAAAGCTTGAAATGCTAAGCAGTAAACCTTATGACCTAATAAGTAGATTTCAAAGTTCTGCCGCATCAGCTAAAGTGACCCCTTTGTCCTCAAATATGATGTCTAGAATTGAAAAAATGCCACTTGAAGATATTCTTTTATTGGAAAATCATTCAAAAGAAAGCAACCCTAAAAAAATTAATTTAGATAAAATCACATCAGTTGCAGAATTACTGAAAAATTTTAAAGATCTTACTTCTCCTGCTGTCTATATTGAGGTTGAGCTAAAAGGTAAGACGTTCAACCAGGAAAAAGCGTATAGTAAAATTATTGATACTATCAGTAGTGTTGTTAAGTCGAATGCTGCCTCAATGAGTGATCAAGAAAAGATATCCATTTGTAAATTAGTTAAATTTGTTGAAGAATCAGCTTTAAACAATAAGAAGTTAACTAAAAGTCTGAAATCAAATCTTGATAAGGTAAAAAGTAAAATAGGATATGATAGTAATGTCATTTCGGCAGTAATAAAATCTGAAAACTGTGTAAAACAATATTTTGAGATATTGAGGTCAAGTCAACAAGGCCCTGACGACCAAGCTAAAATTGCTGGGATTCATAGGCAGTTAGATGCGCTCGCTGTTGATCAAAATCCTATTGTTCAAAAAACGGCAAAAGAAATGCTAGTTAATATAAGAAAGATTGATGAGGTTAAGGCATGGAATGATAGATATCAGGTAGTTGTTAAGGAGATTAATGATAAAAAAGATATATTGTCACCGCAGGAAGCTCTAGAGTATCTAAAGAAAATGACGGAACTTCAAGCTTCAAAGCCAGATTACTCTAAGGATCCAAACGTCTTTGTTGGATTATTTTCTAATTCTGTAAAGCTTAATGCAACGTTATTAGCAGATTTAGCAAAGGTTATTATCTATGATCCTAAAGCAAAAGTTATTATCAATGATAATGAGGATGCTAAAGCATTTATTCAAACCTTGGTTGACAGTGGTAAAGATAATAAAAAGCAAGAAATTAAAATATTTATAGATGCTTTTTCACAATTGAAAGGTGAATTTGATAAAGCAATAAGTGATAAAGCAAAAGCTATTGAAGCTGAATTAAAGTCTTTGGCTGAACCCGCCCTCACAATTTCTCCTGTACCACCATCGATTCCCAAACAAGTGGTATCACCA
>CAYXVT010000180.1:6170-7422 GCA_964468105.1 Uncultured Candidatus Berkiella sp. | reverse complement strand
TACTACATCTGCTCCATTATCTGTTACATATTTAAACCATTTTTCAATCTCTCTATCAGCAAGATCAGCCCCCCAGCGAACAGGCATAAACCTTGCTGCTGGAGCAGCACCTATAATATCTCCACCTCCAGCATTACCAATTGCAACACCTGCACAAGCTGTTCCATGCCAATCTCCAACATCAGGAGTAGGAACTTTCGTACCACGCGTAAAATCAAATGGATGAACAATTTTTTCCACTAAATCAGGGTGTCCAATGTCAAACCCATCATCAATGATGGCAACGGTAATATTTTCTGAACCATACCCATCTAAAGCTTTCCAAGCATCTATAATTCGCGCATCTGCTCCTTTTTTTAAACCAATACGCGTTCCTCTATGGTATCCTGTGTTTTCCAAATGCCACTGATCTTTAAAGAGAGCATCTAGTGGTGATTGAAATCCAGCTGTTGCAATCGCAGTTGAAAATTCAGGCTCAGCGACTGTGACTATATTTTTGCTATCCCTTTCTGTCTGATGAAGGAAAGCAGTTTTTACAGGATTCGATGAATCTGTATTGATGGTTACAACTAATTCCTTTTCCCCTCTTGTTTCAATTATACTAAGAGAGTGTTTTTCTAAAAGATTTGTACAATCATCTGGCTCTGCATCTTCAGAGAACTTCAGATAAATCTCACCTGTAGGAACAAATGGAACATTATCATCTGATGTATGAAAAACATGAGTTGCTTGGTTAACCGTATTTAGATTTCGAATAGTATCCAGTGTTTCATTCAATTCCTCCTTAAGTCCTGAAAATTTTAAAATTTCAAATTTTCCTTGTTTAGAAGATCTATTTAGTTTTTTTGCAATGGTTGGACCAAATTTGTCGTCAAGTGTTTCATGTTTAACAAGTTTTTCATATTTATCATCTGATTTTACTGCAATTAAATCAGCACTTTTTCTAAAAGCAGTTTTTCCACTTGATCCATAATTAAGTTCAAATTCTTCTTTTCCAGCAATTGCATACGTACTTACACTCGCGAATAAGGTAAGTGTAATTAAAAACATACTCTTATTTTTCATAAAATCTCCCTTTTTATTATTTATAAGAACCATTCATTATAAATATATTTTTAATTTTTTTAACGTCTATAAATATTTTACGTTACTTTAAACTTAAACTATGTCAATGCACTTAACTAGTTTAAAGTTATTTAAAAATTAAACCACATTTGTAACTACTCAGGCCTAGGGATTGAGAGAAGGGATA
>CAYXVT010000180.1:253-6160 GCA_964468105.1 Uncultured Candidatus Berkiella sp. | reverse complement strand
ATCAAAGCTGACACAGTTCAGTAAACACTCCCAAGGCCGATAAAATGTTGGGTTCACAGAGCGCGTATACCATCAGGGCCAGGAGTTTATGCTTCCCTAAAAAGGCCGTATACATGTACGCATTCCACTTAGTTTGCATTCATTTTTTGGTTCTGTCGCAAATTTTTCGAAAGTAATATTGTGAGTTTTGTTTAGACATGATTATGCAGCGAGGGCATAAAACTGCTGCCATGCAGATAGAGTTCCTTTGAGGGCGTTTTGTCCCTTTCGAATCATATGATACAGCTCAATACCAGTTAGTGTTGCCGCAGCACAAATAAAGCTTTTAAACCCAAGCATGGGCTTGACAATTCGTTTGATCCCTCGATGGTCTTGCTCAATCAAATTATTGAGATATTTGACTTGGCGAATCATGATCTTATTGCCTTCAGAAAGCTCTTGGTTAAATCTCTCCAAGCCCGCTAAATTGGATCCACTCTTGTCCATATTAACTTTCTCGGGTTGTCCACTACTTTCAATCGCTTTCTCAAAAAATCTAAGAGCGGCTTGAGCCTCACGTGTTGGAGATAAAAAGAAGTCAACCGTTTGATTCTCTTTATCAACCGCACGATAATAATAAATCCATTGACCTTTAACTTTGATATACGTCTCATCCATGCGCCAGCTCTTGCCAATTGGCTTCTTGATTTGGCGAAACCTAGATTCAAGAGCTGGAGAATACTTGATGACCCAACGATTTACCGTCGCATGATCAAGCTCTAGACCACGTTCAGCCATTAACTCTTCTACATGGCGGTAACTGAGAGGATAGGCAATATACCAACGAATCGCCATCAAGATAACCTCATTTGGAAAATGACAACCTTTACAATGAATCATACCTCACACTCCTGTCCTTGAAATCTTGTAAAACTTCATTACAACGATTATACACTCCTTGCATAATTTTTGCGACAGAACCAAAAATATTTAGTGTCTTGGTTACGTTCATGCAATAGGATGTTATTTATACCCATCGTGAATGAATATTGGGTGTAAGGCTTTGAATAAAGGCTAAAAATATGTTAATAATGAGGGATGAAGAATTTTCTGACTATAGAAGAGAGAGCCAGTTTAAAAGGTCAACATCGTCGGGAACACGATGGTCGCATACGAGATCGGATCAAAGCTGTGCTCTTATCAGATGATGGATGGACACATCCAATGATTGCCAAAGCGCTTTTTCTGGATGACCAAACCGTTGGAAATTATATTAAAGACTACAGAGAGCTTGGCAAATTGAAACATGAAAGCGGCGGGTCTACTGGGAAGCTTACGGCTCATGAAACCAAAGACCTGATAAGTCACCTGGAAACCACCCTCTATTTACACATCCATGAAATCTGCACTTATGTTGAGGAGACCTATGGGAAGTCATATACAGTTCCTGGGATGCAAAGTTGGATGCATAATCATGGATTTGTTTACAAAAACCCCAAGGGAATACCCGCAAAGGCAAGCCTTGAGGCTCAGGAAAAGTTTATCGCTGAATACGAAGATCTGATGAATTCAACCCCTGAGGATGAGCCTATTTTATTTGGCGATAGCGTTCATCCAACACAGGCTACAAAGCTGAGCCGGGGATGGATCAAAAAGGGCAAAGATCAATACGTTCCCACGACAGGAGCAAGAACACGCGTTAATATTGCAGGGGCCATTAATCTTGCAACTCTTGAAGTTATGACGCGTGATTATGAGAAGATTAACAGCGAGAGTATTATAAATTTTCTGAAATACGTAGAGTGTTGTTATCCGAAGGCCCGGAAAATTCACCTCTTCTTGGACCAGGGGCCTTATCATAAATCGAAAGAAACAAGGGAATACGCCGAAAAGTCGCGGATAGTCATCCATTATTTACCAACATACAGTCCAAACTTGAATCCCATTGAGCGATTATGGAAAATCATGCATGAATATGTTTCGAATAATAGGTTTTATCTTAAGGGGAAGGACTTTACAAAAGCTGTAAAATACTTTTTCGATAAAACTGTTCATGAAATTAAAGATGTTATTCAGAGCCGCGTGACTGATAATTTCGAATGGCTTAACACCCAATTTTCATTTTAATTGGGTATAAAAAAAATAATAACAGGGAAAAATAATGCCACAACAAAACAAAAATGAGTCTTTTCATTTTAAGGAATTCTCTAACTTAGATAATAGTCCTGAAGCGGATTATTTAATCCAGTCTATGGATGTTATGACGTCTTTGGATTCTATTCGTGGGATTAAGGAACGTGCTCTTAATGCTATGAATCTACGAGAGGGAGATAAAATCCTTGAAATTGGATGTGGTCATGGAGAAGACGCAGAGACTTTAGGAAAGCTTGTGGGAGAAAGAGGCTCTGTAGTAGCCGTTGATCTAAGTTCGCGCATGATTGATGAGGCTAAAAAGCGCTCTAAACAAACAAACGTTGAATACATTGTGGCAGATATTAATCAATTAACCTATCCTGATCATACCTTTTCAGCATGCCATGCTGACCGTTTTTTGGTGAGTCATACTAACATCAACTCTTTTTTAAAAAATATTTTAAAACTCCTAAAACCAGGAGGAGTCCTATGTTTTACGGATGTGGATGCTCTATCTATTATTGTGGCACCTTATGGAAGAACAACTCAAATTATTTTGGATGAATTACACCAACTCTTTGTAAACCCTTATATGGGAAGGATTTTACCTGAAGTGTTTATCAAACAGGGACTGAGGCAGGTTGTTGTTTTTCCTGAAACATCAATGATAAGAAGTTTCAGAACGCTTTGTAAGATTTTTCAATTTTACCTTCTGGCAGAAACGGCGATTAAGAAAGGTAAATTAACTCCTTTTGAAGTTAACCAATGGTTTGAAAATATGCGTGAGGCAGAAGAAAAAGGAAACTTTTTATATTGTATTAATTTTTTTACGGTCTTAGCTTACGTACCTCTTTGAGAAGACTTCGCGGTCATAACCTAATAAATCATGGGCATGTATTGACTCATAATAAAAAAACTTCTCAAGAAATTCGTTCTCTTCATAAGTTCCTCTAGATTTTTCCTGAATCCAAGAAAGATTTTGGAACATATCCAAAAATTGTGGAGAAAGAAGAAAAGTAGATCCGTAAAGCCTCCAATGAGAAACAATGAAGCTTTGAAGGGCAGGGTGGAGCATATAGCGAACTTTTTTTTGTGTAGGATTCAAAATACCTTGTAAAACAGCCCCTAATAATAATCCACGGGTGAGTTGAATATCGAGTGCTGGAACGGATTCTCCCGAATTATCAAGATTAATGGGAAATCCTCCCCGAAAAATTTTAATGTTTTGATTGTTAAGCTTACATTCAAGATGATCAAATGCATTATGGTAGGAGCAGTTGTTTTGCTCAAATATTTTTAATAAGGTTAAAAACTCCTTATCTTGTGAAGAGCAGCTGATAAATGTTTTGCTTCTATTGATATCACTAATATCTAAGTTTTTTGTGATATCTTTTCCTGAACACCCAAAAATATAATCAGCTTCATAAAGAAGCGTTTCAATATTATTGAGGGGGATTGTTCCCTTAAAAGATTGAGTTTTTTCAAAATCCTTATCATAAATCATAATCTTATGATTCAACGAGAGTAACTTTTGTGTGAGGGCTCTCCCAATAGAGCCCATTCCGACAACAGCACAATGCAGACTTTTTCTATCCATAGGAAGAATATCTCCTAATTTATTAATGACAGCTTCCGCTATCATAGGAGATTCAACGAGTTGTTTTGCCGCTGAAGAGGCAACCTCTACAATAGGAAACTCAAGTTCACGCAGGAGGAGGTTTGATAATCCTGATGTTGTTTGCTCTACCCCTACTAAGGGATATGTATCACTGATAAAGTCAGGAACAGTAGTTAAACAAAGTCCTCCATCATCTAAAATCACCACAAGGTCAATGTTTTTTTCCTGAAGGTTTTCATAGACTTTCTCCCACATATTTCTTATGTCTTGGTGAAAATGTTCTGCAAAACTTCCTAATTTTTCTTGCTGTATGCTAGGGTAGTAATTGTATCCACAAGATATCAACCTATCAGTTACTTCAGGGCAAGATGAATAAGATTTTCCCACAATATGAATATTATCAGGGCGTGCTCCTAGCCGAACTAAGCATTCCACTAAATTGAGGGTTGTATATAAGAGATGTTGCACGCATACAAAAGCAATGTTTTGAAAGTTGGGGATCTCTTTAGTCAGAAGAGTTTCAATCATAGCTTCTAAAACAGGAAGTTTCTCCTGATATAATTCTAATTTACTCATTGTGTGTCCTGTTCTTCAGCAGAAATTCGTATACATCCTCTAAAAAAAGAGGATGATGAAGAAGAAGTTCGATCCTTAAAGCGCTTCACACCAAGGGAAGAAAAAGTGGAATCTTCTGCAATCATGTCTGTACTGCTCAAAATTTCTCCATACTGATCAATATCGGTGTGGAAAAAATCATATTTGACGTGCTTAATAGGATTAATAATGGAATTATCGATTTTTATGGTGCGTATAAGTGTATCCAATAGTCTTTTTATATTCCGCTGATCCTCAATAATAGAAGGAGCATTTCTTACGTAAGGAGTGCTTTCTAAAACCGTGGGAAAGGCAAGAGAATAATAAACCTTTTGAACTTCCCCCTTTAACTTACAAGGCTGCATTAGTGTGGGGATATAAGTTTTTAAATTATAGCAATTAATATAAGCGTCCTGAATAAGAGAAACAGGCAAGGCGCTTTCATTAACTGCTGGTTTAAAGGCAACACCTGCACCATTTGCAATGGAAACAAGATGTTTGAGAGTGTCAATGAGATAAGGTCGAGGCTTTAAATTTCGGCTGCTAATAGCATCTGCAAATGATGACCATAATAAGCTGAACTCAGTTGTATCTCTTAGTAATTGTAACTGAGCCCAACAGAGTTTAAATATATATTTTTGGAATTTTAACCAAGAAATATCGTTATTATTATCAAACCATTTATCGGTAAAAACCAGGATATCATTGCTCCAGCGTTCAAGTCCCCCAGAACGCTGGTAAATCCCTTTAAAAACTTTCCATTGACTGGTTAACTCAGTGGGAGGTTCATTTGTGGATATTCCAAACTCTTTCCGAATTCGATTATGCCCTACTTTGTCGGTAATTCGAGGAATCATAAATACCGAACGTCCCCCCGCTGTGACGCTCCATATAGAATCAGAGGAGATGTCTGTCAAACATCCCATGCTCTCAAAAACTCCGAATAGATCACCGGGCTTAAAAAAGTTAAGAGGAGTCACCCTATTGTTTGTCTCTACGAAAACTTCTGAATCATTATGGAGAAGTAAAGATAAGGGGATGGACGAATAACCCAATCTTTCTTTGATTTCCTTAGAAAGACGATTATCCTTGATTGATATGAGCTCATTATCTTGAGAAGGAAAATAAAATTCTCCTTTATCAACAATTGTAGAACCGTAAGGATAACTTAACCTGATTAAAGGATGCTTTTTGCCAGGGCTAAGCTCATCACAAATGCTTGCAAGTTCTGGATTAACTTTATAAACCTCATCCCTAACTTCATCCCAATATGTTTCTTTAAGCTCAAAAGTATCTTCCACAAATTTTCTTGCTGTTGCTCCCATCCTTACCCTCATTTATTTTTATGTCTTTTATTAAAACAAGACTTCAACGATAAGTGTTCTCTTTTTACTCGCATCTTTAAATGGTGATTGCAACAAATAAATAAAAGGTTGTTGATTTAGCCTGCCAAAATGGGAAGCTAAATCTTTATATCAAATAAACCCCCTATTTTTCATTTACCAAATTTGCCTCCTTATTATTAGATTGTGAAAATTTCTTATAAAGCGCAAATTTATTAAATGAAAGATTTTGAATATTTG
>CAYXVT010000180.1:0-243 GCA_964468105.1 Uncultured Candidatus Berkiella sp. | reverse complement strand
TATTGTAATGATGGTCCGTCCTTCAATTTTATGGAGAAGCTTTTAATTTAAGGAAGAAAAAATCCGAGCATTAGTAGAGAAAAACTTTTGAGGAGAGAAGTATGCAAGTTGGTTGTCAAGTTGATTTGAAAAAGCATTTAAGTTCACCTAAAATGCCGCTTGTTTTTATAAATAACACTGGGAAAAAAGATAAGGCAACGTGTCTCTCTAAAGTCAAGAAAGCCGCTCTAAAAAAAATAAACG
>CAYXVT010000179.1:0-7467 GCA_964468105.1 Uncultured Candidatus Berkiella sp. | reverse complement strand
CCACAAGACCTGTGAGGGCTAACGGAATGCTGAACTTATTGGAAACAGATTTAGAACGCTGAAAAAGGGTATGACAGAAAAACCAACCAAGATAGAAAAGCAGATATAAAATACCAATATGACTGTTAGTATGCATTAAATGCGTGATACAAAAAGGTAATGAAAACATAAGAATAAGGAGTGCAAACTTTAACCACTCTCTTATCTCTTGGGAAAAGGTCATCATTTCTTGTTGCTTTAATTCGCGCACAACCGCTTTAACGGGATGATCTGAAACCACAAACCAAATGATAACACTTAAAATCGCACCAACCAGGGCGCCATACATCGCCGTTTGACGCCAACCAACAGCCATCACTAGCTTTGCAACCGGTGCTTGCCCAAAAACGCCGCCCATCATGCCAACAGCAACCATAATGCCTGTTAAAAGGGCAAATCGATTAATAGGAAACCAAAGCGAAGCTAATTTTAAACAACCAACAACAGCGAAGGAACCACCCACACCCATGACAAAGCGCCCGATTTGCGCAATGGGTAAGGTTTCAGCCATACCAAAAATAATGCAGCCAGCGGCACAAAAACAAGAAGCTAGAGTGAGAAGCAGTCTTGGGCCAAACCTGTCCATTAATAGCCCAACAGGGATTTGCATAGAAGCGTAAGCATAGTAATAAAAAGCGGCGAGGCTTCCTAATTGTTCAGCGCTGGTTGAAAAGGTCAGCGTGAGATCATCTAGCATCACACTAGGAGAAACGAGCAACATTAATTCGTAGAAATAAAATAGAGCAGCCAACCCCCAAACAACAGCAGCCTTAGTTGCCGATCGTTGTGAGAAATCAAATTGGCTCAGATAGCTCGTTTGCGCATTATTCATATCAAAGAAAGCCTCATCGTTAATCTAGTTAATGACCAACCTTCCTTGGATTAACCTATTAAACTAACAATTAAGTTTGTCCTTGTTGGGGTGAGTAATTTGAACCAGGATGGGAATAATGTAAACCCATCAACTTGGAAAATTTAACCCAACGTATAAAAAAAGGGGGATCAACCCCCTTTTTTTTAAAATCATGCCATTAGTAAATTTCGTTTTCGATTAAATGCTTGTTTGAGTACTTTAAGTCATATTGCTTAGATAGCGCCAAAGCACGCGCATTTTCTTTGGGTGAAGTATCCCAAAGCAGTTTTGATAATTCTTGATCCATATTCTCAAGTCGGTGATCTGCAGAAATACTTAACCAGGCATAGGCTTGTGAACGGTCCTTCTTCACGCCTAGTCCTTCTGCATACATCTCACCCATCAAATATTGAGCATATTCAGTTTCATGGTGTTTGGCAGCCCTGGTAAACCAGCTCATAGCTGTATTTCGATTTTCTCGAACACCATAGCCGTTGTAATACATCAACCCAAGGTTATATTGAGCTAAAGGTAAGTGACTTGTTGCTGCTGTTCTAAAATAACGCAGCGCTTTGTCGTAATCTCTGGTGACATAGCGGCCTTTAAGATAGAGCTCACCTAATTCATTTTGCGCAACGTTATAACCTTGCTTTGCAGCGAGTTCATACCACCACATCGCTTCTTCAACATTTGCTTCTACGCCTTCACCAAACTGGAAGCGTCTACCGACCCGATATTTTGCAATGGCATTACCACTGGATTTCTCTGCCAATTGATACCAATACTCTGATTGGGGAAGAGAATAAGGTACGCCCATACCTCTTTCATACATGATACTTAACATATATTGTGAATAAGGATCGCCATCTTTAGCGGCTTCGCAATAATGGAGATAAGCTTGGTAGTGATCTCGATAGTATCCACGACCAATAAAATAGTGATCCCCTATTCGCACTTGAGCGGCAGCAATATCATCTTCTGCTGCTAATTCATACCAATAATTGGCGATAACATAATCAACCGGAACGCCATAGCCCAAAGAATAGAACTCACCTAAGCGATAGGCTGCAAAACCATAATGTGCATCTGCGGCCATGCGATACCAATAAAATGCTTTGTGATAATCTTTTTTGACCCAATCGCCGACTTCATACATAACACCTAAACTGAATGCGGCTTTGCCTGATCCTGTTTCTGATGCTTTAACAAAAAACTGAAAAGCTTGTGCTTTATCTTGGCGAACACCAGTTCCTGATAAATACATTTCACCCATTTCAGCCCAAGCCTCGGTATTACCTGCTTCTCCTGCTTCCTGGAATAGGTGTAAGGCTTTACGGTAATTACGTGGGATTACTTCACTATGAGCATACATATAACCTAAGTAATATTTACCATCGGTTGCGCCTAATTGAATCGCTTGGTTATACAAATCCATTGCCCGATAGTGATCGCTACGATCAGTTGAATATTTTTCATATACTTGTGCTAAACGGATCATGCCATCTACATTTTGCTGATCGGCGGCACATTGATACCAAAATTTAGCTCTTTCAATATTCTTTGGAACACCTTGTCCATTCAGATATAAATCGCCCATCATTAATTGGGCTGATGCCAGATTTTGTTCTGCTGCCATCTTAAACCAAGCAGCTGCAACTTCATCATTTTGCGGCAGGCCTCTGCCGTAATAAGACATTTCTCCCAGGCGTGCTTGCGCAAATTTATTGCCTAATTTCGCAGATCGCTCAAATAAAGCTCGCGCTAGTTCTAAACTCTTCGGGGTATCATCTTTGTAGTATTGTTCTGCTTTAACAAACAACCCATCAGAACCTGGTGGTAAATAAACTTGTTTTCCCCACCACCATTGTCTTCCCCAAAAGCTGCCGTCGTTCTCTTGCACATTACGTCCTGACCACCAACCTTTATATGAAGCAACTTTGGTTGGCTTCTCCGTTTTATGGCTAGCCTCTTTGGTTGACTTAACAGGTTTATGGCTAGCGACAACTGTCTCTTTAGCTTCCTGAGGGTGTTTTACTTGTTTAGCTTTTTTATGTTTAGGGTCTTTTTTATTTGGCTTAGTTTTTTTAGCGTAGAAAGTCGAACTGGATTGCGGATCTTTTTTGATATCAGATTTTTTAGCCTCTTTGGCTGCCAAAGAACGAGCGGCTTTTTTTGCCTGCTTTGATGCTTTTTTAGAAGTTGAATTTGAAGCGTGCTTTGTTCCGGAGGTCGCAGGCAATTGCTCAGCTTCATTTTGTGCTGCTTGCTGATTACGGCCACCCCAACTCCAGTTGCCAGGTTGCGTTTGACACCCTGACAATCCTAGCGTTAATCCTACTAGAATGGCTAATCGAGGATGTGATTTTCTCATTACCATGCTTCCCTGGCTTTAAGCCTAAAACTGATACATTGCCCCAATAAACCAACCATTTGATTGCAATTGTTTTGTTGTAAATTGCACATCTTGCACAGCTGAGCCGCCTAAAGCAGGACCAAACTTGGTTTTTCCTATGTAAAAATAGCGATACGCAACATCAACAAGCCAATGAGCAGATACTTGATAACGGGCGCCTACGCCTAAGTTAGCCGCAGCTGCAATGGTCCTGGTTGAACCACTTTGTAAGGTCACTCCGTTTGCCGTTAAAACAGTAATATTTGTCTGAGTTAAAGCAGGACCGACTCCGGCATCAAAGTGGAGTTGTAATCGGCGTGGATACCATGAAAATAAACGAGGAACAACATATTGCAGATTGAAAAATCCAGCAACTTCATTGAGTTCTGCTGTGACTTGCCCGGCAGTTAAAGCCGGCGCAGGTAAAATAGCGATACCACCAAAAACAGGGTTTAATGTGAAATCAAATTTCTTAGAGAAATAGATTTCAAATTCCATCGCCCATTGTTCCCAGAAGTAACCACCGGCTAGGGTTGCTTGAAATAGATTTTGATTAACCGCTGAAACACCAGGTGGCAAACCATTAAATGTCCCCACTGATGTATTGGCAATGGCATTTAAACGTACTTTGGGCTTACCTACAAACAGACGCATATACCAACGATTAATAATGCGGGTTGCATTCACCGCATTTAAAAAAGCCACATCTTCAGGCGTTAAGCCTTCTGTGCTTTCAGTGGCATTTTTAAAGGGGCAGGTTTCTGCATTGCCGTAATAATCATCATCTTCATCCATGCCACACACGGCCATGGCGACTGGAAGATGAATGAGTCCCATGATAAGTAGGACATATTGTAAAAAACGACTATATTTTGATTTCGGAAGTTTGTTATTAGACATACTGTTGCCCATATAATTATTTCTCCTCTTGATGAGAAAATGCCGCATCATTCACACGTTCTCTCAATTCCTTTCCGGGTTTAAAATGCGGGGCGTATTTCTCTTCAGTGGCAACGTATTCGCCTGTTTTGGGATTTCTGGCTGTACGAGGGGGACGATAACGCAATGCAAAACTACCAAAGCCACGAATCTCTATCCGCTGTCCATTTTCTAAAGCTACTGACATTTGCTCAAAAACATCCTTCACCCCTTGCTCAATGAGCTTTATAGGGATCTGAGGCAGTTTCAAAGCTAAGGCATCAATCAATTCTGCTCTCGTCATACCTCATCCTAAGTTTTACGTTTGCATCCCTTCTAGATATACAGAAAAAGAATAACACTCGCTACTAAAAATAGTAACACGCGTCATTTTTTATATTCTACCATCGTTAGCCCCTGCGAGTTCAACTGCCAGACTCTTTTACAATTCCTGAAGAAGAGTTACTGCCTAAAATTAATACCTAGTTGATTATTAATAAAAAAAACAAGTAGGCACTCAAAATGCATAGTATCAGTAGACAGAAATTTCCAAGGAGGGGAATAAAATGAAATATGCATGGAACGGCCCAATTGATTTTTCATATAATGAAGCTGAAGCAAGAAGTAATCCAACAGACCTAGAAGTTGTTGAAGAAATAGCGGATGCGGCCGAAGAAGAAGAAGTGATTGAAGATGCTATTGAAGAAGAAAAGGAACCTATTGCGACACCTGATGTCGATCCTACTCAAATTTATCTCAGAGAAATCGGTGCTTCTCCTTTATTAAGCGCAGAAGAAGAAATTCACTATGCAAGACTCTCTTTAAAGGGCGATCTGAAAGCGCGAAACCACATGATACAATGCAACTTACGATTAGTTGTTAAGATAGCTAGAAGATATTTAAACCGTGGCTTGGCTTTACTCGATCTTATTGAAGAGGGCAATTTAGGTCTTATTCGTGCGGTTGAAAAATTTGATCCAGAAAGAGGATTTCGATTCTCTACCTATGCGACATGGTGGATCCGTCAAAATATTGAACGGGCCTTAATGAATCAAACACGCACCATACGCTTACCTATCCATGTGATTAAAGAACTCAATACTTATTTACGTAAAGCACGTGAACTTGCTCAAAGTATTGAAACCGAACCTTCTTATGAAGATATAGCAACGGCATTGAATATTTCCCCAGATGATGTAAACAAGTTACTGCGCTTAAATGAAAAAACGCTCTCACTTGATACCCCCATGGGAGATGAATCAGAAAAACCATTGCTTGAAGCGTTAGCCGATAATGAATCAGAGGAGCCAGCAACTGAGCTTGAAAACAATAACTTGTATCAACGTTTGAATTCTTGCTTATCAAACTTGAACGAAAAGCAACGCTCTATACTCGCTCAACGATTTGGTTTGTATGGTTATGAAGAAGCAACTTTGGAAGAAGTCGGACAAAAAGTGGGCCTCACCCGTGAACGTGTACGTCAAATCCAAGTTGAAGCACTTAAACAACTACGTCAAGTGCTTGAAACACAAGGCGTGGAAGCAGAAGTTTTATTTACATGACATTAAAACGGGCGGGCACAGTGACCCGCCCCTACACCTGAACCAGAGTAGGGGCCGGTCACCGTGCCGGCCCTTCTCCATCACCGGCAGGCCCTCTTCTAGCCGCCCTTCCCCACACCCGCCAGCACCCACCGCACCACGCCATAGATTGTCAACACAAACACAATCGTAAAGACTAATCCAGCAATGATAAACGCCCAAGGGTTCCCTTTGGTAAAATCACGCTCGCGTACCTTCGAACTTTGTACACCGAACATTGCCCCAAACACACTTTTAACCACTTGCCATAGTGTTGGTTTGTTTTCAGAGCCACTAGACATTGCACTTTCCTCTCAAGCTCAATTAGAATAAGTTCAGTCAATCACTGTGCACTAATAGGAATGAAATATGACATCCGATCTTTTACTGCAATTAGAACGAAAGGTATCACATGCTGTAGAGGTAATTGAATTATTACGTCTTCAAGTTGAAGAACTAGAACAAGAAAATCTCGTTTTAAAAGCAGAACATGACAAATGGCGTAACGATCTCACCGCTTTGATCAAACGTTTTGATCAAATTGAAACGCCAAACGCCCCGTTAGCTCCTCGCGCACCGGTAAAAGCGCCTGCTGTTACTGTGCAAGAAGAAGAATTTATGACTGTATAAAAATAAAAGTGGTAAGACTAAGTATTCAATTACTTGGTCTTACCGCCATTAATTTTGTCACAAGAGCCTTTTGGTACATACATCCATTCATTAGGATCAGCATCTTTAGTAGAATGACTAGCGCAAGCATGAGAAGGCGTTCCACAATCATTCATACCAGCCTTCACGATGCCATAACATTTTTCCATATTAGGGACTTCGGGTTTTGCAGCAGCAAGCGCATTGAATGCGGCCGCTACACTTAAGGCTATCGTTGTACCAATAGCAGTCTTCATTCTTTTTTTGATATGATTGCCCATCTTTACAATCTCCTTGGCTTAAATGGCGAAATTGTGAATTCAACTAACAACCCACGACAATACAGCTCGTCAGATGTTTTTATAATGAATGCATTTAAGTGTATACGCACTGTGTTGGATTTGCCATATCACAAAACGCATCAAGCGCGCCCAAATCCTGCTGAACTTAAACAAAATGAAAACCTTTGTGCAAAAGAAAAAAAGCATAGTGCAGCCTTGATGCGAATCAATCATACCGGAGAAATTTGTGCTCAAGCTTTGTATTTAGGACAAAGCATGACGGCACGCGATCACACTAATCGAGAAGCCTTTAATGAAGCGGCAGCGCAAGAAAGCGATCATCTGAGTTGGTGTGAACAACGTATTTCTGAACTTGATAGTCATAAAAGCTACTTAAATCCATTATGGTTTACAGGTTCATTATTGATAGGGACATGCGCTGGATTAGTCGGCGATAAATGGAGTTTAGGCTTTTTACAAGAGACAGAACAACAAGTCTTTAACCATTTAGGAACGCATTTGAAAAAACTGCCGGTACAAGATGAAAAAAGTCGTGCCATTGTTGCCTTAATGCAACAAGAAGAAGCCGAACATGCTAAAACAGCCCAAATGCATGGCGCGGCTGACTTGCCTTGCGGCGGCACAGTGAGGGAACAAGCGCTTGGTCCAGAAGGCGGTTCAGCCCGCCCGGGCTCGGTCCGGGGCGTTAGACCGCGCGGTCCGCCGCGCGGGCCAGGTTCCAGGCCACCAGCGTTA
>CAYXVT010000178.1:3879-7491 GCA_964468105.1 Uncultured Candidatus Berkiella sp. | reverse complement strand
TCATGGGAATTATATTATCAGCTTGGGTCTTTTGTGCCGTTGGCTGGCAACCATCGCCGAAAGTTTAGGGGTTGAAATTTATCCTGGCTTTGCTGCCACCGAACTGTTAACAAACGATCACAATGAAGTGATTGGTATTGCTACCGGCGATTTGGGGCGTGATAAAAATGGGGAGCCAAAAGCCAATTTCCAACCTGGGATGCATTTACTGGCTAAACAAACTTTATTTGCTGAAGGCTGCCGGGGTTCATTAAGTCAACAATTAATCAAGCGCTATAATCTAGCGGAAAAAAGCCAAGTACAAACCTATGGCATTGGCTTAAAAGAAATTTGGGAAGTTAAACCTGAAAAACATAAACCAGGTAAAGTCGTTCATACGGTCGGCTGGCCATTAGATCCTAAAACCTATGGTGGTAGTTTTATTTATCATTGGGGAAATAACCTCATCAGTATCGGTTTAGTGATTGGTTTAGATTATGAAAATCCTTATTTAAATCCTTATGAAGAGTTTCAACGCTTGAAACATCATTCTGCCATTGAACCTTTGTTGGATGGCGGCCAATGTATTAGTTATGGCGCAAGAGCCATTAATGAGGGCGGCTGGCAATCGATCCCTAAATTAACTTTTCCAGGGGGCATGCTCATTGGTTGTAGTGCTGGTTTCTTAAATGTTCCTAAAATCAAAGGAAGCCACACAGCCATTAAATCAGGCATGCTAGCCGCTGAAACCGTTTTTGAATCGTTGCAAAAACAAAGTGATGAGAAGGAACTGATTCAATTTAGAGAGAAAATTAATAAAAGTTGGATCAAACCCGAGCTTTATTGTGCACGTAATATTCGCCCTGCTTTTCATAAAGGATTATGGTCAGGTCTAGCCTATGCAGCTATTGATACGTATGTCTTTCGTGGACTAGCACCTTGGACATTTTCTCAACATGCAGACAATCTCTGTCTTAATCGTGCTAAGAATTATAAACCGATCAATTACCCCAAGCCCGATGGTAAAATCAGTTTTGATAAAATGGTTTCCGTGTCACGTACTAATGTGTTCCATGAAGAAAACCAACCAGTTCATTTACGGTTAAAAAATCCTAGTGTTGCGATCACTATCAATTGGCAACAATATGCAGGCCCAGAGCAACGCTATTGCCCTGCTGGCGTTTATGAATTTATCGATGATGAAGCGGGCAAGAAAAAGTTACAAATTAATGCGCAAAACTGCATTCATTGTAAAACCTGTGATATTAAAGATCCGACGCAGAATATTACGTGGGTGCCACCAGAAGGTGGTGGTGGGCCCAATTACAGCAACATGTAAATTCTCTGATGTAGGGTGGGCAAAGCTTTTAGCGTGCCCACCAATCAAGATGGTGGACACGCTTACGCTTTGTCCACCCTACGACGGATTTAGACTGACTTTTTAGATGCTTCAGCTAAATGCTTAACCACTTCCAATAATTTATCAGGTGGCAAATAACCTGGAATCATTGTGCCATCTTCAAAAATGAGGGTAGGTGTTCCGGAAACGCCCATTTCCATGCCAAATTTGAAATCTTTAATCACGCTGTTATTTGAACAGGTATGATTTTCAACGGGCTTATCTGATTTAGCGGCATTTAAAGCTTCATTTTTATTTTTTGCACACCATACCGAAACCATTTTCTCAAAGGTTGGGGTTGAAGGGCCGGTGCGAGGAAATGCCAAATAACGAACCGCTATGCCTAAATCATTAATTTTAGACATTTCTGATTGCATTTTACGGCAATAACCACAATCAACATCCGTAAAGACGGTGACAGTGTATTTAGGATTTTTAGGGGAGAAAATAATCATATTTTCTTGCCCAAGTTCTTTTAATCCTTTTAAACGCGCTTGTTTACGTATTTCTTCAGTAACGTTGGTTTGGCCATTTTGCAAATCTACCAAATCCCCAGAAAAAGCATAATGGGCATCGCTGGTGACATATAAAATGCTTGGACCTGCTGAAACTTGGTAAATGCCTTTAACAGGGCTTGCTTTGACATCATCAACTGTCAAATCAGCAAAATGTTGTTTCAATGCACTGCGGATTTTGGCAGGTTCATCTTCAGTTGCAGCGAAGGCAAATTGAAAACTAACTAATGTTAAAATGAATGTACTGAGTCGAAGAAATAAGCCCATCTGTGTTTCCTTACGATGCCGTTAAAATCAAAGTGATTCGAGTATACCGCGTTCGTGAGCAAGCAACCATTGTTTAATGGCCACCTTATTGCCATCCGTATGGCCACAAAAACCCCCTAAACTATTCGCTGCAACAACGCGATGACAAGGGATCACAAGGGGAATAGGGTTATGGCGACAAGCCATGCCAATTGCACGTGGCGCTGTATCAAGCTCTTGTGCCAATTCGCCATAGGTTTTTGTTTGGCCTAAAGGGATCTTGCGCAAGGCTTGCCATACCTTCTTTTGAAAAGGTGTGCCCTGCAACTGATGAGGAATGGTGCTTATATTTTGTGGGTTCGCAAAAAAGTCTTCAATACTTTTTGCTATTTTTCTTACTTTGTCTGAAAGTGTCTGATAGGGGATGGGAACAATATGTTGTTCAAGAAATTGAATAGATTTCAACTTCGATTGTTCACATTGAATACCAACATGACCAATGGGTGTTTTAAGAACAACATCGAACATAAAAATTTGAAACCCCCAACCTCCATCTGATCCCCTCCCCCATTTCCTACTACGCTCGGAAGCTTCGTAGGACAGGTCGGGAGAAGGGATAAGAATCAAGTTCTAAAGGTTTAGAAATTACTCTTTTTCTTGAGCAGCTGCAGCTGCAGCAATTTCCTTGCCTTTATTCAAATCTTCTTTAATACGTGCAGCACGACCAGCCAATTCACGTAAGTAATAAAGTTTGCTTTGGCGAACTTTACCATGACGTTTGACTTCAATATTGTTGATTACAGGACTATGTGTTTGAAATACACGCTCAACCCCTTCACCATGAGATACTTTACGTACGGTGAAAGAAGAGTTCACACCACGATTTTTAATCGCAAGGACAACGCCTTCAAACGCTTGTAGACGTTCGCGTGTACCTTCAATTACCTTTACCCATACACAAACGGTATCACCTTGAGAAAATGCTGGAACATCCTTACGCAGGAATTCCTTCTCAAGTTCTTGAATTACAATACTCATAATAGCTCCTTAAGAAAATATTCGTTCTTTCGTTTCATGTTCCCGCTGAAATTCTGCCAGCAATTTTTGGCTGATTTCATCTAGGGTTAATTTTTCTAATATATCAGGCCTATTTAGCCAAGTTTGCCCTAGTGCTTGTTTCCTTCGCCATAGTGCTATTGCTTGGTGATCTCCGCCAAGTAGCACGGCTGGGACCTCTTGGTCTTGCAAACATGCTGGTCTTGTATAAAGCGGGCAATCTAAAAGCCCTAAATTTTCTTCACTAAAAGCATCATTCGGGGCTGATTGATCATGACCTAACGCCCCTGGTAACCAACGCGTTAAAGCATCAACTACCACCATCACAGCCAATTCACCACCAGAAAGTACATAGTCTCCAATGGAAATCTGCTCATCGACATCGCGTTCAATCACCCGATAATCAATTCCTTCATA
>CAYXVT010000178.1:0-3869 GCA_964468105.1 Uncultured Candidatus Berkiella sp. | reverse complement strand
CGACCAGCAATAAATATCAGAGGCTGTTCACTTTTCGCTAACTCTCTTGCTTTAGCGCAATCGAAACGTTTCCCTGCAGGAGACATATAAATCACCTTGGCAGGTTTAGGAGACGCTTTCTTAGCATCATTCAATGCTGCTCGCAAAGGCGTCGCCATCATCACCATACCTGGGCCACCGCCATATGGTCTATCATCAACCGTTGCATATTTATCGGTTGTATAATCCCTGGGATCCCAAGTATCGAGCGTCAATAATCCATTTTTAATCGCGCGTGAGGTAATACCTGAATCGCGAATAACGCTAAACATTTGTGGAAACAGGGTGATAACACCACACCACATTAAAGCGTCGGGTCCCAGTCCACTATGACTAGCTCTGACTCAAAATCTACTTTTAATACCGTGTCATGAATGATAAAGGGTATATGTCTTTCTTTATCTTGGTTTTTAACGACCATAACATTCGTTTCGGCATTTTCATAAAGATAAAGTATGTTCCCAAGGAGCTCGCCCTCTTGGGTTTGCACAGCTAAACCTTCAAGATCTGTCCAGTAAAATTCATCTGAGGGCAGCTCAACCATTTCGGCGCGTTCAACCGCCACCATACAATTGGTCATCAATGCAGCCGTCTCTGGATCTTCGATCCCTTGAAGCTGCACCACAATACCTTGCCCATGACGACGCCCCTCAATAAGAGAAAGCGGCAACCATTCGCCTTTTACTTCTACGTACCATTGCTGGTAATGCAAAATATTTTCAACGGGATTGGTAAATGATTGTATATGCTGCCATCCATGCACCCCAAAAGGCGCACCCATTTTCCCAATGATGACAAGAACTGTCTCATGAGCATGCTCTGCATGATCATGCGTACATTCACTACCGCACCCAGTCATTCTTTAATTACGCCGCAGCTGTTGCAGAAGCGTTTTTAACATCCCATTGTTTTACTAATGCAGCAACACGGGTTGATAACTGAGCACCACGGCCAACCCAATGATCAATACGATCACGAGAAAGACGAAGGAGCTCTTCTTTACCAGCGGCAACTGGATTAAAGAAGCCGATGCGTTCAATAAAACGACCATCACGCTTACAACGTTGATCTGCAACGACTATATTATAGAAGGGACGTTTTTTAGCACCCATTCGAGCTAAGCGAATCACCACCATAACGATGCTTTTCCTTTTGTTTCTTTTGATATTCCAACAATATGTCAGAAATTTTACTTAAATTTATCATGCTATGAGCATTAAAGGGTACGCATTCTACGCTAAATTAGTGCCCCATACCACCACCTGGCAGGAGGTTTTGCATTCCTTTTACTCCTCGCATCATCCGGGCCAGGCCACCCTTCTTACTGATTTTTTTCATCATTTTCTGCATTTGGTCGAATTGTTTGAGTACTTTGTTCACTTCTTGAATAGAGGTTCCAGAACCATTAGCAATACGACGTTTACGTGATCCTTGAATGAGCAAGGGGCGCCGACGCTCCTTTTTAGTCATTGAATTGATCACAGCTAACATCTTATCTAAGGACTTATCGTTAGCTTTGGCTTTGGCCTCAGGAGGCAAAGCAGACATGCCAGGCATCTTATCCATCATGCTGGCTAATCCGCCCATATTCTTCATTTGAACTAACTGACTTCTAAAATCTTCCAAATCAAAGTCTTTACCTTTGCTCAGTTTCTTGGCAAGTCGGTCGGCTTCTTGCTTATCAACTTTGCGCTCTAATTCTTCAACTAGGGATAAAATATCGCCCATACCCAAAATACGAGAAGCCGCTCTATCTGGATAAAACGGTTCTAGTGCATCGACTTTTTCACCCATACCAACAAATTTAATGGGTTTGCCACCTGTGACTTGGCGGATGGAAAGAATCGCACCACCACGGGCATCACCATCAAGCTTTGTTACCACAACGCCAGTAATAGTAAGGGCTTCATTAAAGGCTTTTGCTGTTTTTGCAGCATCTTGGCCCATCATGCCGTCGACCACAAAAAGTGTTTCAACGGGATTGATAGCTTGATGAATTTGCTGAATTTCTTGCATCATTGCATCATCAATGTGCAATCGACCTGCCGTATCGATAATAACAACATCAACAAATTGTTTTTTGCCCGCCGAGACGGCTGCTTGTGCGATAGCGACAGGCGCCTTCAAATCGCCATTTTCAAAGAAATGCACATCGACTTCTTTCGCTAGTGTTCGAAGTTGCTCAATAGCCGCTGGACGATACACATCGGCACTGGCTACCAAAACGGATTTCTTTTGACGAGAATTAAGCCATTTAGCTAATTTCGCAACACTGGTTGTCTTACCTGAACCTTGCAAGCCCGCCATCAAGACCACCGCAGGTGGTTGAGAAGCCAGATTTAACTCAGCACATTGATCACCCATCAAATGGATGAGCTTTTCATTAACAATTTTTACTAGCGCTTGGGCTGGCGTCAGGCTTTTCCCAACTTCTACACCCTGTGCAGCTTCACGAATATCTTCAATAAAAGTGTTAATGACATCTAAAGCGACGTCGGCTTCTAGTAGCGCCTCTTTCACTTCACGCAAAGTTTCTTTCATATTGTCGTCAGAGAGCGTGCCTCTACCTACGACATTGCGAAAAGTTCTACTCAATCGGTCTGTCAAGCTTTCAAACATTCAACACCTTCATTTTTCATTTAGCGGTTGCCATTTCCAGGGGAAATGCTTGCCCTTGAAACTTTAGGTGCCAAGCATAACAAATTCAACCCTATTTCATCCAATCACAAGCTATGCGATGATTCACAGGTCGCAACTAGCAAACACGTATGAATCACCTAACTCTCGCAATAATTAGTTTCTCAACGTACTTAATCGTAGCCTTTACCCAAGGTCTTCACCTTTTTGGTAAAGTCTCTTTTTCTCGTTGGGCTTATTTTGCCGGGACAGTACTGGCTATCACAAGCCATGGTTGGATTTTACACAAATTAATCGATACCCCGCTTGGGCAAAATATGGACTGGCTCATCATGCTGTCCTTTACCTTATGGCTGATGAACCTTTTTACACTGATACTTTCATTGCGATGGCCCATTGGCAATCTCTGTGTTCTCACCTATCCCCTTGCGGCCCTTTCCTTAGGATGTGCCATGCTTGCTGGGGGAAATGAAGTCATCCTCACTAAAACACAACCTGAGATGTTACCGCATATATTTATCTCGCTATTTGCCATGAGCTTATTAACGATGGGCAGTTTGCAAGCTATTCTTTTGGGTTTGCAAAATTTCTTGCTAAAGCATCATCATCCATCTGCTATGCTACGCATATTGCCCCCCTTACAAACCATGGAAGGGCTTCTCTTTTTTATTATATGGTGTGGACAGTTATTCCTTTGCGCTTCACTTGGCAGTGGTTTTTTCTTTAAAGCTCCATTACTGACGCCACACTTACTTCCTAAAACCATACTAGCCATAAGTGCTTGGCTTTCTCTTACTTTGCTTTTAGTAGGCCGTTACTTTTTTGGATGGCGCGGACCCACAGCAATTCGCTGGACACTCAGTGGAACCGTATTAGCCATTTTATCTTATTTTGGCACCAAAGCCTTGCTTATTTGAGATAAGGAACCTGCGGGTGAATAATTCCCATATTCTCATTTTATCAATATCACTTTTCTTCCTAACACTCTGTCTTGCCTTTTTTTCACTCTCAGAAACAGGGATCTTGTCGGTTAATCGTTATCGACTCAAACATCTTGCAAAGACTAACAAAAGTGCAAGACGTGTACAAAAACTACTTGAACGTCCGGATCGCCTGTTAGGCGTTATTTTATTAGGTAATATCCTTGTCACCATTATGGCTTCATCAATAGCCACTAGACTTGGCATTGATCT
>CAYXVT010000177.1:4682-7543 GCA_964468105.1 Uncultured Candidatus Berkiella sp. | reverse complement strand
TAGGTGTGGACAGGAAGGTTTTTTTCTAACCTTTTGATAGGTTCTTTTCTTACTCTTTTCTTTATATCTATAAAATGAAATTCGCATTTTATTTTTTGAAGATAAGCAATTAAAAAGAGCGGGCCTTGATTATCATGAGCTAACACAAGTGCATACTTATCCAGATTATGAGACTTGTTTAAAAACGCTTTCGACCTCGCACGTCTTTGCTTTGAGTTCGCATGGCAAAACCTTGTACACTCAGCCTTCATTTCAAGCGGGCGATGCTTTTTTATTTGGCCCTGAAACACGAGGACTTGGGCAAGGGATTTTAAACGAATTTGAACAAGATTTCATTTTACGGCTGCCACAACAAACCAGTGCCAGAAGCTTAAATCTTTCCAACACAGTGGCGGTAATGATCTATGAAGCTTGGCGACAATTAGATTTTGCGAGTATTTAAGGAAAGGATTCGTTTTTGGGTGTGCGAGTGAGAAGATTATGCACCGCTTGCTGCGGCAATAATCCTTCGTAAAGCACCGCATGAACTTGTTCGCATATTGGCATTTCAACGTTGTTTTGAGCAGCCAATGCCATGACTTGTTTGACGTTCTTTTTGCCTTCAACGACTTGGCCAATGGCAATTTCTGCCTCTTCAATTTGACGGCCTTCGCCTAAGGCAAGTCCAAATCGACGATTTCGTGATTGATTATCCGTGCAAGTCAGAACCATATCGCCTACACCAGATAAACCCATTAAGGTTGTCATTTGTGCACCCAGGGCATTACCCAAGCGACATAATTCTGCCAACCCACGTGTTATCAATGCCGAACGCGCATTGGCGCCAAACCCTAAACCATCAGACATACCAACGGCTATCGCCAACACGTTTTTAATGATGCCACCTAATTGCACACCAATTAAATCTTGCGATAAATAAACACGAAATACTTCGCTATGAAATGCGCGTACCATCTGCTCACCAAAAGACGGCGTATCGGTTGCAATTGTTACCGCAGTTGGTAGTGAGCAAGCGACTTCTTTAGCAAAACTAGGACCAGACAAAACCCCAAGAGGTACATGTCCACAATTTTGCTGACAAATGGTATGCAAAAATTGACCTTCTTGTGATAAACCTTTGGTTCCCCACAAGATCCCCATTTTGGAGGTCAAAAAAGGCTTGATGCGCAGAGTCAGTTCACGAAAAGCCTGACTTGGGACCACAATTAGCACAGTCGCTTCTTCACCGACTTGTTCAAAAGCACTTTTAAGATCACTGCTAATAGATAGTTGAGGCGGGAAAGTAAAACCGGGTAAAAAATGCTCATTAGCACGTGCGGTTTGCAAGGCTTGCATTTCATCTGGACGGTGGCCCCACAAAACAACCTCATGTTGCTGACGGGCTAAATAAATGGCTAGCGCAGATCCCCAGGAACCTGCGCCTAAGACAAGAAAATTCTCACGATTGATCGTTTTCATCATCTTGTCATTGCGTTACTTAGCTTCGCCTTTCTTTTGCTGCTCTAAATGTTGTAGATAGAGCGCATCAAAGTTAACAGGCGCAAGTAACAATTGTGGGAAACCACCACGAATAACAATGTCTGAAATCGTTTCGCGTGCATAAGGATAGAGAATATTAGGACACATACTACCTAATGCATGAGCGAGTTGTTCTTGAGGAAATCCTTTGAGGGTAAATATACCGGCTTGATGAACTTCAACTAAGAAAGCAACTTTCTCACCCATTTTAACGGTGACCGTAAGATGTAAAACGACTTCATAAATCGATTCTTCTAATCGATTTGTTTTCGTTTGCAGATCAACATTAACTTCAGGTTTCCACTCTTCTCTAAAAATATCGGGTGCATGTGGTGTTTCAAAAGAAACATCTTTGACATAGATCCGTTGAATCGTAAATACTGGACCTTCCGAACGAGATTTATCTTGATCTGCCATTTTCATATCCATCCATTTAAGTAACTATAACTTCTGTATCCAATAGCATTTTAGTTTATTTTTTTACGACTGGCATACCTTGAGCATGCCATGCTTCCATACCACCGGCCAAATGATAGAGTTGAGTAAACCCATTCCCTTTTAATATTTTGCCCATTTTGGGGGACTCTAGTCCCGTGGCACATACTAAAATGATTGGCTTGCTCTTATATTTATTAAGCACCTTCAAACTTCCACCAAAATTTTCCTGTGGAATACTGATAGCATTTAAAATATGGCCTAGCTCAAAACGTGCTTGAGTACGTACATCAACAACAGTTGCGTCAGCATGATTGAGAAGATCTACTAACTGTTGTGGACTAATGCCAGACACGCCCAATGAGCGATGTCGCCATTCATTCAACGCTAACAGAACGAGAACCGCACCAAAAGCCGCGGTTAACATCCAATGCTCTACTAAAAATGCAATGTATGGGTCCATGTGCCCAATTACCTTCCAATAACAAACTAAAGCCAAGCATTATACACACAATCAAGCTAACTAGCGACCAGCGTTGGCAGCAAATACAACTTGAGCCCTTCATTTGCAAGCCCTAAAATGGTCGCTTAAGTAAAACAAAATATAAGATAGATAAACATGACTCCTTCTAAACCAGTTGTTCTACTCATATTAGATGGATGGGGCTATCGCCCTAATGGCGAAGGTAATGCCATCCATGCTGCAAAAACTCCTGTTTGGGACTCTTTGGTCAAAAATTGTCCCTCTACTACCATCTCCGGATGTGGTGAAGATGTGGGACTGCCAGAAGGCCAAATGGGTAATTCTGAAGTTGGACATCTCACGATGGGAGCTGGCAGAGTCATTTATCAAGAGCTGACCCTTATCACAAAAAATATTCAAAACGGTCAATTTTTCCAAAATACTG
>CAYXVT010000177.1:0-4672 GCA_964468105.1 Uncultured Candidatus Berkiella sp. | reverse complement strand
TTTTGCTCGCGCTAAAAAAACCAATAAAGCAGTTCATATTTTAGGTTTACTTTCTCCCGGCGGCGTTCATAGCCATGAAGATCATATTTTTGCTGCCCTTGAGATGGCTAAACAAAATCAAGTTTCTTCTGTTTATGTTCATGCTTTTCTTGATGGTCGAGACACGCCACCTAAAAGTGCCAAACCTTCGATAGAAAAATTGCAGGCGCATCTTGCAAAAACCGGTGGCGCTTTAGCATCCATTTCGGGGCGCTACTATGCGATGGACAGAGATAAACGTCATGAGCGGGTTAAGCTTGCCTATGATGCACTTGTTCATGGAAATGCCCCTTTTCAGGCAACGTCTGGGGTAGCAGGATTAGAAGCAGCTTATGCTCGCAATGAAACAGATGAATTTGTAAAGCCAACCCTTATCATATCATCAGGAACAATCAAAGATGGTGATATTGTTATTTATATGAACTTTCGTGCTGATAGAGCACGCGCGTTATCAGAAGCGCTCACCAATCCCGATTTTAAAGGCTTTGATAGAGGACATTACCCTACATTAGGAGAATTTGTCTCTTTAACAGAGTATGATAAAAACATAAAGGCAAGTGTCGTATTTCCCGCCAAAGAACACCATAATGTGCTTGGTGAATATTTGCAGCATTGTCATTTAAAACAACTACACTTGGCAGAAACTGAAAAATACGCTCATGTCACTTTTTTCTTTAACGGTGGCCTTGAAACGCCTTTTCAAGGTGAAGAACGCATTCTTATCCCCTCACCAAAGGTGGCTACCTACGATGAAAAGCCTGAAATGAGTGCTTATGAACTCACGCAAGCTTTAACAAAGAGCATCTTAGAACAAAAATTTGATTTTATTGTTTGCAATTATGCCAATGCCGATATGGTAGGCCACACGGGTAATTTTGAGGCAACGGTTAAAGCCATTGAAGTATTAGATGAATGCTTAGGAAAAATCATCAGTGCATTAGAAAGTGTTGGTGGAGAAGTCCTGATCACTTCTGACCATGGCAATGCAGAATGTATGATCGACTCCGAAAGTAGGCAACCCCATACTGCACATACCTTGTCTTTAGTTCCACTCGTTTATGTTGGTAAACGGGTAGTTCAATTTACTTCTGAAAATGGAACCTTGTCTGATATCGCCCCAACCATTTTACATTTAATGGGATTGCCTCAACCTCCAGAAATGACAGGACATTCATTATTATGAAAAAGTACTCTTACCTGGTTATGGTTCTGCTGCTCTCCCTGGGTGGACCTCTTAAGGCAAATGGTCCAACAGAGGGCAGCGATCCTGTTAAAGTAAAAAATGCACTACAACAAGTGCAAACTCAAATGCAAAAATTAGAAAAAAAGGTTTATCACGATAAAAAAGAAGAAAAATTGTTAAATAAGCAATTGGCAAATCTTGATAAAGAAATAGGTGAAAGTTCAGAAAATTTATCCATTTTGCAAGCAAAAATGGCAACGCACTCTAAAATTCTTTCGAATTTACAAAATGAACAAAAACAATTAAAACAGGCCACAACCGCTCAGCAAGCAGCTCTTTCTCAATTATTACAAGCGACATTTCAACATTACCGTAAAGAAAAAATTCAACTTCTATTTGAACAGCAAGAATGGGCAACACTTTCAAGGCTTAACCATTATTATCAATTTTTTTATAATGCCCGTGCCATTAAAATTAATGAATTACAAAACGATTTAAAACAAGTGCAACTATTGCAAGATAAAATTGTTTCAGAGAAAAAACGCATAGAGAATTTATCGCTCAAATCTCAAAATGACCAAAAAACTCTTTTTGAAATGAAAGAAAAGCGAAAAGAAGTCCTTGCTTCACTCTCACAGCAGTTGGCCACAGGACAAGAACAGCTGTCCCAATTGCAACAACAAGAACAACATTTAGAACAACTGTTTAAAGCGCTACAAAAAACATTATCGACAACGCCAACGTATATTGAACCAGTACAAGATTTTGCAAAAGCCAAAAAGCAATTGCAGTTACCTGTGCAAATGGATGGTGCTAAATTATCCAGTTTACCCAATCTTAAAACGGCTAATCCTAAAAAAACCTATATCCACGCAGAAACAGGAACTCCAGTTAATGCCATCTTTCCTGGAAAAGTGGTCTTTGCCGAATGGCTTCGAGGCCTGGGCCTTCTTATCATTGTTGATCATGGCAATGGTTATATGAGCTTATATGGCAATAACCAAAAGCTGTATAAGGGTCTAGGAGAAACCGTCAATCAAGGAGAAATGATAGCACGCGTTGGACAAAGCGGCGGACATGCAGAACCCGGATTATACTTTGAAATAAGAAAGGATGGAGAGGCTGTAGATCCAAGCCAATGGTTTAAAACAACCTAGCTTGGAAATAGTCTCCTCCAATTTTTTGGGAGGGGGCTTGTATATAGTGCCAGCCCTCAGAAGGTGAGCAAGACGCTTGCCTGTTGTGTGGCTGACAACAATATACAAGGAAAATGTATGAGTCCACGTACATACCACTCACCTCTAAAAATGATCGCTGTGGGTCTTGCCCTTCAAGTTAGCTTTTATGCCAATGCCGTCTCTGCAAAAGATGATTCTCTTGAAAAAGCATTACCGCTTGATGATTTGCAACGCTTTACTTCAGTTGTCGAGCAGATCCGCAAATACTATGTGAAACCCGTTGATGATAAAGAATTATTTGAAAATGCTATCCGTGGCATGCTCTCTGGTCTTGATCCTCATTCATCCTATTTAGATCCCAGTGAATTTTCAGATCTGCGCGCTAATACTTCTGGTAAATTTGGGGGTCTTGGCATAGAAGTCACCATGGAAGATGGTTATGTTCGCGTCATCAGCCCCATCGATGAGACACCAGCACAACGCGCTGGCATCAAGGCAGGCGATCTGATCATTAAACTAGATGATACCCCTGTTAAAGGTCTCACTCTTAAAAAAGCCGTCGAAATGATGCGCGGAGATAGAGGCACCAATATTTTATTGACCATTATGCGAAAAGGCGAAGCAGGCCCTCTGAAGTTGAAAGTGACAAGAGATGTCATTCAAGTCAAGAGTGTAAAATCTAAAGTATTAGATAAAAATTATGGTTACATACGTATATCACAATTTCAAACGCATTCTGGCGAAGATATGATCGACGCAATCAATCAATTGAAAAAAGAAACGAATAATAATTTAAAAGGCGTTATTTTAGATCTGCGTAACAATCCAGGTGGTATTTTAGAATCTTCTGTTAAAGTATCTGATGCCTTTTTAGATAAATCAAAACTAGGCTATAACGGCATGATTGTCTACACCGAAGGTCGTTTACCTGGTTCTGAGATTAAAGAACTTGCTGAAGATGGTGATGTTCTTAATGGCGCACCAATTATTACTTTAGTTAACGGAGGCTCAGCCTCTGCATCAGAGATTGTTGCCGGAGCATTACAAGATCATAAACGCTCGCTGATTGTTGGTACCCAAACTTTTGGCAAAGGCTCTGTTCAAACTGTTTTACCCCTAAAAGATAATCACGGTTTAAAACTGACGACTGCCCTTTATTACACACCTTCTGGTCGCTCCATTCAAGCGAAAGGGATCACACCAGATATTGAAGTTCAAGATATTAAAATACCTGAAGCTAAAAAAGAAGAAAATGAAAATTGGATCAACGTCCGAGAAGCCGATTTAGAAGGCCATCTTGATAATGCTAATGCCAACATTGCTGAAAAAGCAGATGATAAATCCAAAGACAAAACAAAAGAGGCTTCAAAAGAGACCGCAAAAGAGGCATCAAAAGACACCGTAAAAGATCCTAGCAAAATTAACCTTGATGACACTAAACCTCTAGTTAATCAAGATTATCAGCTTAATGAAGCTTTAAATTTACTCAAAGGATTAGTATTAACTAAACCAGGTAGTACAAAAGCTGTCGCTTCAACTAAACAAAAGGAAAAGATTTTGTTAGACGGCTCTAGAAATTAATCCGCCTACGCTAGGAGCTACGGCGCGATTCAATCTTCGGGGCGGGTAAATATTCTATGAAATAGAGTGTATTTGCTCCCCCACCGCTACTCTTTTTTGATATGATGCCATCTTCTCGGTAGTACAAAAAACGAAGTAACCTCCACGCTATGATTTTAAATCTCATCCATCACAACATTAAGCAGATAGCAAACTTAGAAAGAAGCTATTTAATGCGCTTGGTTATTTGTGGCGTTGGTGTCTTATTTTTATCTTGGATCTCATTGCTGATCCAGTTTGGGAAACCTAGCTCATTCTCCCAGGAACTTTATTATTGGGCGGGCCTCACCCTGGCAACCCCGATTCTTTATATCGCTGGACTTCCTTTGATGCGCTCCTTGTTTAGCGCAAAATATACGTCGTTCTCCATTGATATCCCCATTATCACTATTTTAATCGTTAGCTATTTTTATTCGCTATACTCAACCCTTAATTTTTCAGATTATCATCACGCTTATTTTGATTCGATAATTATGATTTTATTTATACTTTTTGCCAGTCGGTATTTAGAAGTCTTTTGTCAACGTCGGATCAGAAAACTCGTACAAATATTAGGAAAATTGCCTTCTAAGCAAGTTAAAATGTTTAAAGCTGATAATCAATTTCATGCTTGTGAACTTGATGATATTGTTGTTGGTGATAAGCTTTATAT
>CAYXVT010000176.1:3633-7559 GCA_964468105.1 Uncultured Candidatus Berkiella sp. | reverse complement strand
TCGTTTTGCTGGGATTGTCATTTAACACTGGGGGCAAGCGTACGCACCCTCAATGAATCATTAAGTTTTGCCGCCAGCGATCTCTCCATTTATACCAATTTACTCAATACCAGACTCATATTTGGCTCGCAACGGCTATTTGATGAACTCAATCAAACGGTAAAACGTGAAGATCTTTGGCCATTTGAAACGTTTTTTGCTCAAAAATGCTCTGAACGAGAAAATCGTCATCAACAGTATCAAAATACTGAATACAATTTAGAACCTAGCATTAAAGATTCCCCAGGTGGCCTTCGTGATATTGATCTTATCTCTTGGTTAAGCATTAAAAAGTATCACCAACCCGATTTAAGCGTTTTAATCTCAAATCATGATATCTTTCAAGAAGAATTAGAGGCGTTGCTAAAAGGCCGAGCTTTTTTATGGCGAATACGTTATGGCCTTCACACCCTTACCTCTAAAGCCAATGAAAGATTATATTTTGAATATCAAGAAATTCTTGCAAAGAAATTTCATTTTGATGATCAAGTTCAAAATCTCAATCAAGCCATTTCAATGATGATGCAAGACTATTTCCAAACAGTAACCCAAATACGGGAAATAACCGATGTGTTATGCCAACATTTCAAAGAACAACTGCATTCACCTAATGAGAATCAGAGTGAAATTGTAACGCCATTTTGTCAAATTATTGATGACTATATTGATATTACCAACCAAGAGGCTTTAAAAGACTCAGCAAATCTAATGCAGCTTTTTCTCTTGATAGCCAATAGAAATCTAAAGGGATTTTCATCAAAAGCACATCGGACTATTTTAAAATGTTTAAATAGTGCGCCTCCTGAGTATTTCAATACCCCTAAGACAAGACAGCTATTTCTTGAGATTTTACGTAATCCACATCATGGCGCAACGACCCTCACCTTAATGCATCGCTTAAATGTTCTTGTAAAATACATACCCGCTTTTGGTGATATTACAGGACAAATGCAATTTGATTTATTTCATATTTACACTGTTGATGCACATACGCTGCAGGTTCTTGCCAATATTGAACACTTATTTAAAAATGAGACTTTCGATAAATTTGAAACCTTAAACCAATGTAAAGAACAGGCCAGGAATGTAGAAATCCTATTTTTAGCAGCCTTATTTCATGATGTTGGTAAAGGGAAAGGCGGTGATCATAGTGAACTGGGGAGCGATATAGCATTAGCATTTTGTCAGGCTCATCAACTATCCCCTGAATCAACAGAGCTTGTTACTTGGCTTGTAGAAAACCATCTTCTCATGTCCATGACTTCTCAAAGAAAAGATATCTCTGATGAGGAGATCATTAAAGCTTTTGCCCTCAAAGTAAATTCACTATCGAAGTTATGCTATTTAACTATTTTAACGGTTGCCGATATTGTGGCCACCAATCCCTCTCTTTGGAACAATTGGCATGCTATTTTACTACAAGATTTGTTTAAAGCGTGTGCTTTTTATTTGCAAAATGATAAGAACTTATCACTTTCTTTTTTAAGTATTGAGCAAACAAAATGGCAAACACAGATGATTTTGCAGGATAAAGCTAAAAATAAATTGTTTACGATCGCAATCAAGGAGCATGTCAATCGTGTTGGAACGGATATCTTTATTTATGCACCCGATTCAGTCAATTTATTTGCTTGTATCTGCGCGACTTTAGAAAAAATATTTCTCAACGTTGTTGAGGCCAGAATTAATACCACGAAAGATAATTATTCAATGCAAAGTTTTGTTGTTTTAGACATATCCGGAATTCCGGTTGCAGACTCGCAACGAATGAACGAGATCCACCATAGTTTGAACATGCTACTGACACCTTTAATGCTTGGCGGTGAATTAAAAGTACCTTTTGTTTCTCGGCATATTAAACGTTCTTTAAAATATTTTAGTGCAAATGCCAATGTGACAGTAACAACTCTAGAGAACAACGCAAAAACACTCGTGGAAGTACATGCCCCAGACTTTCCTGGGTTATTGGCCAGAATTGGTGAGGCTTTTGTGACTGCGGATGTTATCTTACATAACGCCAAAATTAATACTTTGGGCAACAAAGTGGAAGATCTTTTCTATATAACAGATAGAGCCACCCTATTACCCTTAACCGATCCCGCGCGGATTTCACAATTAAAGGCATTGATTGAGCAATCTATCGCCAATCACTGTAAATAAAGACAAAGACCCTCACCTGCCTACGCTAAGAAGCTTCCACCTACGCTCAGAAGCTTCTGTGGACAGGTCGGAGGGCAGGCTGTGCGACCAACAAACCTGTCTACGCTAAGAGCTTCGACAGGCAGGCCATTTTACCTCCCTATACTCGAGCAGTTTGGCTTTACCCGCAAGGGGCACAATGTAGGCAAAGGCGGCAAGGCTCCGAGCAATAGGAGTGTACATCTAAGTACACGACCCTCCTACGCTCAGAAGCTTCGGAGGGCAGGCTGTGCGACCAACAAACCATTTTGGCTTTAGACAAGGCGGCAAGCATGAGCGCAAAGGAGTGTACATACTAGTACATGACTGCAGCGCAAATGCGATGCCAACGCCATATAAAGTTAAAATGGGAAGTTGGTCTGGATATGGAGCAAATATGTGCCTATACTAGGTCTTATGGGTAAGTTATTTTCCTAAGATGTGTTTATACACGCATTAAAAAGTGAAAATTATTATATTTCTATAAATTTGTGAGGTTAATGTGGCAAGTGCAAATTTATATGTTGGCTATATTATTAATCCCACTCGTCGGAGTGGTCCCCAGGTTTTTTTCTCAAACCAAGCAGTGAATACACAAGAAAAACGCATTCAATCTTATGTAGAAAGTTTAGCTGCTGGGTGCACTCTTTTAAAATCTTTTATTGAATCAGGTGATGATCAACGTCACCGTCATCGTTGGCCTGAATTAGAGTCAGCAATCGATTATTGCTTAGAAAATAAAGCGGTTTTAGTGATTGGGGAAATCAGAAATCTAACCAATAATGAAGCATTTTCTAAACATATTATGCATTTAATAGAAGAAAATGGACAATTCTACTGCTGTGACCAGCCTTTTATTACATCAGAGAATTTTATCGCTCTGATAGAACACGCAAAAAGGCAAAGAGAATTGCATGGACAATTAATTAAACAGGGATTAAGTCGCACTTCAGCAAAATCTGGCAATCCTCATGCATCAGATGTCATCACCAAAGTAAATAAACCCAAAATTGATAATGCCATCGTTTTTGCATTAATGCTGCAACCTGTTATTAACGATTACCGTTTGAAAGGTTATTCACAGCGCAAAATGGTACAAGCGTTAAATGATGATGGATATACTGCCCCTGAAGGTGGTCAGTGGGTATTAAGTCAATTACAGAAAGTCCTTGATCGCATTAAAACTAATGAATCTGCTCTCAACTTAGAAAAGCAATTTGTCGAATATCATGGCCGCAAAATGAATGACGTCGCAATAGCCGAGCTATTGAATAAGCTTGGTGTTCCTTCCCCTATGGGAAGGCATTGGAATGAAGAGGCCGTTGAAAGAGTAAGTGAGCGGATAAAGCAACTTCATGATATCATCCGCTTCAATGAGTTTGTTATTGAACTAATGCCAATTATCAAAAAGTACCATGTTGATGAATTAACACAAGATGTGTTCTCGAATGAATTAAAAATGATTGGATTAAGTATCCCAGCACATCCAACCGCTAACATATAAAAAGAGGAGAGATTCATGACCACGAGTCCAAATGTAGAAAAACTTCAAGAATATTTAAAAGATGTTGGTACCGATGATTTACTGTCTATTCGAGTGCGAAGCACTCTTTCTAGCATGGGAAACATTCAAGAAACATTTCTTGAAAATCCAACCTATATTCCCTTATTAGAAGCTGCGCGTAAAAGAGGACAAAAAACCTTTGATA
>CAYXVT010000176.1:1830-3623 GCA_964468105.1 Uncultured Candidatus Berkiella sp. | reverse complement strand
TGGCAGAAAATGAAACGTGGGGATGTAATCTTCCCCAAAAATCGAAACGAAAATTCGATTAAGTTTAAATTTTCCTTTGGCCAATGCATTTTTTCAATCAGTTGACCAAAACCAGGGAATAAGGTTTAATAACTCGCCGTGGGTTAGGCTTTTTGCCTAAGAGTTCACAAGGATTTTAGGGTTGTAAAGGAAGTTGGAGTTATCCCTTTTTATGTCAGACTGGTTTAAAAAAATTACTGATTTGATTTCAGATTCTGATAATAGCGTAGCTACACCATATGAAGCTAAAGAAATCAATAAGACCATTCTTACAAAACTTGAGGGCTTGCCAGATGCCTTATTTGAGTCAACTCATCAACGACGACGTGATCCCTCCTATGCAAAGCATGATCGTAGATCTGTTGTCCGCGCCCCTTCTCGCCAAGCTCATACTGAAACTCTTCCACTGCCTCCCATTTCCACAGATGAGGAAAATATCATGAGCAGTGAAACAACACATGATGATGATAATATTAAAGCATTAAAGCGCTTGAGAGAATTACCACGTAACACTCAAGTTGATTCTCGAATCGCTGCAATCCATAGTCTCCTTGGTGAAGGGGAAATTTTCAAAACCTTAAAAATGTTGCGTTGGCCACAAGGCGTTATTTGTCCCCGTTGTCATTCCTCAAACGTTGTACGACGAGATCCACCGGCCGATGCTGCCGACCAACGTCATTACTATGTTTGTTTAAACTGTAAAGGTGATGGTAGTCCCAGCGATTTTGATGATTTCACAGGTCTACCTATTGGTGAAATTCGGGCATTAAGACAGTGGATTTTATGCTGGTATTTAATTGGCTTTTGTTCTGTTGCGCAAATAGCAAAAGTACTCGGGATCAGTATCCAAGAAGTCATGCAAATTGCAACCCTAGGTAATGAATTAACCGAGCTCCCTGATAACGAAGCTGAATTACAAGCAAAAGTAGAACTTAAAGATAAAAAATCAAAAGAAAACCGCAATAAACGCGCTCGTATAGATGAACAAGAAGAAAAGACTCGTAGTGCTAGTCTTTCACCATTAAAACCAGGCTATAAATCAAAGAAATAGAAATATTGTTACATTCCCATAGTTCGTTTTGACTTTGGAAGTTTCTTTGCAACCTTATCCATACTGTCATTTCTAGACTTTTGACCTGCCTCAACTCTTCTTGTCACAACGGCTTTTCTCATATCACTTGCTTGAACAGGGTTACTCAATGTTTTATCAAACTTATTTTCTCTTAATGCTTTATCCCCTTTATGATATATGGCGGCAGCATTTTTCGGTTCACCCGTAGGTCTTTCCTTTTCATAATAGGCATAAAGTTCTTCTTGACCCATCCCATAATCATCAGGATCTGATGTGATTGTTACTTTTTGTTTGGTTTCTGGGTTGATAACATGAAATTTTCGCCCTTCCAAAACAGCACGTGCTTTTAAATCAATTAATAATGCCAAGGCTTCCACAGGCTGTTTTAATGTTTCAGGACGATATGTAATGTGGATTGGATTATCAATAGAGCCTTTATTATGTTCGGCAATGGCAACGCTCAGTGCAGCTGACATTTGAGATTTTAATTTTGTCTTTTCTTGGATTTTAATAAAATCTTTACTATGAGCGGCCCCGCTAAGTTTACCTAAAAAAGTGCTCCCCTTACCTTGATATAATTTTCGATGATCGATGCTGATGGTGATATTTACTCCACCCCCAGTTGTGCTTTCAACCTTGATTGGCATTTTATATTTAGATATTTTAGCATCTGCAACTTCTG
>CAYXVT010000176.1:0-1820 GCA_964468105.1 Uncultured Candidatus Berkiella sp. | reverse complement strand
CGTCATAGCAAAAGCACTTGATTTGCCTGTCCCTCTCTTATCAAAAATGCTTCGCTTGGTATAGACATGAGGATCAACAACCTTATTTAAAGCTTGTCTAAAAGCAGTTCGATCACTATGGCTGATCTTTGGAGCTTGTCTATCTAGAATGGCTTCGATTTTAACCCGATGTTTCACCAATTGTTCTCTTGAATATTTGCTGTTGTTATCCTCAAGAATCGCCATGCTTCTAAGCATTGACTGGATTTCTTCTAAACCCATTAGTTTAACTTTAAGAAGTTCTATTTGTGCTGCAGAAAGCTTACCTTTACATTCTTGACGTGCTCCATTGGTTATAAAATCAACTATTTCTAACACGGAATCTAAGTCTTTTTTCTCAGCCATGATTTTGCCAAGTTCTTGAAAGGTATTATCTTTAAATTGACTCTCATAAACTGCCATATTGTCATCTTTAAGAAATGTCACTTTTGATGCCTGAAGCTCTTCAACTCTTTCATCCATAGCGCCATATGCTTGTAATTGCTTATCAACTTCCTTTCTGACTTTTTCTAAAGCCTCTGGCGTGATATCACGTCCCATCGCATTTAATAAATTTCTGTTAGCCGCATCCAAAGCTGCACTACCAACATCTTCTTCAGCGTTTTGATGAGTGTCTTCCAATTCTTCGTCTTTTTCTTCTTTTTCTTCTTTTTCTTCTTCATCAAATTCCTCTGATGAGAATAACTCTTTCTCAGGACTAAGCTCAGCTTGAGTTGAAGAATCAAGCTCTTTACGAGCTCCGCCGAGTACCTCTGTTTTGTCTTTCATTTTTCCAGCAAATCGCCCTATTGAACCAGCATCTGATTCTGAAAGAGATCTTTTTAATCTAGTTTTGGGAGCTTTCTCCTGAGCAATATCATCAGTAGTTTTACTTCCCTGCTTAGGTTTTTTTGGTGTTTCTGGTGGTGGGGTTGTTAGATCTGCTCTAGCATCAGCTCGTTCTCGCCCCGCCTCTGTTGGTGCCTCTTTGGCGCCCTCTTTGACTGGCTCTTTGGGTGCTTCTTTGGCTGCCTCTTTGGCTGCTGCCGTCAAAGGCGCTTGCACTACAACAGGCATTTCCAACGTTGATGTTAATGTTTGTTCTTTAGAAGATGAAATATCTACATCAGGCGCAGCAACTACTGGTATTTGAGCTTTTCTTGCTTCTGAAATTGCTTGTACCATTTGTTTTTGCAATTGCGTTAATGCGCGAGAGTTATTTTCTAATACTTCAGTGCTTCTAATTATGAGATCTTTATTACTTTTTCTATCGCCCTTTATAGCTTCGAGGAATTCAAAATTTGCTTTATCATAATTTTTTTGTGCTTCCAACAATTGTTGAATCAAATTTTTATCGATACTTTTAAACAATTTTGCAAATTCAGGTTTTCCGATTTCCTTAATGATGGCAGGATCAATTCTATCGACCAACTTCATGGTAATATTTAAAACTTGTGCTTGTGGAGATTTTTTAGCTCTTTTTCTTGATTGATCTGACGAAGATCGTGATTCTTTCACTATCGGAGGAACTGGTACAGATGGTGAATTATCACCGGGAGGTGGACCTTTCAATTCCGTTGATGACAGTGGAATATCACGAGGAGGCGGTGGCGGAGGTACCATAGCTCCCTGTGAAAGCTCTTCCTTTTCCTCTTCCTTTTCTTCTTCTGCCTCTTTAGGTGCTGACGTCAAAGGCGCTTGTACTACTTCAGGTGTTTCCAAAGTTGGTGGTGGTGGCGGTAGCGGAGGTACCATTGAAGGAGGAGGAGCAATTGATAAATACTCTTTTTCCATATTTGAAA
>CAYXVT010000175.1:4796-7567 GCA_964468105.1 Uncultured Candidatus Berkiella sp. | reverse complement strand
CATGCAATGCATCATCAACGCGGTCTTTTTTCTCTTTCATTTCAACTTCAGTTGCAGCACCAACCTTGATCACCGCAACGCCGCCAGCCAGCTTGGCCACGCGCTCTTGCAATTTTTCACGGTCATAATCAGAACTGGTTTCATCAAGTTGCTTACGAATAGACTCTACTCGTGCTTTGATATCTTTGCCATCGCCACTACCATCAATAATGGTGGTGTTATCTTTGTTGATAACAACGCGCTTAGCTGTTCCCAAATCTTGAACTGTCGCTTTTTCTAACGTTAAGCCAATTTCTTCAGAAATCACATTGGCAGCAGTTAAAACAGCAACGTCTTGTAACATGGCTTTACGGCGATCACCAAATCCAGGTGCTTTAACAGCACATACTTTGACCACACCACGGATAGTGTTGACTACTAAAGTTGCTAAGGCTTCGCCTTCAACATCTTCAGCAACAATTAACAATGGGCGACCTGCTTTAGCAACGCTTTCCAAGACTGGAAGCATGTCACGAATGGAAGAAATTTTCTTATCAACTAACAAAATGTAAGGATTTTCTAATTCACATGTCATGTTTTGTTGGTTGTTGACGAAGTAAGGAGATAGGTAGCCGCGATCAAATTGCATACCTTCAACCACTTCTAATTCATCTTCTAAACCGCTGCCGTCTTCAACAGTGATAACGCCTTTGTTATCTTTGCAAGGCACTGACAGTGTTTTGAGGGTTTCAACAGCAACTTTCACTGCTTTATCAATACCACGCTTCAAGTCCATTGGGTTAATCCCAGCGGCGAGAGCTTTAATACCTTCAGCAAAAATAGCATGGGTTAATACGGTTGCGGTGGTGGTGCCATCGCCTGCATCATCAGCAGTCTTGGAAGCAACGTCTTTCACCAATTCTGCCGCGATATTTTCTAATGGATTAGAAAGTTCGACGTTCTTAGCAACAGTTGCGCCGTCTTTGGTGATTAAAGGAGCACCAAAAGATTTTTGGATTACTACGTTACGACCTTTTGGTCCTAATGTAACACGTACCGCACGTGCTAATTTTTCAACGCCGTCTAAGCTTGCTTTACGCGCGTCTACATCATATAAAAATTGTTTAGCAGCCATAATAATTCCCTACTCAATAAATTTAAAAAAAATAATGAACGGATTTAACGCTATTAATAAAAGGCGTTCAATCCTAGTCTTCAAGAACCGCCATGATGTCTTCTTCACGCATGAACAGAAGCTCATCTTGTCCAATTTTAACTTTGGAACCGGAATATTTTCCGAAAATGACTTTGTCGCCCTCTTTGACGGTCATCGGACGCTTTTCGCCATTATCAAGCACTTTGCCAGGACCAACCTTTACAACTGTTCCCCACTGTGGTGCTTCTTTTGCGGTTTCAGGTAGGAATATCCCACCTTCGGTTTTTTGCGGTTCATCGTCTTGTTTAACGAGAACACGATCTAATAAAGGTATTACTTTAATTTTGCCACTAGCCATTTCCACAATCTCCTAACAATCTTCGAACGTCACTTTAAGTCGACTGACATATTAAACAGTAGAGTTTTAGCACTCTCCCTATTTGAGTGCTAATCATAAGCCAGTCTCTCTCAGAGTCAATAGGCACAGTAGTTATCCATGAACCATTAATGAGAATGCCTATACTTTATGCTATGAGGGGAACGCAAATGAAAGCTGACAAGCTTAATAATTGAAACAAATTGGATGCAAATGATACACATGAATGTAGGTGATAATGATCAGAATATCTGGGATGACGGGGCGCCTATTCACCATACCCTTATTCTTGGATTAAGTGACAAACAATTAGAAGATGAAATCTGTCACCAAGTGAAATATTTTAACTATACGTGTATTTCCTGCAATACACTGGATGAAGTCCTACAAACCATCCAAATCAAAGAACCCAATGAGAAGTTTGACGCTATCATATTAGATACTGAATTTTGCACATCACGTGAGCCTGAAAAATTAAAAGCAATTTCAAAAACAATTCCCATTATTTTTATATCTGACCATGATGATGTCGCAACCAGGTTATTTGCGGTGAAAGCAGGAAGCCAAGCCTATTTTGTGAGGCCTTTGGAATTCACCAGCCTGATAGAAAAAATAGATTATATTGTTACACCTCCCAGTGAGAGCCCCCCCTATCGCATATTGATTATTGAAGACTCTCGAACTCAAGCTAACATCGTACGACTTCACTTAGAACAAGCCGGTATGATCACTGAGATCTTAATGGATCCCCTAAAAGTGATGGAAGTGCTCAATGACTTTCAACCTGATTTAATTCTGCTTGATTTGTACATGCCAACCTGTTCTGGTATTGAACTAGCGAAAGTCATCAGACAACATGATCCTTTTGTTGGTATTCCCATTGTCTTTCTTTCTGCAGAAGATGATATTGATAAACAACTTATTGCCATCAGCGGCGGTGGTGATGACTTTTTAACAAAACCCATTACACCTCATCATCTTATTGGCGCTGTTATTGCACGTGCCGTTCGCTCACGAACACTGCGCTCTGAAATGAGTGAAGACAGTTTAACCGGTCTTTTGAACCATACTCGAATACTAGAACAACTGGATTTGGAAATTGCCAGAGCTAAACGTAATAAAGATCCTTTAAGTTTTGCCATGATTGATATCGACCACTTCAAAACCGTTAATGACTCACATGGCCATCCCGTAGGAGATAGAGTCATAAAGGGATTAGCACGTTTATTAAAACAACGCTTACGTAAAATGGATAGTATT
>CAYXVT010000175.1:0-4786 GCA_964468105.1 Uncultured Candidatus Berkiella sp. | reverse complement strand
CCTCACAGCCTCATTGCGACAAACCGATTTCGTCGCCCGCTATGGTGGGGAAGAATTTGCCATTATCTTCCCCCAAACCAAAGGAGATGCTGTCTTTAAAAAATTGGAAGAGATCCGGCGTGGTTTTTCTAAACTACTGCATCGAAGCAGTGATCCATTAATAGAATTCTCCGCTACCTTCAGCATTGGTTTAGCGGAGCTAACGCCAGAAACAGATACCTTAGATAAATTAGTCAATGGCGCTGATAAAGCACTCTACGATGCCAAAGCAAAGGGGCGTAATTGTATTGTTTTTTATAATCCTAAAACCTAAACATATCTCTTCTTTAACTATTACCCGTCACCTCATCCACCCAACCTAAATATTTGCTATTGCCATAAATAATCGGCATTGCTATAAATTCAGGGAATTTATAGGGATGAATGGCAACCAAAGCCTTTTCTAAGTCGGCTAGCTTTTCTTGCCTTGTTTTCATAATCATGAGAACTTCTTCTCCAGTGGTAACTTTTGCTTCCCAAAAGTAGATTGATGAAATTTGGGGTACAATGTTCGTGCAAGCAATAAGTCTCGCTTGCGTTAATTGATGCGCGATGCTTTCCGCAGTGGTCGCATCAGGGCAGGTACAAAAAACCACACAATATTCGAAAGTCATAGTAGCCTCAGCAGAACGAATTAAGGTTAAAAATAATGCCGTATTGGAAGTCTAAGCACAACTTAGTTATCTGTTTAGTATTGGCACTGATAGTCTCATGGGGAAATGCTGTTGCTGGTAAAGATCCACTTTCAAACATACTGCCAAAAGTACTGCCCCTGGACGAGGCATTCAACTTTAAACTGACTCATGAAGAGAAGGCTTTACAAGCTAAATGGGAAATTGCCCCTCTTTGTTATATCTACCAAAAAAGTTTAACCATTAACGCAGTTTCTTCTGAAGGAGAATCCTACCCTTTACTTCAAGGGCAACTTCCTGAGGCGGCTAATATTGATGATCCCTATTTTGGTCGGCAAGCAATATATCGCCATTCTTTAAATATTGAACTGCCTCTATCAACTCAATTACTTAGCCAGGATAAAGCAACCTATACCATACAAGTGGAATTTCAAGGATGTTCTGAATCAGGTTTTTGCTATCCCCCAACCACTAAAAACTTTGAGCTCCAGATTAAAGAACATAAAATTATATCCATTTTTCCAACCATGGAATCGCCACATAACCAAAAACAAAAACCACCTGTCAATGCAAACGAAAATGAACCTGCACCTGCTGTTGCTGATTTAACAGATTCTGGAGAAAAAAGGGGGTTCTTTGCCTCTGTTGCTACATTTTATGTGATTGGCCTTTTATTAACATTTACGCCTTGCGTATTGCCAATGATCCCGATTTTAGCCGGTGTTATTGTCGGGCAAAAACACCTTAATACACGTAAAGCATTTTGGTTATCGCTAAGCTATGTGCTGAGTATGGCTTTCACCTATGCATTAGCAGGGGTGGTAGTTGCCACCTTAGGTAAAAATCTGCAGGCAAGTTTACAACATCCCGGGGTTCTCATTTCGTTTTCTTTGCTTTTTGCTTTTCTGGCTGTTGTACAGCTTGGCTGGATACGCCTAACTTTACCTCATCATCTGCGATTAAAAGACATTTTGCATACGCTGCATGCTAAACAAGAAAGCGGCACCTATATTGGTGCTGCCATGATGGGTGTGTTGGCAACACTTGTCTCTTCACCTTGTGTCACCGCTCCCTTGATTGGCGCACTTGGCTATATATCTCATAGCGGAGATATTGTTCTTGGAGCAAGTGCACTATTGGCAATGGGTTTAGGTATGGGTACTTTTTTACTCGCCATGGGAACGTTAGGCGGAAAGTTTTTACCAAAATCTGGCCCTTGGATGCATCACGTCAATCAGGCGTTTGCCATCATTATGTTTGGTTTAAGCTTGTTTCTATTTGATAGGGTATTTCATGGTCCATGGGTTTTAATTTTGTGGGGTGGATTATGCCTATTTATTGCTTGGTGTATGAATACCTTCAAAAGCAAAACTGGGTGGAGTGGACGCATTGGCATGATCTTTGTGTTTTATGCTGCTTTACTCTTTTGGGGAGCAACCAAAGGAGAACAGGATCCACTCAAAGTGCTTACTTTTAATCCATGGAGTAATGGCGAACATAAAACGGCAAGTTTAGTTTTTGAACCAAGTAACACGCCTAGTGCATTTAAAGCCTCTCAAACCCAAGCAAAACAACAAGCCCGTCCATTGATGCTCGTTTTTTATGCAAACTGGTGCATCTCATGCAAACACTTAGAAAGAAAGGTTTTCGACTCACATTCTGTTCAGGAGCAGCTAAAAGATTGGCAATTGGTTCGTGCAGATATCACAGACTATAACGAAGCCAGTCAGCAATTTTTAAAGAAATTTGATTTGATAGGCCCACCAGCGGTATTATTTTTCGCCAAAGACGGTAGAGAGCTAACAAAGTATAGGATCGTCGGCGAAGTCTCTGAAAAAGAGTTTCTAGCGCAATTAGAGCGCATGAAAACTGATTTGGACGCAAAATAAGCGATACTGCCGGCATTTGTTGTTAAAGTGTTTTATATTGCCGCCATCTTCTTGAAACGTGCCAGATGATTATTGATGGGCCGCTGACAGGGTGGCTCTTTCTTGAAAATTGAGGATTTGTCGCTATCTTCTGTTATCTTGGTGTTATCCTTCATGATAAATAATTATCTTGTCGACATCGTGTTTATACGATTTAATAAATCCTTAATTTGGCCATCAAAGAGAGGCCTGTCTGTATCTTGATGCCAATTGTTGGCAACTTCTTTTAAAATTCATTATCTTGATGCTATCTTCCATATTCCTACGCTGCTACCGCAGCTCAGAGAGAGGGAGTGGGAGGGGCGGATTATGTTCCCCCACGCTCCAGCCTTTCGCCTAGCGGCTCAAGGCTTCCACGTGGGGCTAAATTCCTACGCAGCTGCGCTGCTGTAGACAAGATAACGTCAAATTAATGAATTTTAGCCGAAGTTATCAATATTTAACGTCAATATCTCAGAATTTATAGCCACGAAGTGGCGTAGGATATTAGCCCCATGTGGAGGCGCTTCCGAGCGCCGGAACGTGGGGCACTAAACATCCCCCCCTCTCCTCTTAGCTGCGGCAGCAGCGCAGGAAAAAAATCCTTTGCCAATATGGAAAATCGTAGATCCTGTTTCTTTTTAAATCGATTTGTCGCTATCTTTCATGATCATGCTGCGATCTTGTTAAGAATTTGCTCAAATGTTTCTAAAATCGACTATCTTTATAATATAGAAGGGATTATGCAGGGATCGTGCAGCATCTTGCTTGATTTAGCATGCATCTTTCGTTAACTTTCGGCATCTGGTAGACATCATACGCAAATTGATCCACAATAAGCTCAATAACAATGTAGGCAATCAGTATGGCTAAGATATTAGTAATTCACGGACCAAACTTAAACCTGCTAGGCAAGCGCGAACCCACGTTGTACGGGAAAATCACTCTTAAAGCAATTGATCAGCAATTGGGTCGAATAGCTAAAGGGCATGATCTCCACTGTTTTCAGTCCAATGCTGAGCACGAGATTATAGAGAAAATTCATACTGCAAAAAAAGACAAGGTCGATGTGATAATCATCAACCCTGCCGCTTTTACACATAGTAGTATTGCTATCCGCGATGCCTTTTTAGCTGTAAGCATCCCTTTTTATGAAGTTCATCTTAGCAACATTCATGCTCGCGAAACGTTTAGACATTTAAGTTACTTATCCGATATTGCCATTGGTGTTGTTAGTGGCTTTGGTCCTCAAGGTTATTATGCTGCGCTGAATGCAGCCCTTGAAAAACTTTCCTAATCTTTAACTACAAATTCGAGTTGTTAAAATGGATATTAGAAAGATAAAAAAGTTAATTGAAATATTAGAAGAATCTGGTATTGCGGAAATTGAAATCCGCGAAGGCGAAGAATCTGTACGGATTAGTCGCAAAATGGATTCAAATACGACGCAATATGTGATGGCACACACTCCAAATAACGTCGCGCCACCTTCGCATCAAGCGCCAACCAGCACGGCAGAGGCGCCTCCGGCGGCGGCGGCAATACCTGAAGGACATATTGTCACCTCACCTATGGTAGGGACAATGTATCGCGCACCAGCACCAACCCAACCTCCTTTTGTCGAAATTGGGACAAATGTGCAAGCGGGTGACACACTCTGCATTGTTGAAGCCATGAAGATGCTGAATCAGATCGAGGCCGACAAATCTGGGGTTATTACGGCTATTTTAGTTGAAAATGGCCAGCCAGTAGAATTCGGTCAACCCCTCTTTGTAATTAAATAATGGTGTTCCATGCTAGATAAAGTTGTTATTGCCAATCGCGGCGAAATCGCTTTGCGTATTTTACGTGCTTGTCACGAGCTTGGCATCAAAACGGTGGCTGTTTATTCCACTGTCGATAGAGATCTCTTACCTGTGCGCTTAGCAGATGAAGCCATCTGTATTGGACCTGCACCTTCTCCGATGAGTTACTTAAATATTCCAGCCATTATCACCGCAGCTGAAATAACCGATGCCGTGGCTATTCATCCTGGTTATGGCTTTTTGGCTGAAAATGCTGATTTTGCTGAACGCGTCGAAGAGAGTGGCTTTGTCTTTATAGGTCCCCGACCTGAAACCATTCGTTTAATGGGCAATAAAGTTTCTGCTATTAAAGCAATGAAAGAAGCTGGCGCAAAAAGAGCGTTGTTATTACCCGTAGGCGGTG
>CAYXVT010000174.1:6443-7612 GCA_964468105.1 Uncultured Candidatus Berkiella sp. | reverse complement strand
TAAGGGGATCAATCCTGCTAAGAGAAAAACCGTTTTCCAACTAACGGATTCATAGGCGTCATCAATGCTGATCACGCCTGAAAAAATCATACATACCGCGCCAACTAGCAGCCCAATAGCAACCGATAACCCTGCAAATACTATTAAACCAATGGCCAGCACAAAGAAAAATACTGCAAACCACATTTTTTCGGTATGCATTTTCTGACGTGGATAATCTGACGTTACGACAACAAAATCTGGATTTTTCTGCAAGGAAAACAAAGCGCCCCATTCACAAAACATACCTAAAGTATCACCTGAACGTAAGGTTAAATTACCAATTTCCTTTTTGCCGCGACGAACTTTATCGCCTCTATGCACTGCTAATACCTGGATCCCAAAATGATGACGCATATGAAGATCTCGTAAGTTTGTGCCCACCAATTGAGAACTCGGCGGTACCACTGCTTCACATAATCCTGAATGGGTGGGATTTAATTTTTCTTGGAAGGTTGTTAAGTAGGGAGACATCCTGAGTCCATATTTTTTAGCAAACTCCTGAATTTCATCTCTAGGACCAAGCATGGCTAATACAGTTCCCTCTTTTAGTTCGGTTTTTCTTAAAGGAGGAATATGAATGCTATTACCAAGTTTAATCCCAATGATCGCAATATCCGGAGGAAGCAATCCTTCCCATTGACGTAAAGTATTGTTTGCTAATGGACTGGTCGAAGGGACACGACATTCACAAAAATCTGCCCCTATTCCATAAATTCTTTTAAAATAGGCCGGGCTGCCGCCATTAATACTATCGTTTTTGGGCACTTTGGGTAATAACCAATCCCCTAATAAGGCAAAATATCCCATCCCTAAAGCCAATAACGTTAAACCAATAGGAAAAACGCTAAACAAACCAAGCATAGGGGCATCTTGGCCAAATCTATCGGTCAAGCCACCTGAATTGACAAGTAAGCTGTTGAGCAAGATTAAAGGACCTGTCCCAAGCATGGTTAAGGTGCTTCCCAAAATGGCGCAAAAACTCAAGGGGATCAAAAGACGAGATTTGTGAATGCCTGTGGCATGGCGAATTCGCATCACAACCGGTAATAGTAATGCAACTGTGCCAACGCTGCGCAAAAAGCCCGCAAAAAACCCACCGATTCCCATTAACAATAAACGGATCCGTC
>CAYXVT010000174.1:0-6433 GCA_964468105.1 Uncultured Candidatus Berkiella sp. | reverse complement strand
AGTGCGCAATGTTTGCAACCACACCACTGCGCTCAAGTCCGGCACACATAATCATTACACCAATCAATGCAATCACGGCATCGCTTGAAAAGCCCGAAAAAAGAACATTACTGGGAACTAATTTAGTGAGACCTAATAAGACTAAAACTAAACAAGCAACCACATCGACACGCACAATCTCTGTCACAAAGAGTATGACGGTGATGACAATGATGCCCAATACTAAAAAAATATCGGGTGTTAAGCCTGGGACGCCAAACACTTTTGCTACCCCATGGTTAGGTTAGGAGAGGATCTATATATTTAGTATAGGAGAGCTATTGAGAGGGAGCTAATAGATGCGTCGGTCTTATTGCCTACAGACGTTTATAAACGAGATCCCAAATCTGATGGCCAAGTTTTTGGCCACGCATTTCAAATTTGGTGGAAGGACGTTCAAATTGCGAGGGTGCAACTTGCCCTGGCCCAAATTGATTAGCAAAAGCTGGAGATTTTTCAAGCACAGCTAACATATGATCAGCATAATCTTTCCAATCTGTTGCCATATGAAATTGCCCGCCCACTTTCAGTTTTTGCGCCACCAAAGAAACAAAACTGTTTTGCACAATACGACGTTTGTGGTGTTTTGTTTTTGGCCATGGATCGGGGAAAAACAGGCACACTTTGTCTAGACTATGATTAGCAATACATCCTTCCAGTACGCCAATGGCATCTTCTGCAAAGATTTTAAGATTCGTTAGTTGAAAATGATTTGCCTGGGTTAAACAACGCCCAATGCCAGGTTGGTGAACTTCAATACCAATAAAATCGATTTCAGGAGATTTTACTGCCATCGCAATCAGGCTATCGCCCATCCCAAAACCAATTTCCAACACGCGTTGCTTCACGACCAAAAATGTGATCCCAATTGAATACAGTCGGCGCTTGAGGCAGCGATAAACCATATTGAGGCCAATACAAGGCACGTGCTTGCTGTTGCGAGTCAGATATTCTGCCTTGACGCAAAACGAAGCTACGAATGGGTCTTAAGGGTTTTTCTAATAAAGTCATTTGGCTCAGTAATCATTGCTGTTGGAATGTGTATACTACCAAAGCGTATGGTGCGGGCCTAGTATCCATTACCCCCTTTTGTCATAATAAGCGGCAAATTTTTATGCGGGTGTAGTACAATGGTAGTACCTCAGCTTCCCAAGCTGATGGCGTGGGTTCGATTCCCATCACCCGCTCCACTCCCTATTTTTAACCAGCAAAATTGAACATCATTGAGAGAGAGTAACTGCTATGAAGGCCCAGAACGTTACAACTGCAACCAAAGGATCACTGCTTCGAGTGATGTTATGGTTAGTTTTATTGATCGTAAGCATAGCGATAATTATTCCCATTGCAGCCTTTCTCATCTTCAATCCTAATGACTATAAGCAAGAAGTTAGCGCATTTATCACTGAAAAGTCGGGATTGCCACTGGAGATCCAAGGCAATATCGAAATGAAATATTTTCCTCATCTTGCGCTAAATGTAGCTGATGTACAATTACCGCAAGCCCCAGGATTTGGTGATGGGGAATTTATCAAAATTGAACAGATGAGTTTTAAATTACCGGTGCGAGAACTCCTAGACCGTCAGCTAATCATAGAAACACTCACTTTAAAGGGATTGCAAATACAGCTAGTAAAAAATAGCGATGGCTCTACTAACTGGGACTATTTCAATCAGCAAGTTAAAAAATCGACTAATAAAAAAAGTCCCTCAGCAGAAGATAAACCTGACAATTCCACCGATAGTAAGCAAAAGAAAAAATTAACTTTTTCACTCGTTCACTTTGAGGTCAAAGACGCTAACTTTTCTTTTGATGATAAAGAACAACAAGAAATCATCCAATTCAGCTCTTTGCAAATTAAAGGTGAGCGTGGAGATGAGGAAAATGACTTCCCTATTAGTGGTCAATTTGATGTCACACAACAGGTAGGTAAAAACAAAGTAACTTCCCTAAACGGTCATACTGATTTCAAGGGAAGGGTTAACTTCGCTAAAAAAATGAAGGCCTCTGTTGATACAACCATGACATTGGCATTACCTAACAACCCAGGTCCATTTCAAAAAGCAAATGTTGCTATGAGCATTCTAGTTGATGCAGATAAAACGATTTCGTTGAAAGATATTCGTTTACAGTTGGGTGAACAGAATATCACTGGCACAAGTATGATACCTGCCGATCCAAACACACCGATCACTTTCAAGTTAAAAATGAATCGGCTCGATCTCGACAAATTAATAACAAAGCAAAGTGCCCCAGAAAACGCAACGCCATCACCTAGTGAAAAGCCTGTGCAACGAACAACACAAACGCCTTCTGCCAGTAAGAATAAGTCTTCACGCTCTGTTAATGGCGATATTCAAATCCAACAAGTGCTGGTGAAAAATCTTACATTAAATAATGTTAAGGCCTCTTTGAGAAAGGATAATAATCTCCTTAAAGTGAGTTCTTTAACTGCAGATTTATACCAAGGAACCTTATCCCTTGTTGCCACGAAAGATCTTGGTAATGCCGCGACTGCCACCACTTTTCAAGGCAATCTAAAAAATATTCAAATTCAACCTTTGTTAACCGATTTGAAACAAGAAAAAAGACTCACGGGTCTTGCTTCCCTTGATTTTAATCTTGCTCAGAATTCAAACATCAACGGCATCGTAAAAGCCCATCTCACCAATGGGACCATAGAAGGTATCGATGTAAAATATTATCTGAGCCTGGCCAGTAGTTTATTTAACAAAGAAAAAACTGTTGAGACAGATACTAAAAGTACATCGTTTGGTGACTTAACAGCCACTCTTAATATTAATGACGATATCATCTACAACAATGATTTAACGATTGTTGCGCCAAGCTTCAAAGCCAATGGCGATGGTAGTATTAATCTTGCCAACAAAACAATTGAATATAAAATGCAAGCTTATCGCCAATACAAGGATAATGAAGAACATCCAAATGCTTATCCATTGGCCATACGCATTAAAGGATCGTTGAATCATCCCAAAATAGAACCTGATATGGATCTTTACTTGAAAAAAGGCTTAGAAAAGGATTTGAAAAAGGAGCTAAACAAGCAGATTGAAAAAAATCTAGGGAAAATTTTAGGCAACAAGTCGGATCCTAATCAGAACCCTCAAGAGGGAACTGCGCCATCAACTGATGAGCTCCAACAAAAACTGGAAGAAAAACTAAATAAAGGGTTGAATAAATTATTCAAGAAGAAGAAAAAAGAGGAATGAAGTCTTGGTTTTCAAAACAAGCCCTTAAATGGTTCGCCATTCACGGACGGCATGATTTACCTTGGAAGCAAGCCATCAATCCCTATCGGGTTTGGGTTTCTGAAATCATGTTGCAACAAACGCAAGTTTTCACTGTTATTCCTTATTTTGAAAAATTTATGGCCGCCTTTCCAACAGTGAGCGCACTTGCCAAGGCTAACCTTGATCAAGTGTTACAACATTGGGCTGGTCTTGGTTATTACGCCCGAGGGCGTAACTTACATAAGACAGCACAACTGATTGCCAAACACCATCAAGGACAATTTCCCCAAACAGTAGATGAGCTTGTGTTGATGCCAGGCATTGGCCCCTCCACTGCTGGTGCCATCATTGCTCAAGCCTTTGATAAAAGAGCCACTATTTGCGATGGCAACGTTAAGCGTGTCTTGAGCCGCTTCCATTGTGTTCCTGGGCCCCTTGGTCAAAAAGAGGTAGAGCAGACACTCTGGGAATTAGCGGATGCCTATACTCCTAACAAGCAGGTTGCTGATTATACGCAAGCCATTATGGATATTGGCGCAACGATTTGTACTCGCTCAAAGCCAAACTGCCCTAGCTGCCCTTTAAAATCCCGCTGCCAGGCTTTCGAAAGTGATCAGCAAGCCAATTATCCGCAAAAAAGAAAAACCAAACGGATCCCAACGCGCCAAACCTTTGTGTTGTATGCAACCAATAAAAAACAAGAAATTCTATTGGAGCTGCGCCCTGAGAAAGGGATTTGGGGAGGGCTTTTCAGCCTACCTGAATTTGACACTGAAAAGTCGATGCAAGCCTTTATACGTAGCTTGGGTTTAACAAAAACTACTCTGGAACCATTGCCTCAAATAAAGCACACTTTCACTCATTATCATTTGCTCATAGATCCGATTTTGTTGAATGTTCAAAAACCAATACCTAAAACAATCCATCCATCACTGCAGTGGGTAAATACTAAAGATTTAAAAAAGTTAGGATTACCTGCCCCCATAAAAAAATTATTGACGAGGAACACATGAATCAACGAATGGTTTTTTGCAAAAAATTACAAAAAGAAGCGCCAGGCTTAGATCGCATTCCCTACCCCGGACCGCTTGGACAACAAATATTTGAATCCATTAGTGTTGAAGCCTGGCAACAATGGCTTAAACATCAAACCTTGCTGATAAATGAAAATCGATTGAATGTGCTTGACCCCAAAGCACGTACTTTCTTGGAAGGAGAAATGCAGAAATATTTCTTTGAAGGAAGCAGCGAAAAACCAGCTGGATATAAACCACCAGACAAGTAAGCTAACATCATAACAAACCAAACTTGACAGGGTTGAGAACTTCCAGTTTAATAGGCGCCTCGCATCTTTATGCATTTCAATGCCCGATGGCCAGATAGCTCAGTCGGTAGAGCAAAGGACTGAAAATCCTTGTGTCGCTGGTTCGATTCCAGCTCTGGCCACCATCCACCTACGCTTACGCTTCGGCGCGATTGTAAATCGCGAATCGAAGAGTTAGCGGAGCGTATGCCGCGCCGAAGTTACGCCGAAGGCGAACGAAGGCGGGCAATTAAATCTTCTTCAAACTCCAATGTTAAAATTAACCCCAGTTCTTTTTAAAACCTCTATGCTAGATTGTATTAGCGAAGCAGGACTCTTCTGTCTTCGTTTTCTTTTATTACCCCGGCCTTCTACGCCCTAGCCTTCTATTTCCCAAGTTCGCTTCCTGCAAATTCGGATATCCAAATTGTCTTACAGGTCTTTGAAATTGGTTGAGAATGGCAGGTACAGGTTCTGGTATATCGATTGGAGGATTATCATTTTGAGAAGTATGTATAGGCATATTACGCTCCTTGTAATACTTCAGGGCAAAAATCTATAATCTAACAAGCCATTTTAATAGCCACTAGATTATATAATTTATTAATATCCTATTATCATAGAGTTGTATAGGAGGATAAAAAAACATCTGCTTTGGCAGTCCTACGCAGAACGCGCTAAATCTTGTGTCCTGCGATGCCGCCGACTTATTTAATCCTTTAAAACCTGAGCCAATTCGTATCCTACATAGCCAAGACCTGCACCAATTAATGCCACAGGGATGAGGTGAGGAGCACCAAACACAATTCCTGGCGCCAAATAGCTCACATAACCTAAAGAGTATGTGGTGCATTCAACCGCTGAAGAGGCGATAATAGTGGTTTTGATGTTGTAATCAAGACTTCCCATGATCAGTCCTGAGAAAAATCCAAAGATGCCACCCGAGACTTCGGAAATTTCATTATTATTTAATGTTCTCATATATCACCTACAAAAATATAAATTAGTATAAAATTAAGTTAAAAAAATTATTTTAAGTCCTCTTTGATGTGTTTAATTACTTTGTGTATTTTCTCTTGTGTTTTCTGTTTTTCTTCTTTCACATTATCAATAGTAGTAATAATCAAATCTTTAACATCATCTTTAAGATGACCTAAATCGTCTTTAATATTATCTAGGATGAGATTATTCATTGCTTTCTCCAATATTTATGTAAAGGTAAATAATATTTATTGTTAGGCATATATACTGTCGCTAGAGCCTAGGCCTGAAAAAGTGTGCTGTCAAATAAGAATTTAAAGGTATGAAAGTAAGAAGAAAGCTCATTATTTCTTGGAATAACAGGGGATCTAACTGCTTTAAGAGTTGGCTTTCGTTAAGAGTATACTCTAATCTCTCGTTTTAGCTATCTTTCATTATAATGACTGGTATATACAATCCGGATAACCCAATTGACATATGGTCTTCTAGATTGTTAGTTTTTTCCTACTACTTCCTGAGATTTGGCCAAATCCTGTTTATTAAAGCTATTTTGGGTTGACTTCAAATTAGAAACAAAACGCATGATGATACCTGCATTTTCTGGGCCCGCTGCTAAAATCTGAGAATAAAATTCGATTATTACCTGAGCGCCAACGTTCGCCGGAATTTTTTTAGGGTCGGTAAAAACTGAGCGTACAACATCATTACCATATTTATTGGCAAGAGATGTCATAACACCTTGTAATAAAGGTTCGGCTTGTTGCTCACTGGGAGGGGCCGTGGGGGTTTTTCTGCTAGCTTCTAGCACATAACTTTTGGTAGCAAGCAAATGCGTTAATAGGGCGTTGAAGGCTTGTT
>CAYXVT010000173.1:0-7635 GCA_964468105.1 Uncultured Candidatus Berkiella sp. | reverse complement strand
GATTTTTCTTCGTTAAAACAAAACAAGAAACGCCAAGGGCCGTCTATTTTAATATAGCCATTTTAATCTTAATGTTAACCGGTGCCGAAAGTTATTTTTGGTTGAAATCTGGTTCTAGAAACACAATACAAGAAGGCGAATATTTTTCGCATAAGTTGTTTGTTAAAAATGATGTTCTAGGGTATGCACCACCACCCAATATCAATAATGCGCAGGGTAAGTTAATACAAGACGGAAATCTTGTTTATGATATGCATTTCTCAACAGATGAAAAAGGACAACGAAAGGGATATAAAATTCCCAGTGCAAAGGAATCCATGTTATTTTTTGGATGTTCATTCACTTTCGGCATTGGCATCCAAGACAATGAAACCTTGCCTTACCAAACAGGTTCCAAAGTCGCCAATTTAAATACTTATAATTTTGCCTATGGTGGCTACGGTCCACAGCAAATGCTTTCAGCCTTAGAACAAGGTCTCGTCAAGAAAGTCGTCGCCGAAAAACCACGCTATGTGATATATGTTGCTCTGCCTGAACATATTAATAGAGCAGCAGGATTAACTTCCTGGAATATCAATGATCCTAAATATGAACAAAATGCTGCTGGTGAGATAGTTTATGTAGGCCATTTTAATGACGTTGCGCCTCAAAAATCCCTCTGGATAAATAGACTGCGTGCCTATATGAATAAATCTTATTTACTCCAAAAAATCTTTGTTCGCTTTCTTCATTTACAAACACGGCCTATAACGCCTGAAGATTTGGATCGTTATGTCAAAATGGTGATTAAAGCGAAGACACTATTTGAGCAAGACTATCATGATGCTGCATTTCACATTATTTTGTGGGATATTGCCGAAGATAAAAAGACTCAAGAATTAATAGAAAAAATAAGCAATGAATGGCGAAAAAATAATATTACCGTTCATCTTGTCAGTCACATATTACCTGATTTCTACGCAGGTAACCCAAAATACCAAATTAAAGGCGATGGCCACCCCACTGCTCAAGCTAATCAGCTGATAGCGAACTATATTTCGGAAACCGTTGTAGAGCATAATAAAATAAGCACACCATCGTAAATATAATCATTAAAATGGTGCGTTGTTGGATACCCCAAGTAAAGTAAATCGCCAAAGAATAGATTGCCAATGGATAGGTTAATGATTTCTTCCATGGCTTTTGTGCTGTTGATAAACCGACAATCAAGTAAATAATCCATATCCCTTGCAAAGCAAGTCGTTGAAAATTATTACCTGTTAAGTGATAAGCAATAAAGGGTTGTCCAACGACAACCCCAATATAAAAAGCCACATGCCAATAGCGAACTAAAAAGACAACTGTCTGTCTAAAATAAATGATGAGTAACGGAATAAGAGGAATAAACAAATCGATTATTTTTGAACTTTTAGTTATTTCGATAAGATGTGACAATGTAAAAAAATCGTTAGCAGGAATAAGGTGATGGCTCACAATCGAAAAGGCATGAAAATAGGTTTGCAACGCCAGATAAGACAACCCCAAAAGTGCTATAAAAATGAGATTTTCATTTTTTCTGGTTTTCCAAAAACAATACATTAACGATAAACCACCAAAACCGAATAATGTTTGCTTGGTGAGCAATCCTATTAATGATAAAGCAAATACCCACCTACCCTTTTGTTGCATTGAAAAATGTATCAGTAATAATGCCAAGGGATACGTCATGATGTCGCATAATTGATAAACCTGTTGCAATGGAATTCGCATTGCATGATGTGGCGCTAAACAAAGCAAACTAAAGCTAAGGGCTAAAAGTGGTTTCACTGAATGTTGACGTAACACCCAATAGGTGAGTCCACCAAAGAGAACGTAAGTGCTATCTGTTAAAAGTCTAAAAGCAAATGCCAGTGATAGCCCCATTGATTCTAATAGATGAGCAAGAAAGGAAGGTAATACCCGCATCGCATGATGTGGCAGAATATTTGGATCATAAGCTAAATTATTAGCCATATGGATGTAAGCGTTGCAATCAAAATCTGGGGGGCAGGGAATGACTTTAGATGTTAATACACGAATAAGCGCTAATAAAAATAGAAATCCATAAAACATCCTGTCTAACTGTTGAGCACTCAGCTCTTTTTTAAACACATTACGCATTTATATCTCTGATTGCTAACATATTGTTATCCCCTACCTTCTTGGTCTTAAACCCATGGTCATGAAGCAGTGATAGCACTTGGGGCATTTGACTTGAGAATGTTTCAAAAATAATCGCTTTAACCATTTTATTGTTTAAAAATGATTTTGCACCATTAAACACTTCATGCTCAAAACCTTCTACATCAATCTTTAATATGAATGAGACATCTTCAGCAAAGGACTGCGCTTGAATAAATTGATCGAGCGTCGTTGCCTTCACGGTAATCGCATTCTCAGATGATTGAACAATACTGTTTATGGGGCAAGCATCAAAAGAGTTTGAAAAATATTTAGGAGAATCGTTATCACTGACGGCCAATTCAAGCACATGGGACTCACTGATGTTGTTAAGCAGAAAATTCATCTTGCAATATCTCGCAGTTAAGGGATGCGCTTCAAAGGCATAAACTGTTTTTACTTTATCAAGCAACATTAAAGAATAAGCACCGATATTCGCACCAATATCTAAGAACACAGTATTCTTATCTGCATATTGTCTTAAAGTGGAAATTTCGTCTTTATCAGGAATTGCTGAATAAATTAAAGCCGATGAAATGGGATTACGAGGAAATAAAAATATTTTTTTACCATTAAATAACTCTTTAACAACAATATTACCTGTAAACCTTTTGCGGCACTGATAGATAAAGGCGTTAAAAAAACGCCAGGGTAATTCATACCAGGGATTATTGAGATAGATATAGCGTGTGATTTGCAATAAAGGATTCATTAATAGGGCAACCCTAAACACTTTGATTTTAAAATGTACTTAAATCGAGTAAAGGCATCAATGGATGCTAACACTCCCTTTGAAGCGACGTTGTTTTTAATTTTAATACGATGATATTCGTCAAAAATGTCACTGATTCTATTACTGCCTACACCACCTGCTCTCCATTTTGAGACCATGACATCTTTCATAATCGTTTTGGGAAAGGTTCGGTAAGCTCTGAGTAATAAATCATAATCCATGGCAAATCGAACATTTTCATCGAAATGTCCATATTGTTCAAAAAAACGCCGATGTGTAAACAACCCTTGATGAGGCAGACTCATCTTAAAAAGTAATGAATTTGGCTTGAACCGTTTTATTTTTTTTGGGGCAATCCAGATGGGACTGAGACCATCTTCTTCAACCCGCATCACTTTGCCACAAACAAGCGTCGTTGTATCATCAACGCCGTAAAATAATTGCGCTAAACAAGTGGGTGAAAATAGCGTATCACCTGCGCCTTGAAAATTAATATAATCCCCTGTTGCTCTTGCTAAGCCTTTATTAAATGCATCAGATATACCTTTATCTGGTTCACTGATACTGGCATTAATCAAATCTTGGTTAGCGTTAATAACGTCAACGGTACCATCCGTTGATCCGCCATCAATAACAATCACCTCTATGGGATCATATTGCTGCATACGTATACTTTGCAGGGTTTCCTCCAGCATTGATTTGGCGTTTTTAACAGCAATGATGATGGAAACGCTCGGTCGATAGCCCATTTGATGATCCCATGTTAAAATAACTTAATGAAAAATTTTATCCTGAACCTACTTCGCGATCCTAAGCTCTACCAATATATTGTTGTTGGTGGCATTTCCGCTGCCGTTGATATCAGTTTGTTTCTCATCTTACGAGAATATCTTGAATACCATTACTTAATACTGGCAACGCTCAGCTTTATTGTTGCCACCTTAGTCAACTATGTTCTATGTAATCAATTTGTGTTTAAACATCAACATAGTCGTTCTTCACATGCTCGCGTAGCGCTCACTTACATGGTCTCAAGCGTTGGTCTGCTTATCCACCACTCATGCTTATTTTTTGCTTTTGAGTGGATGGCCATGCCCATTGTTATCAGCAAGCTGTTTGCTATGGGCATGGCTTTTGGATGGAACTTTTTATCCCGCAAGCACTTTGTCTTCACGCCAGCCTAATCTCTTGCCCCTTCCAATACCATAATAAGTAAACCCCATTTGAACCAGTTTGTAAGGATCATAAATATTACGACCATCAAAAATAACAGGCGCAAGTAAAGTTTGTTTTATTTTTGTAAAATCAGGACTTCTGAATAGTCGCCATTCCGTAAGGATCACTAAGGCATCTGCCCCTTCCAAGGCCTCTTCTGGACTTGTGCAGTAGGCAATATCAGCACGTTTTCCAAAAATCTTTTGAGCCTCTTCCATCGCCTGTGGATCATACACTTGCACCTTAGCACCTTTTGCCCATAATGAATTTATCATCACTTGGCTTGGCGCATCGCGCATATCATCGGTTTCAGGTTTAAAGGCAAGACCCCAAATTGCAAAAGTCTTGTTAGACAGGGAACCATGATAGTGGGCGCACATTTTGTCAAACAATAGTCGCTTTTGCCCCTGATTGGTTTTTTCTACGGATTGAATAATATCAACGGGACTATTGTATTCTATCGCGGTATGGATAAGTGCTTGGATATCTTTACCAAAACAAGATCCACCATAACCACACCCCGCATGTGTAAAGTGGTATCCGATCCTCACATCTGCGCCAATGCCCACTCTGACTTTTTCGATATCTGCGCCTACTCTCTCCGCGAGATTTGCCATTTCATTCATAAAGCTAATTTTTGTCGCTAACATGGCGTTGGCTGCATACTTCGTCAGCTCTGCAGAAGGGATATCCATAACGATTAAACGATTATCATCATGTTCGAAGGAGGAATAGAGTTTTCTCAATTTTTCTTCTGCTTGAACACTTGAAACGCCTAATACAACCCTATCAGGATTTCTGAAATCGTCTAGCGCAGCACCCTCTTTTAAAAACTCAGGGTTTGAAACGACATCAAATGGGATGTCTTTCTTTCTGGCCTGCAATCCAAGATTGATGGCTTCACGAACTTTATCGGCAGTGCCAATTGGCACGGTCGACTTATTAATCACAATGGTATAGTCCATCATGTGTTCTGCGATTGAGCTTGCCACAGCAAGCACGTAGGAAAGATCTGCTTTTCCATTTTTATCTGGTGGTGTGCCAACTGCAATAAACTGACACTCACCAAAGAGTGCTGCCGCTTGAGCGTCGGTTGTAAACTGTAAGCGTTGTGTTTTTTGAGTGGCTTGAACAAGCTCTTCTAAGCCTGGCTCATAAATAGGAATTTTACCTTGCTGTAGCTTAGCTATTTTTGCTTTATCAACATCCATACAAAGTACTTCATGACCTACCTCAGCAAAGCAAGCCGCGACTACTAAACCAACATATCCTGAACCGTATACTGTAATTTTCATGTTAGATAAATAACCATATTCCCTGACGGTAAAACATAGCCGCACAATAATGACTTAAAGAGACGCTGTCAAAGCTCGTTCTCGTAGATTTACGCCAAACCCACATGATAGACTTTCTCGATTCAAAATATACTGGTTATAAACATAAATTGAATTTTTATCACGATGGGAAGTTAGATAGATATGTCAACACATAAAACGGCGCTAGTAACAGGCGGAGCAGGATTTCTGGGCTCTCATCTTTGCCAGCGTTTGCTCGAATTAGGGCAACAGGTTTTTTGTTTAGACAATTTCTACACCGGCACAGAGCAAAATCTTAAAAATTGTTTAAAATATCCCGGCTTTGAAGTTATTCATCAAGATATATGCAAACCGGTTTCATTAGAGGTGGATGCGATTTATCACTTAGCGTGTCCTGCTAGTCCTGTTCATTACCAGCGCGATCCTATTCAAACAACCAAGACCAGTGTCTTAGGGGCATTGAATGTACTGGAACTTGCCAAAAATTTGAAAGTACCTGTTTTGTTTACCTCCACCAGTGAAGTCTATGGCGATCCTCATGTTCATCCGCAACGTGAAGATTATTGGGGTAATGTAAATTGCGCTGGCCCTCGTTCCTGTTACGACGAAGGTAAGCGCTGCGCTGAGAGCCTCTTTATGGATTATCACCGCATGCATCAGGTCGATATTCGAATCGTGCGTATATTTAATACCTATGGCCCCCAAATGTGCGCCGAAGATGGCCGCGTCGTGAGCAACTTTATCGTTCAAGCTTTAAGAAATGAACCTATCACCATTTATGGTAATGGTGAACAAAGCCGCTCTTTTTGCTATGTCGATGATATGATTGAAGGTTTTATACGCTTGATGAATAAATCAAATTGTCATACGCCTATCAATATTGGTAATCCCGTTGAAAAATCAATGAACGAAATGGCACAAATTGTTTTGTCACTAACCGGCAGTGCCTCAAAGATATCGCATCTGCCTTTGCCAATTGATGATCCTAAACAACGCTGCCCAGATATTACGAAAGCAAAAGAACAATTGGGCTGGGAGCCCAAAGTGGATTTGACTCAAGGTTTGAAAAAGACTATCGCTTATTTTCAAACCGTAGTTAACAAAAATGAAAGTTTGGTTGAAGTATGAGTTATACCCTATCCGTCATTATTCCTTGTTATAATGAAAAAAATACCATTGGCCAATTGCTTGAAACAGTTCGCCAATCACCCATTGATGGGAAGCTAGAGATTATTGTCGTCAACGATGGCTCAAGCGATGGCGTTGCCAAACTACTTGAATCAACGCTTAAACCTCTTATCGATATTCTTATCCATCATCCCAAGAATATGGGCAAAGGTGCCGCTATTCATACCGGTATTAGGCATGCAACCGGTGATTATGTGATTATTCAAGACTCAGATTTGGAATACTCCCCTACTGAATACCCTAAATTGCTCAGCCCCTTGCTTAACGGCAAGGCGGATGTGGTTTTTGGTAGTCGATTCAGTGGTGGTGATATTCATCGCGTCTTGTATTTTTGGCATTCAATGGGAAATAAATTCCTCACCTTGCTGAGTAATATGTTTACCAATCTTAATCTAACCGATATGGAAACCTGTTATAAAGTATTTAAACGCCACATTATCCAGAGCATACCTCTACAGGAAAAACGTTTTGGTTTTGAACCAGAAGTCACTGCCCATATAGCACGGATTCCGGATATCCGTATTTATGAAGTGGGTATTTCCTATTATGGGCGTACCTATAAAGAAGGTAAAAAAATCGGTTGGAAAGATGGGTTTAGAGCAATTTATTGTATAGTGAAATATGGGTTGTTTTATCGCTTGTTAAAACAAGAAACCTGTCACTTTACAGTTGAAGAAAACTGATCCAAATTTTGTTTAAATCACGCGCTGATACAGTTGATTTAATCCTTGTATTGGATAGCCAGGAACACTTATCGTTCAACATTTGACAGCTTAAGGCTATGGTTAGCAAAAGCTCTATTTATTTTATCTATAGACATTAAACAAAAAGGAAAAGCTGCTATACCATCTTTATGATTCTCAGGCATCGGCCCAGGTCCACAATCTTGAAAACGCGCTTTATGAATAGTCCAGAGATCTTTTTGAGTAAGATTCACACCCAATCGAAGAAGCGCTAAATATGGCGCATTATGCTTACATAAAA
>CAYXVT010000172.1:2686-7677 GCA_964468105.1 Uncultured Candidatus Berkiella sp. | reverse complement strand
GTGAAGTATATTGCCAAGTGCCATCACTAAATACTTTTAATATTCCACCAAGTGCTGTATTCACTTGTGCTGAACCATTCTCTGGTACTTCTTGGGTTTTTGTACCACCATCATATGAAAAAGAAACTAAAGTCGTTGGTAGATCTGCCCCTTTCACGTCATTTAGCAAAACGTTTCCAGAGGCTAATAAATGGCCTTCTTGGATCTCGATGCCTGCATCATTAAATGCTTTAGGAACATCATCAACATCTTTGATAAGGAGATTGGCACTACTTTCGCCACCACTATTGCTGATTGTGTAGTTAAATAATTCAGATAAGTTATTATTAGCTTGTCCTGCATCATGATCAGACTGCGCATGTAATGTGAAAATAAAGTCTCCAGCTTTATGGCCATTTTCTGTTACGGTATAAACCACTAAAGTACCATTAATCGATTCAACGGTTATTACGCCATTGACAGGAAGACTATCAATGTTGTTATAAGCTATTTTAGTTAATTTGGCATCAGGTGTTCCTAAATCATCATTGGCTAAAATATTGCCAATCACTATGGTAGGACTTGGTATAGGTGAAGGGGTGTTATTAGGATCGTGATCGCTGCCTTTTGGTAATCCACTTTCAAAAACGGTATAAGAATCATCCGCTCCACCAAAGCCATCATTATGAGCCACAGGTGGAATACTAATATTCACTTTTTCCGTTATTTGTTCTATTGTTGGTAAATACGTTTTTTCTTTGGATTCGGGAAGCGGGCCTAAGCCAAGATTGCGCCAAAGACTATCAACATGCCCCTGCAACCCATAGGTTGTAACATCGGGAACAGAAAAACCACTGTCTTGTGGTTGACTGCCATCGGCTTCTGCTTTGGCCATATTTTGAATGTCATCGGGCGTCAGATCTTTTTTGGGTGCTATTTCTTCTGGTTTTGATTCAATAGATTGCGCACTCAATCCTTCAATTTGTGCTCCACTATCGACAGTTTTATTTTTATCACTATGTGAGTGAGCGAGATCTTCTTTTGATGTTTCTTCGGACTGTGACATTTCTTTGGACGCATTATCTGCATGCTTTTGATCAGAAGCATCTTTATAATCCAATAGCTGATGATCACTATTTGCGTTGAAAAACGATTTCACATATTTTATCAAAGAAGATATGGGGGCATTACCATCAGGTGAATTGATTTTTTTTGGATCGCTCATTTTAGCCTCCAGCTTATGGTTTTAAAACACTTAACTTAAATCCATTTAAGCTGTTAAACAGTCAATTAATTTATGATTGAATCTTTCTGGAGGCTATCAGATGGGATATCGGCTGCTATGCCAAAGTGATTAATTTTATGCCCACGTTGCGTGCTTTATTATCGTGAAGTTACCCTAAATGAATGTAAACTGAATTATTCTCCAGCAAAATGCAAGCTCATACACCATACTAGTCTCTAGGCGAGGGGATAGATATTGGACCTAAGAACTATCCAAACTATTTATATTTATTTACGTGTACTAGTTAACTTCCGTTTACCATAAACGGGTTGTTTGACTATATTTTCTTAGTTCATATAATTGCCATTCTTGATTTCATCACAGCATTTATAAGGAAGAATAATGGCTACAAGTGGACCAACTGTTGATAAAAAAGATGATGAATTAGTTGCAGCTGCAGCTAATGTCAATGTCAGTAACGTAGGTGAAGCTCCCCCGACTTTTACACCCGGTCTTGATGGCAAAAAAGCTGCTGGAGCTGCGAGCTCTAATAATGCATCTGCATCTGCTGCTGCTGGTCCTACTGGTAAGAAAAAGGATCGCTGTAATATACTTTGAGATAAAGGGATCGCCAGATCCCTTTTTTTATATCGACAAACGCATCCAAATACCCGACCAACGTACCCCTTATTACTCGCCTATTAAGTTATAATGTTGCCTTTAAATTTTAACAATTGGTACCATTATATGAAGCGCGGCCCAGAACAAATAGATGAAACCGAAAGTGATGGAAATGATGGTGATTTGAAAAAATATAAAGATCACAATCGATTAACACCTGCTTTTGCTCATCAAATTGCACCTGTCTATCAAAATCCAGCTCAAGTGGGTCTTGCCCTTTATAACTTTGCAGAGATTGGCAATTTCTTTGCGGTACAAACACTAATATCACAATATAAGAATGATATTCCTTACGGCTATAAGGGCTGGGCTCTAAGTAAGGCTGCCGAGAATGGGCACACTGCTGTTGTACGCTATCTTTTAAATCATACTGGAAACCAGATGCATCCAAGGCAGATTCAATTTGCTTTCGATACCGCAATGAATGCACATCGAAACGAAAGTGCTCGAGTCATTGCTGATTATCAAGAATTTGTTAGAACGACTTTTCAATCTAATAACGTTCGACCACGATAAAATATATCCTTTTTTCCTTGCTACTTTATCTCCCAGTCTCCTAGGCTGGGGATTTCATATTTATATTATTTATATTATTGATTTTATTCATAAATAAATTATTTTAACTCAATTTAATAATTTAGTTGACAAGCTTTCGTGGTGCTTGTATCCTGACCAACTGATACATATTTCCGACAAAGGGCACTTTATAAGCATCCTCAACTGCGATGAAATAGTGACCACTGCGGGACAAGAACGTTAAGGCAAATAAAGCCGTATTATTGAATGATTGTGAAGAGGTTGAAATGTTTAATTTAGCTTATGGTCCCTTAAATAAGAGTATATTCACTCAAGAGCTAGAACTTGTTACAAAACTTATATTGAATAAGCCAGATGCGGTTAAATTAAAAATCAAAGAAAATATCGACCAAAAATCGCATGTGCATGCGACCATTGGTAATGTTGAACTTAATCTGTCCAATTTATTTAAAAAGGCTAATTTTTCTCATATCGAGTTTAACAAAACAGACAGTAACCTTTATTTAAAACAGATTAATCAACATTTTAACAACTATGAAATTCAACATTATTTTGCTCCCCATGAAATTCACAACAATAAGCTCACCACTGCTGAAATAATGGCGATTCAAGGCTATACCGGTTCAGATTACTACAATATCAATAATTTATTGTATGACAAAGCATCACAATTTTCTTATCTAGGTCAATCAGGATTAAAAAATGTGGTTCTTGAAACGATGATGCTAGCCTCGGGATTAAATAAAATTCATCCAATCACTGAAGTAGATTTGCCAAGTTATCGAGGAGAAAAAACGCCCTATCATGAAATTTTAGAACGAATTGATGTGATAGATAACGGCGGTGGCATTATCCCGACTAAAGCCTTCAACAGCACCTCTTTAGATCCTGATGTTGCTAAGGCTTTTAGCGTGAGTAGTATTATTCATTTTGATGGCCTGTACGGCAAAAATGTCGTAGATTTTTCTCATTTCGTTGGTGAACAAGAACTGCTCTTGCCTCCTTCGCAAATTTATTGGGAAAGTTACGAAATAGTCAATGACACATACATATTCCATGCCAAAGTTGTTGAACCATTTGTTGAAGGAAAAGATGATCCTACAGCGAATGATCTTACTACTTTCAATAAACTTTTAGATTATGCTAAAAATTCCGGAATCAACGCTGATTTTATTACGCCATCTTTATTAACTCATTTATCTGAAACACAACCTAATATAGTGCATCACAATAAACAACCGTTGGATAAATTTGGCATTCAACCTGAACATAAAACGGCACCCATTACATTGGCAGATTGTATTTCTGATTTAAAAAATGATGTCATTTCAGGTTTAGAAAACTTATCACTTAACGATAAGAATCAGACGCAAGTACCGCAGTCCGAGCCATTAATTTCTTTATCCGAACCAATTTTCCAAGCATCAGTTGTTATACAAGAGTTACAGCCGATGATTGTGGATGCTAGCATAATTTAAGGAATACTATACTTTAGTACTTCTATTATTAGGATTTGAAGGAGAAGCTGTCGAGGCTTCTTCTTGAACAGGACTGGAGTCGGTTGAAGTTTTTGTGACAGGGGTATGATGTTTCTCAAGCTCATTAAGTTGTCTTACCAAAGCAGCTTTCCTTTGGGACTTCTTATCTCCTGAAATTTTATCTTTGATAATAGCAATAAGTCCTTTTCTCTTTGATGGTTCATTAATATTGTCTTTAGAATCTCCATTAAAAGAGCGGTAAGCAGTTGATTGTTCAATTGACGATAGAGATTTAGCTGCTATAAACCTGAGTTCATTGTCAGTTCCACTTTTGGTATAATCTTTTAATAGTACCAATATGCTCGATATTAATTCTTTATCTCGAACGGCAATACTGCCCTTTGGCGAATGCTTGGAGTTCTCATTGCAATCAGCAATAAGCTTATTAAGAAGCACCTCCGTAACTGCTATAAACTTCTTATATTCCTGAGATGATTCAATATTTCTTAAGTTTTTTCTAGCCTCCATCCCAAGCTCATCGTTAACGCCTCTGTTTGCTAATTCCTTTAATGTGATGATTTCGATTATAATTTGGCCTCCACTAACAAGATCTCCTCCTAAATGATTTTGATACTCTAGACAACGTTCTATCACCCTCTGCGAAATTGATTGTTTAGTGTGATCACCTTTTAAGTCAATTAGTAAATTTGCATCGATTTTTGCATCTTGTGACAACAATGGGCTTCTCTTACTATTTCCCTGCGGTGTGTCTTTTAGCTTTTCGACCTCATCAATTATTAACTTTAGTTCTTCTTTCTTATTTTCACATAATACGAACAGAAACGATTCCGAACGATTACTTTCACTCAAAATGTCACGTTGAATCTTGCTGAGCATTTTATAAGCGGAAATGGCCTTATCCTGAACTGAATCGCAATCAGTAGACGGTAAACCATTAAGTGCTTTAAAATAGTCACAAATTTCGCCAATTTGCTTATCACGTTTCTTTTGTGACCCTAATATTTTTCTTCCTATATCTTTAATCAGAGACTCAAACCATTTTCCTTCTTTTGTTGATGCTTTTGATTCGA
>CAYXVT010000172.1:0-2676 GCA_964468105.1 Uncultured Candidatus Berkiella sp. | reverse complement strand
TAAGCAATCGCTGATCTTGGTCTTTTAGTTTATCTAAGTTGGTTTGCCTTAGTCTTTTTACCTCAATGAATTCTTTAACTAAATTCTTTCCAACACCCTGAACATCTGCAATTTTTTCAGCTTCATCGTTTGATTTATCTTTATATTTTTTGTGTTTTTCTTCCCATTTCTCCAAACGCTGAGAATCATCTGTGTTTAAGACAATTCTTCCCGGCTTTAAAGCCAATAATTTCGACTTTTTGGCTTTGCTTTCCTTTTCCTGCTGATCCGCTATTGCTTGGGAACTTGCATCTGCAACTTTTGGAAGACCCATTTTGCCTTTTAATTCATCAAATGAGGGCACTTTGTTTGCTACGGGGACTGGCATTACATCAGGAGAGCTACTCACAGAAGCGCCTGATAATGAGATCATAGGAGCATCGGTTGTTGTTGTTGCAGCCTCAGGTGTAGCATCAGATAGCTCAAGATTTGGAGCTGGAAGTGTATTGGCATGAACAATAGCTTCTTGCAATAAAATAAGACTATTTAATTCTGCAATCCTCTTTCTTTGTTGTTCTAATACCTTTTCTTGCTGCGTTATAGCCTCTTTGGCTTTAACTTGTAAATTAGCTGGATTCTCAGGATGATAGGCCTTAACAAGCTGACAAGCCGAAATTAAAATCTTTTGTTCAGCATCAACTTCCTTTGCTATTCTATCGCGTGTCTTTTGTATGGCATGACATTCTTTTTTAAGTTTTTCAATTTTATCTTTATCCTGAATTTCAGCTTTTGGTGCAAGTGATGACTGTTCACCTTTGGCTCTTAACTTCACTCTTTCAAGTTCTTTGAGTTCAACTGCAAATAATGCTGGAGACGATCGTTTGTCACCTAATAAATGCATCGGAAGCGGCGGTGGCGCAGGGGGAGGCAAGGTTTCTTCACCTTCGATTGCTGGATTATAGCTTATCACACCATTTGCAACATCAAGTCGATGATTAATTTTACGTTGGTTTAATTGTACGAGGCTATCATTAACTTGAATTTTTTGATCAAGTTCCGCTCTAGCCTTATAGGCTGATTCGTATTCAGGCTGAATGAGATCTTGATCCTTTTTAATGGCTTCAATTTCCTGGCGAGTAAATTGATTATATAGCCTCGTAGTTTGTATTTGAGTTTCATAAAATGAAATTTCCAATTGAAGTAATGCATTCTCTAAAGAAGGATCTTTCACCATTGTTGATTTTAATTTTTCTTTTTCTTGCTCAAGTTTTTCTATTGTAATTTGATTAAAGCATATATCAAAAGAACTCTTTGTTTTAGCTGGATTTTTAGTTAGATCTTCCAAGGCATTCACCCATGGGTATTGAGTTTCTCTTCTTTTTTTAATAGCTTCGACCCTTTTTTGCTCTTTTAATTTTAGATCTTCTTGATATTTTTGTTTAGCAAATTCTATTTGCGCTGCATCTAGCTCAGCTAGCTCATCTTGAGGAGTAATGGGGGTTAATAGTTTTAGCGCATTGTTTACAATATCATTTAAATCAGGATCATCCATCCTCTCCAATAACATTTCAGGATATAGCTTTGCTTTGCTTTCATCAGAAACGCCTCCTTGAATTTGAAGCTTAAAAATAAGATCTTCAATTTTATTATAAACTTCTGGTTGAAGCTCTAACTCTTTTGCTTGCTCGAGTTGTTTTAAAACTTTTTCAAAGCGTCCTTCTATAAAATCAGCATTTGAGGCTTTCTCCGAATTTACGCTTGTTAACTCCTTTTCTTGAGGCATAGACAGCGCTAAAAGCCGTGCCATATCTTCCAGTATTTTTGAATATTTTTCTGCTTGCTCATCCTCCTCGAACTTTACTGCTGTAACCGCCTTGTCATCCTCTCTCTGTGCAAGTTTATCCAATATATCATTAGCTTCTTTCAACTTAAGTTCAAAAGATATGCCAGGATCAGCAATGATGCTTAGAACGTCCTTTTTTTCTGGTGAATCATTGGGTAGACTTTCAATTCTTTTTTTAATTTGATCTAATTGTTTATTTTCATAGTCCATCAGATTAAATTCTGATACCGCTTTTCTCTGCCCAAGCGCTAAAAGAGCGGATTCTATAATGGCGGCTTTTAATGTAGTTGCAATATCTTTATCTTCTTCACCTAATTCTTTTAATCGCTCTTCTAGAAAATCTATTACTTCTTTATCTTTTTCCCCAGGCATAACGCCCAGTTGTTGATCAATTTTATTTACTTGATCTACCCATTCTGTTATGAAATACTTCAAACTATCCTGTCTATCCTCAGGCATACTTTCGAATGCACTATTGATTATTTGGACAGCTTTTTTTGCATTGCTATTATTAACAAATATCCCTATTTCTTCGCCAACCTTATTTAAAATATTTCGCACATAGGGTTTGCTTATAGCCGATTCAGGCTCCAAATATAGCAACAATGTTTTTACCTGTTCATTGATTTGTTCGTCATCTCCATCAAGGGAGGCTAACTTTGATATCACCATATTCAATTCATCAACAACAATCGGTGATTGATTAGCGGCAACTGATAATGCTTCTATAGCTTGATCGACTAGATTCTTCTTTGTTGTTTGCTCAATTGCTGGATCGTAATCTTGAAGCATCTCAATCATTTGTTCTAAAGAGGCTCTATCGCCTGGATTTTCTGCCAACATTTTCTTAACAA
>CAYXVT010000171.1:1317-7818 GCA_964468105.1 Uncultured Candidatus Berkiella sp. | reverse complement strand
AATAAACCCATCCAAATATAGGGGACGGGACAATATTTTAAAATTAAGCCAGAAATGATGGCACTGAAGAAAAATAAAATTAGTTTCATTTTTACTTTCTTAAAATGAAGGTTAAATGGAGTCCGGTGATTTCAATTTTCATGTATATGCACGTTAAATCATTCTATATATATGGTCACAATAATGAATGACTCTAAAGTCATTGTTGTATATCCCATTTGTTTTACCTTTTCTTTAAGAATCACATTTTCTAGCAACAACCACATTGTCTAGATAGAGATCTTGATTCGAAGGAAAGACTTTGCTGGCTAATATGCCCAGTAAGGTGATGGGTGACATCACAAACAAGCAAATCAGTTGGTTCCAGTAGCCATTGCGGGTAAAACATTTCTTATATAAATAAGCATTTAAAAGCTGAAAGAGTAACCCCAGATCATCAACAGATTTCTTCAATGCGATGATTTCAAAGCCATGTTCCTTTAGTAGAGACGTTAAAGCAAAAGAAGAATATCTAGCAAAGTCATAAGGCTGCTCATGTTCGTCCCACACAAAGGGAACGCTTAGCATTAAGATCCCTTGATCTTTGAGCACACGATTGATTTCACATAAAAACTCATTAGGTTGAAAAACATGTTCAAACACTTGATGAGTTACGACACTATCCATTGCCTTATCTTCAAAGGGTAAACGCTTTCCATCATAAAAATAATCAGCTTTTTTAAAGTTTCTGTTTTCTTCGGTATCAAGTTCTAGACCGATATATTCAGATGAAGCACATAAGGCTTGATAAGGCTTTTGGCCACAGCCAATATCTAATGTTTTGCCTTGAACATAATTACCAAGTGGCGCAATACAACTAAAAAGTCCTTTTCTAGCAATATAATAGGGATTAACAAAAATGCCCAACCAAGTGGGCATAAAATGTTGGGATTGAATAAGCCGGAGCAATTTTCTTTTTAAGAGAATAAACATTATGTTTTTCTAACTGTATCAAGTTTTTGGACTAAAAGTGATTCTTTTTCATGCGATTGAATAATTTCTTGCAGATCTTCAGCAATCAGTTTCGCCCATAGTTGATGACCCTTTTCCGATAAATGGATCTCATCATGATAGAGCGCATCGATTTCATTTTTGGATAGCTTATCCATTTTTTCTATCAAGTAAGTCACTTGTAGATGACTTTCTTCAAATAGTGACTTTACTGTTTGATCAATGGGAGCAAGGTTGAGCATTTGAGAACGGCTGGGTGTGATGTAAATAAGATGATCTCTGTGGTTTTCTTTTAAAAAGCCATCCAGATCTTTAAGATTGTTTACGGCTACATTCACAATCTTTCTTCTTTGATTCTCGTCTAAAGCGGCATAATTAATCACAGGCGTTTTTTTCAGATGGATTTGATAGACAAAATATTGAAATAGTTCTTCCAGAGCAAAATGCGGTTTTCTTGTCCAAAGGGGTTGACCGCCTATTCTGTTGTGACCACGATAAAAATCACCTTCAGGAAAAACACTGACATAAACCTGTGCTGGTAAAAAGGCCATTTCTTTGACTAGCCCATGAACATTATTAACGCCCCAGCCATTTACGCCAGCATTGCCGCTTGAATAATCTGGGAAATCTTTAACCGCTAAATGTGAAAATAATTGTTCATTGGAAATGTATGAGCCGCCATAAGTAACCGAATCCCCTAAAAACAACACTTTATGTTGAAAATCATTGGGATCCCAATCCGTATTTGCTCTTAATCCTAAATTATTGATTCTAACTATTTGCGAGGGATGCCTGGCAACAATTTGATTACTGATAGGGCGATATCCATAAACAGGATGTGCATCATAGAGGACAGTTTTGCCTAATCCAAAGATACTTCCCGCTGCGATATCAGCCAATAATAAGATGAAAAGTAAACTGGTGGTGACTACCCCAAATAGTGTTGATTTGGGGTAGCGTTCAAAAATACTTTGTTTCATGTATGTTTAAAACAAAGTATAGATAAAGGGTGCGACAGCAGAGCCTTGAGTCAATACAATTAATGCTCCAAGAAGCACAAGCGCACCGATAATGGGTGCTAACCACATTTTTTTTCTAACCCGCATAAATTGCCATAAGTCGCTTAATATATCTAACATTAGAAGGGCTTCTCCATATGTTGAGGAGGTTGTTGTACTGATATTTTTCGATAGGAAGCTAAGGCTTTATCATAGCGTCTGTACATTGGATCTTTACCGAGTAAGCGCATCACGATTCCCATCGGTGTGACCATACCATAAAAAATGACCCCTAAAATAATGCGAGTATTAATCCAGCCAAGCACATTCCCTATTTTCATCCAAGGAATAAAAATGGCTTTTAACCATAAGGGCGCAATTAAGGTTGGAATTAACACAACACCGCCAATGGCAAAGGGCCAAAGGGGGAGGGCATTTTCTTTAAGCCAGGGGAAAAGAAGACCAAAAATTCCCATTAAGCCAAATGCTAAGATAAATCCAAATTTTCGTAACTGAGTGCGGTCGATAACGATGTTTTCCATTTTTTAATCCAATGCAAATTCTTCGCGCCAATTGGCTGTTTCCTGCCAAGCGGGTTGTTCTGTTCTTTTGAGGAGTATATTTTCTAGCACTAAATAATCCATTTCTGTGCGCATAAAACAACGATAAGCATCTTCTGCCGTACAGACGATAGGTTCACCCCGAACGTTAAAGGAGGTGTTGATTAAAATCGGACAGCCGGTTAAAACTTCAAAGGCATTTAATAGACCATAAAACCGTGGATTGGTTTCTGGGTGTACCGTTTGTAGGCGGGCAGAATAATCCACATGGGTGATAGCAGGTAGCGTTGAACGTGGTACGTTTAATTTTTCAATGCCAAAAAGGTTTTGTTGTTCCTGGGTCATTTGAATTTTATGAGTGTCTGTAATGGGCGCCACCATCAACATGTAGGGGCTCTTCCCCTGGAACTCAAACCATTCTTGAACTTTTTCGTACTTCACTACAGGGGCAAAGGGGCGAAAAGATTCGCGGTATTTTATTTTTAAATTCATGATTGATTGCATTTTGGTGCTACGGGGATCGCCAATAATAGAGCGTCCGCCCAAGGCTCTTGGCCCAAATTCCATGCGCCCTTGAAACCAACCAATGACATTTTCTTGATCTAATAATTCGGCCACTTTCGGCAAGAGTGCATCATCAGGCAACACAGCATAGTTGGCTTTGATGCTGTCAAGATATTTTTGTATTTCTGAAGAGGTATAGCGTGGACCTAAGTAACTTCCAGCCATGCTGTCGTTTTCTTGGGGGACTCGCTCATTCCCTAAATATTCATGCCAGACACAAAGTGCAGCACCCAATGCACCACCGGCATCACCGGCAGCAGGTTGTACCCAAATATCTTTAAATATTTTATGTTTATGTAATTTACCGTTGGCAACACAATTGAGTGCTACACCGCCAGCAAGACAGAGATTTTCAACGTCCAGTTCTTTTTGCGCTGTAGTGGCTAATTTAATAACAATGTCTTCTGTGATCACTTGAATAGAGGCGGCCAGATCCATTTCTCGTTGTGATATCGGCGTTTCTGGTTTTCTGGGTGGGCCATCAAAAAGTTCATGAAACCTTGAGCTGGTCATCGTTAAACCTGTTGGATAATTAAAATAATCAAGGTTTAAACGAAAAGTGCCATCCGATTTTAAATCAAGTAAGTGCTTATAAATGGTATCAACATATTTGGGCTGGCCATAAGGAGCAAGACCCATTAATTTGTACTCGCCGGAATTGACTTTGAATCCGGTATAATAAGTGAAAGCAGAATAAAGCAGTCCTAATGAATGAGGGAAGTCGAGTTCCCATTGTGGTGTTAACTTATTTTTATTGCCCAACCAAATGGAGCTGGTTGCCCATTCGCCAACACCATCCAGACACATTACTGCCGCGCGTTCGAATGGACTTGGAAAAAAAGCAGATGCTGCATGCGCTTGATGATGTTCTGTAAATAAAATGGGAGGTAGTGCTTTTGGTGAAGTATTGCCTAATTTTGCAAATGACTTTTTTAGAAGGTCTTTTAAAAAAAACTTTTCCTTTATCCAGATAGGCATGGATTGGAGAAAAGAGATAAAACCCTTTGGAGCAAAAGCTAGGTAAGTTTCTAATAAGCGCTCAAATTTGACGAAAGGTTTATCGTAAAAAACGATGTAATCAATTTCTTTGAAGGAAAGTCCGGCTTCTTTTAAGCAATAGCTGACAGCGTGTTCTGGAAAGCTAGGATCATGTTTTTTGCGGGTAAAGCGTTCTTCTTGGGCTGCCGCAACGACTTTGCCATTGATAACCAGCGCTGCTGCGCTGTCGTGGTAAAAGGCAGAAATGCCCAAAATGACCTTTTTCAAAATATTCCCTCAAACTGCCTTTTTCATGAGGGGGAAGTTTAACGAAATTGAACCCCCCATGCCAGAGGAAGCCCCTAAGAATAATCCACCTCCCTCTTAGGAGCTTTTGATTAGCATGTGTTTGCGCCAGTGGGATCATTGCGGCACAATACCCGCAAAATGCTTTATATAGACTGTGAGAGATGGCAATCAAAGATAAGTTCGAAAGTATACTTAAATGTCCGATAACCCAAGGTGAACTAAGTTGGTTAACCGCGGAGCAAATGCAGCTGTTGAATCAACGCATTCAACAGGGGGAGATAAAACTTCGCACGGGGGATGTTTATCGCAAGCCATTAAGTGCTGCTTTGCAAGTGAATAACAAAGACATGTTTTATCCTGTGCAGGACGATATTTTTTGTTTGCTTCCTGAATGCGTGTTATCTGGCAGTGTGTCGCAAGAGAATACGTATTCAAGCAATCACAATACTAAGTCATTGGTTAAAAATTTCTATGATGATTTTGGGTGGAATGAAAGCGCGGGTGTTTATCAAGACGCTCTCGATTCTGAAGATTTACGAGAAGTTTCCAAAGATTACATTTTGCAATGTCATCTGCGGTTAAACAAATTCTTGCCCAAACAAGGGAAGTATCTGTTAGATGTTGCTTCTGGCCCTGTGCAATATCCAGCCTATTTAACCTATTCACAGAATTATGATTATCGGATCTGTGCCGATATTTCAATTTTAGCCCTCAAAGAAGCTAAGAAGAAGTTAGGGTCGAAAGGGATTTATTTATTGTGCGATGTCACACAGTTGCCATTAAAAGATAATATGATTGATGCGCAAGTGTCATTACACACGCTATACCACGTACCAGCACAAGAACAAGCAAAAGCATTTGCAGAGCTTTATCGCGTTTTGAAGCCAGGTGGTGCTAGTGTCATTGTTTATAGTTGGGGCTCACGTTCTTTATTAATGAACCTTTTGATGTTACCGATGAAAGCGATGTCTTTGCTGAAGCGAAAATTCTCAATCACAACCCAAGGAAAATCTTTATACTTTCACACGCATAGTTATCGTTGGTTCTGCCAAGAAATACAAGCGAAATATCAAACCCAGATGTATTCTTGGCGCAGTGTGAATGTGCCTTTTTTGAAAACCTTCATTCATAAATCTTTTGGGGGGCATGCCCTTCTAAAAATGATTTATTGGTTAGAAGAACATGCTCCAAAAGTCATGGGTAGGATTGGGGCATATCCTTTGTTTGTTTGCAAAAAATAAGCGTATGAAGCCCATCTACGATATTCTTTTTGTAACACATTTGCCTTCATTTTATAAAGTGAATCTTTATAATGAGATTGCTAAAAAGAGTCGCATCTTTGTTATTTTTATCGGAGACTCATCCAGTATTCGCACAAAAGATTTTACGCAAGCGGCCTTTCATTTTGACTACTGTATATTAAATTCACGCCCCTTTGAAAAGCGAAATATTTTTTACAGTTTATTTAAACTCATGGCGTCGCTCAGAAAAATGCAATATCGGAAAATGGTTGTAGGTGGCTGGGAACACCTTGAGTTTTGGTATTTGGTTTTTTGTTCCCCAAAAGCTAAAAATGGCCTTGCATTGGAATCCTCTATTTTTGAAAGCGCTATAAGTGGTTTACGTTATTATGTTAAAAAGTTATTTTTATCAAGAATAAACGTCGTTTATCCATCAGGTGAAGCCCACATCTCTTTGCTAAATGCATTGAACTATCATGGGCAGATCAAAAAAACATTAGGCGTTGGGATCTTCAATTATCAATTTAAATCGAATCAAGAAAAACGCTTTGAGGGTAGATTTTTATACGTGGGGAGATTGTCTCCTGAAAAAAATCTTAAAATATTATTAGACGTTTTTTCAAAACACCCGCAATGGCATTTAACCATTATTGGCCAAGGTCCTTCACAAAAAGAATTAGAATCACTCAAAAGTGCCAATGTGACTCTGCGCGGCCATATTCCTAATGATTTGTTAGCCTACGAATACCAACAGCATGATATTTTTATTTTACCTTCACTTCGTGAGCCATGGGGGTTAGTGGTTGAAGAAGCCCTTTTTTATGGTTTGCCAGTGATTGCCTCAGATCATGTTGGGTGTGC
>CAYXVT010000171.1:0-1307 GCA_964468105.1 Uncultured Candidatus Berkiella sp. | reverse complement strand
AAAGATCTGATAACCAATCTTAAAACAGGCGCACTATTTTCTGTGATGGATCCAAATTCATTGCAAGATGCTTTAAATTGGACGATTGAAAATTATCAAGCATGTTTAGAGAAGGTGGCAAAAGTCGACTTTCAAGCGCGCGATATCTTTCAAATTCAGCAATATATTGAGGGTCAATCATGAAAGTGCTGATTGTCCATAATGCCTATCAGTCCCATCATGTGGGAGGTGAAGATGTGGTGGTGGCCAATGAAATGGCTGCACTTAAAAGGGAATTAGGTGAGCATCGCGTTTTTGATTATCTCGTCAGCAATGATGATATCCGCTCTTTGGAGCTGATGGTGGATATTTGGCATAATCAAAACCATTTCGATAATATTTTGAATTTAGTTAAGCAAAATAGCATTGATATTGTTCACGTTCATAATTTTTTTCCTTTGTTAACCCCCAGCGTGTTTGCAGCAGCAAAATTAGGTGGTGCCAAAGTTGTTCACACATTGCATAATTTTAGATGGTGGTGCAGCTCGGGCCTTTTATATCGCAAAGAAGCAGGTGAGTGTGAGAAGTGTCTGGATAAAAAATTTGGCTGGCCAGGGGTTGTTCATGCCTGTTATCGCGACTCTGTTGTGCAAAGTCTTGCTGCGAATTTAGCTTTTACCTGGTACCGTTTTAAAGAAGATGCTAACAATATTGATGCTTATTTTGTGTTAACGCATTTTCAAAAACAAAAATTACAATCAAAAATTCCAGCTGCTAAGATGTTGCTAAAGCCAAATGCCATTCAAGAACCCAATCATATTTTCCCTGCTGATAAAAAGAAAGACTATTTATTTGTTGGACGTTTAGAGGCAGCAAAAGGCATTGAATTATTGTTATCAATATGGATGCAATTGCCTGAACATTTTACATTAACGGTTGTGGGTACTGGCGATAATGAGTCAGCCCTGCAAAATCGTTATGCTAAACCGAACATCCGTTTTTTAGGAAAGCTTCCTCATGAGGGCGTGTTGCAACGGATGAACGAGGCCAAATATTTTATCCATAGCTCGTTAACCTATGAGACTTTTGGTTTAACTTTGGTAGAGGCTCTTGCACGAGGAACGCCGGTGATAGCACTTGATCGCGGTCCGCGATCTGAATTTATTCAATCAGGTAAAAATGGCTTTTTATGCCAACCTGAAAATCTCAAAGAAGTGATCATGCAATCCTATGACTTTGCTGAATATGAAGCATTGTCCTGTCATGCCGTTGAAAGTGCAAAACCATTTTATTCACAAAAGGTGACGGCTCACCAAATTGAGCTCTAT
>CAYXVT010000170.1:4548-7931 GCA_964468105.1 Uncultured Candidatus Berkiella sp. | reverse complement strand
GCATAGTCATTCGCTAAGGTCGTGATATAATTCACCCCAATCAATATCAATCAATCTAAAGTATCGTAGAAGGAATAGGGTAATGTTAGATCCCGCAAAGGCGGATGTGGATCCAGAAGAAACACGTGAATGGTTACATGCCTTAGGCTCAGTTATCCAAAGCGAAGGCCCAGAGCGAGCAAAATTCCTCATTGATATGCTTTCAAGCAAGGCTCGTGAAGAAGGCATCCATTGCGAATTTCAGCGGAACACACGTTATTGCAACACCATAAATGTTAATGAAGAGCCTGCTATGCCAGGTGATCCAGAAATGGAACAACGCATTAGAGCGCTGATTCGTTGGAATGCCATGGCAATGGTGGTTAGAGCTCAGAAAGTGGATAGTTCGCTTGGCGGTCACATCGGTACCTTTGCTTCCTCAGCAACGCTTTACGATGTCGGGTTTACCCATTTTTGGCGCGGTTTAGATAGTGAATGTGGTGGTGATTTAATTTATATTCAGGGCCACACATCACCCGGTATTTATTCTCGAAGCTTTTTGCAAGGTGATATCTCTGAAGAACAATTAATCAATTTTCGCCGAGAAGTGAATCATAAAGGGCTATCTTCTTATCCTCATCCGTGGTTAATGCCCAATTATTGGCAATTCCCAACAGTGTCGATGGGCTTAGGGCCATTACAAGCCGTTTATCAAGCAAGATTTATGAAATATCTTGAAGACAGACAAATCATTCCTAAAACCGATCGCAAAGTATGGTGCTTTTGTGGGGATGGTGAAATGGATGAACCAGAATCTCTTGCTGGTTTATCATTAGCCGGTCGTGAAAAATTAGATAATCTTATTTTTGTTATTAATTGCAATCTACAGCGACTTGATGGGCCCGTTCGAGGAAATGGTAAAATTGTTCAAGAACTTGAAGGCTCATTTCTTGGCGCGGGTTGGAACGTTATTAAAGTGCTATGGGGTAATGGTTGGGATCCTTTATTTGCTGCTGATAGAAGTGGCCTTCTACTACAACGTATGGAAGAAGCAGTTGATGGGGACTATCAAAACTATAAAGCCAAAGGCGGCGCTTATACCCGTGAACATTTCTTTGGAAAATATCCTGAATTATTGAAACTGGTTGCGCATATGTCTGACGATGACATTTGGCGTTTAAATCGTGGTGGCCATGATCCACGAAAAGTGTATGCCGCCTATCAGCGTGCAGTGAATACTAAAGGCCAGCCAACGGTTATTTTAGCAAAAACGGTGAAGGGGTATGGATTAGGAACAGCTGGCGAAGCGCTCAATATTGCACATAACACCAAAAAGTTGGGGCATGAAGAACTACTCGCTTTCAGAGACAGGTTCCACATCCCCGTCACAGATGAAATGGTTGAGAAAGTTTCTTTCTTTCGTCCTGCTGAAAATAGTCCCGAAGTACAATATGTCAAAAAATGTCGTACTCAATTAGGGGGATCGATCCCTAAGCGTCGTCAAAAAGCAACTCATGTGCCGTTTGAATTACCCGCTTTAAGTGCTTATGAATCGCAATTGCAAAGCTCCGGGGATCGTGAAGTTTCAACGACGATGGCCTTTGTACGAATTATTACCCATTTATTGAAAGATAAATCAATAGGCAAATATATTGTGCCCATCATTCCAGATGAAGCACGAACCTTTGGTATGGAAGGCTTATTCCGTCAAATTGGTATTTACTCCTCTGAAGGACAAAAGTATAAGCCAGTCGATTCAGAACAAGTCATGTACTATCGCGAATCCAAAGATGGGCAAATTCTGGAAGAGGGTATCAACGAAGCCGGATCTTTTTGTTCTTGGATTGCAGCAGCAACCTCCTATAGCACTTATAACCAAACCATGATCCCTTTTTATATTTACTATTCAATGTTTGGTTTTCAACGTATTGGGGATTTTGCTTGGGGCGCTGGTGATTCTCGTGCAAGAGGATTCTTGCTGGGGGCAACCGCAGGAAGAACAACGCTTAATGGTGAAGGACTGCAACATCAAGACGGTCATAGTCATATCTTGGCAAGCACCATTCCTAATTGCGTTAGTTATGATCCCACTTTTGCCTATGAGTTAGCGATAATTATTCAGCATGGCTTAGACAGAATGGTAGCCAAAAATGAAGATGTGTATTTTTATATCACCTTAATGAATGAGAACTACATTCAGCCAGCTTTACCTAAAGGCGCTGAAGAAGGAATCATCAAAGGGATATATCTCTTCCAAAAAGCGGATAAACCAAGTCAAGCGCATGTTCAATTGTTAGGATGTGGCACCATTTTGCGTGAGGTCATCGCCGCTGTCGAGCTGCTTAAAGAATTCGATGTCACAGCAGATGTGTGGAGTGTCACCAGTTTTAATGAGTTGCGCAAAGAAGCATTAGATGTCCAAAGATGGAATCTATTGCATCCTTTAGAAAAGCCCAAGAAGAGTTTTGTAGAAACTTCTTTAGAGTCAACTAAAGGGCCTATCATTGCTGCAACTGATTATATGAAATTGTATGCAGAGCAGATACTTCCTTTTGTTCGCAAACCGTTTCATTGTTTGGGTACCGATGGTTTTGGAAGAAGTGATACCCGGGAAACACTCCGTAGTCATTTTGAAGTTGATCGCTTTTATATTGCCTATACAGCAATTAAATCACTTGTTGATGAAGGGGCACTCAAACCTGAAATTGCGAAAAAAGCATTGGAAAAGTTTAAAATCAACACTGATAAACCTTCACCTGTAACGTTATAAATGAAAAAAGAGAATGGAGTCACGTTTTGACTACTATTAAAGAAGTAAGAGTGCCAGATATCGGTAACTATACCGGTGTTGAAGTGATCGAAGTTGCTGTGAAAGCAGGCACTGCTGTGAATGCTGAAGATTCACTTATCACATTAGAAACTGAAAAAGCCTCTATGGATGTGCCATCGCCTTTTGCTGGTAAACTCGTAGAATTAAAAGTCAAAGTGGGTGATAAAGTCTCTCAGGGAGATCTTATTGCGTTGGTTGAGGTGCAAGAACAAACGCAATCTGCAGCACCTTCGCAAGAGCCTGCCCAAAAGCCACTTGAGAAACAACCAGAAAAGGCAGCAGTTGCGCAAGCTCCAGCCCAAGAAGCAAAACCTGTTACTGAAACTTTAACGATTGCAGTGCCCGATACCGGTGGTGCAAAACAAGTTGAAGTGATTGAGGTTGCCGTTAAAGTTGGTGATGTGGTTAAACTGGAAGACACATTAATCACGCTTGAAAGTGAAAAGGCGAGCATGGATATCCCATCGCCTTATCAAGGAAAAGTAGAAAGTGTATTAGTGAAAGTTGGGGATAAAGTGTCTGAGGGAGACAAGATTGTTACCATGACAGTAACACATACTCCTCAAATTAAAGA
>CAYXVT010000170.1:0-4538 GCA_964468105.1 Uncultured Candidatus Berkiella sp. | reverse complement strand
GCACGCAGGTCCTGCCACACGGCGCTTAGCCCGTGAATTAGGCGTTGATCTTTCATTAGTGAAAGGATCAGGTAATCGTGGCCGCATTATCACCAAAGACGTGCAAGAATTTGTTAAGTCTGTTATGCAAGGGGCTAGTACAGGCGGTGGTTTAGGCATTGAAAAAGCACCGGAAATTGATTTTAGTCAATTTGGCGCCATTGAGGTTAAAGCGTTAAGTCGCATTAAAAAATGGACAGCGAAGAATCTTTATCGCAATTGGGTAACCATTCCTCATGTCACCCAGTTTGATGAAGCCGATATCACAGAATTAGAAATATTTCGTGAAGAAAATAAAGAAGCTGCTAAAGAACATGGCACGAAACTCACGCCTTTACCTTTTATTATCATGGCCTGCGTTTCCGCATTAAAAACCTATCCGCAATTTAATGCCTCATTAGCTTCTAATGGCACTGATATTATCATGAAGAATTATTGCCATATTGGTGTTGCTGTTGATACACCAAACGGACTAATGGTACCTGTACTAAGGGATGCCGATAAGAAGGGATTGTTTGAAATTGCCAAAGAATTAGGCGAACTCGGTGCGTTAGCTCGCGATGGAAAATTGAAAGGCGAACAAATGCAGGGCAGTTGTTTTACGATTTCAAGCCTCGGCAGTATTGGTGGCACCGCATTTACACCAATCATCAATGCACCTGATGTGGCAATATTAGGGGTTTCAAAAGTTCAAATAAAACCGGTTTACATGCATGATCAATTTGTGCCACGTAAAGTTCTTCCTTTAAGCTTATCGTATGATCACCGTGTCATCGATGGAGTTGAAGGCGCAAGATTTGCTGCGCATATAGCGGCACAATTACAAGATATTAGAAAATTATTGCTCTGATTAGATGTAGGATAAGAAAAAATGGCAGATAAAAATATTCAAGCAAAAGTCGTGGTTATCGGTAGTGGCCCTGGTGGCTATTCTGCGGCTTTTCGGGCAGCTGATTTATTAGGCGAAGGTGTGGTGTTAGTAGAACGCTATGCTGAGTTGGGCGGCGTTTGTTTAAACGTAGGTTGTATCCCTTCAAAAGCGTTGCTTCATACTGCAGCTATGATTAACGATGCTAAAGCCATGGCGAGCCATGGGGTTGAATTTGGTGCCCCAAAGATTACTCTTGATAAAGTGCGTGGCTTCAAAGATGGTGTGGTTAAACGACTCACTGGTGGCGTGAAGCAGATGGCTAAGTTTCGCAAAGTGCAAGTGGTTCAAGGGGAAGCTAAATTTACATCCTCCACTACTTTGCAAGTAACCGGAGAGAATCCCTGCACTATCACTTTTGAAAACGCCATTATTGCAGCAGGCTCACGTCCCATTCGATTACCTTTTATGCCTGATGATTCAAGAATCATTGATTCAACAGGCGCTTTAGAAATGCCAGATGTGCCAAAACGAATGCTTGTTATTGGTGGTGGTATTATCGGTATGGAGATGGCGACAGTTTATCAAGCCCTTGGATCGGCAGTGAACGTCGTGGAGCTCACCGATTTTATATTGCCTGGTGTTGACAGAGATATAGCGACACCGCTTTATAAATTTGTAAAACCAAAATACGAAAGTATTATGCTTGGGACCAAAGTGGTATCTGCAGAAGCCAAGAAAGACGGTATTTGGGTAACCTTTGAAGGTAAAGAAGCACCTAAAGAGCCACAACGCTATGACAAAGTGTTAATGTCTGTCGGTCGTATTCCTAATGGCAAGTTACTGGATGCTGAAAAAGCAGGCGTTAAAGTGGATGAACGTGGATTTATTCCGGTTGATAAACAACAACGTACCAATGTGCCGCATATTTATGCAATTGGTGATATCGTTGGCCAACCTATGCTTGCACATAAAGCAACACCTGAAGGCAGAGTTGCTGCTGAAGTGATTGCAGGCAAGAAACATTATTTTGATCCTAAGTGTATTGGTAATATTGCTTATACCGATCCTGAAGTAGCATGGGTTGGTGTGACTGAAGAACAAGCCAAAGCACAAGGTCTTGATTACGATAAAGGCGTATTCCCTTGGTTGGCTAGTGGTCGTTCTTTAGGTTTAGGCCGTGAAGAAGGGATCACCAAACTGATTTTCGATAAAAAGACGAATCGTTTGTTGGGTGCTGGCTTTGTTGGTCCGCATGCAGGTGATTTGATTGCTGAAGTGAGTTTAGCGATTGAGATGGGCTGTGAAGCAGAAGATATTGCTTTAACAATACATCCTCACCCAACTTTGTCTGAGTCTATCATGCTCGCAGCTGAGATGTATGAGGGCACAGCGACCGATATGATTAATAAGAAAAAGTAATTTCTATTTTATGGATCTGTCGTAGGGTGGGTAAAGCTTTTAGCGTGCCCACCAATTCGTAGCAAGATGGTGGGCACGCTAAAAGCTTTGCCCACCCTACTCAGAGTAAGATTTAGACCGCTAATGACTGACTTCCAAGACTGATTAACATCTTCCTTACCGTCTGATTTTGCGCGCCATTTATCCAAATTATGTGTTTGTTGGCAAACACCGATGATAGGATAATCCTATGATTTATATAGACATATTGTCATAAAAAATACTACATGGCGTGATAATCAAGAGGTTTCAATGCAAACAGGTCCATCTAATGTTGTTTTTGTTGCAGGTATGGGGCCGGCAGGTTTGGCTGCTGCCATCGGTGCTGCTCAAAAAGGTTATCAAGTTTTTTTTGCCGAACCAAGGCTTGAAATAACCCGAGGTCAACGCGTTCAAATTGATCAAAATACCCTCAATTTTTTTGAATCCTTAAGAGATGCTCATAATCACGAAGATGTGATTTTTTTTAATCTTAAGATAAGTCGAAATACTGAAACTACTGTAGAACTCAAAGATATTCAACGCTATTTGTTAAGAAAGTTGGATCTCATGAGTAAAAATTCAGAATTCCCTCATATTACACTCCTGCACGGACATAGTGTTGTTGGTATCGATCCGTTCAATCAAAATGTGACTCTTAAGAATGAAAGTGATAACAAAGAACAAAAAATTAATTTTGCGCATTTTGTCGAAGCAGACGGCGCAAAACATCAAGCAGCAGATATATTAAACAAAGGCACTGATGGCAGATTTAAAATAGAATACAAAGATGTTCCCTATCAACCACGTCCAAAGGAATCTGGTACGATTGCTTTGAATGTTAAGTCAGGACATCAATTAGATCCAAGAAAACCAAGAGATGTTAAAAAATTTGAACCAGAACAATTGGCAAGACTGAAAAAATATGGTTGGAACCAACCTTATTTCCCTAAGGGTTATGTGTTTAGCAATCAAAAAAATACCAAGTTGTTTGTTTCAGGTGAAATACCAAAGAGTATCTATGATTTAAAAGATAAAGTTAAACAAAGAGAAGCTCTTATCGCTTGGGGAAAAGTGATGGCAAATATTCTTTTAGGATATCCACCAGAGGCTTTGATGCTTATTGAAAAATCAAGCAAACGTAAACCAAAGAAAACTGAAGCTAAAAATAAAATTAAAACAACCGCTTTCCCACTAGAACTTAAACATGCAGAGCTTCCTTGTATACAGTTAGACCAAGGTGGAAGTTATGTTTTGGTAGGGGATGCTAATAAAAATGCCAACTTCTTTTTTTCTCATGGCGTTAATGATGCTATCTTAGATGCACAACATTTTGCCAATAGTTTGAGCGCACCTTCTCTATTACCCTTATTTAACTTCCGTGCATACCATGAATATCAAGCCAAGCAATTTAGCAAATATGTTGCTAGATTAAAAACAGAAAATGAACCATCAGATATGCCAATTGTTATGGATAATATTAAAAAACACATTGAAGAAATATCTCATCTAGCAAAAGCTGATTCATCGAAAAAATTTAATGATAGATTAAACAAGATTGTGCAACATTTGAGTGAAATGGGTAATCCAGATGAGGTGGAGTCTTGTTATGATGATTTTGAAGTTCTTGCCAAGGAGCTCAAGATCTATCTTGCCGAAAAAATCCGACATTCAAAAACGCCCTTTTGTGGATTGTTTGGTAAAAATTATCCTAAACTAGAAACCGATCTAGATGATCTGTTAGATAAGTTACAACGTGATTTTAGAAAATATTTTGACTTAAATACCAAGCATGGAAGTAAAGAAGATCTCAATCAAGAGTTCAGAGCTTTGGCAGCAAGCATCACGGGCAGTGTGACTATCGTTCCAAGTCCAACTTCATCAGCAGCCAATTCTGCGAATCCTGCTAATTCTTCATCACCACGATCAGAGATTAGTCGATTACCAAATATCACTAATGGATACCTTCGACTTATTGAACCAATAGAACCGATCATAAGTGCGAGAGTAATAAGAACGCCAAGAATGTCTTCTTCGCCGCGGTCCTAAGAGCCCATCTAATTTCTTCAGCAGCAACGCTGCGTAGGAATTTAGCCTCACGTGGAAGCTTTGAGCCGGAAGGCGAAAAGCTGGAACGTGGGGAATAAGCATCCCACCCCCCTACCTCTCTGAGCCGCGGAAGCGGCGTAGG
>CAYXVT010000169.1:3848-7989 GCA_964468105.1 Uncultured Candidatus Berkiella sp. | reverse complement strand
AAACGGATTGCAAGATGTTCTAACAAAGCATGCTCACCAGAAAGGAATTGCTCCTGAAAAGATTTTAGCGTTATTGACGCGGTTTTCACCGGGAGAGGATTCCCCTCACGAAGCAACACATAATCAAAAGTAATATAACTATTGATTTTGTTTTAGTCTTTAAACTACAAAACGACATCGGGGTGCGAAATGTTGAATGGTTTCAATTTTGCGAACTTAGCTGCTATTAGTACGCCGCGTTCAACTCGGTTGGGAGGTATTTTACCTCCTCTTAAAACGTTACTAGCACTTTTACTTGTCGCAACAGCGATAGCAACAGGTGCATGGTTATGGACAGGGTTTTGGGCAGGCGCAATGGCTGGTGCAACATCATATTTGCCATTGTTAGGAGAATCTATACTGGGTGTACTTGGGCTTTCAGTTGTTAACTACTGGTTTAGTCGTGAAATTAACACCGCTATGCTCAGTACACGTGAAGCACGCGCGCCTTTTATTTATAGCAGAAAGGTCAATCCAACCAATTTAACAAAATTAGTTAATCATCTTCGCATTGAAGTGAATGAGCATTTTAGAAAAATCTATGGTGCAAAACATCGTGATATACCAATGCCTAGATTATTAACCTATTCCAAGGTAGATATTGAAATTAGCTCAGACGGTCGAAACCCAGGTAGAGCGGGGATCTTTTTCTCCTCGGGTGTGTTTGATTATCGAAGAAACAATTTAGATCAGCGTCAGCTTGCGGCATTGATTGAAATGGAATTAGTAAAAATCTATTTAAGACGTGGTGTTTCACGCACAGTTGTGGGAATGGGGGCATCATTAGCTAATACCTTGCAAAACCTGAATAATTCAGACTTTTTCTTATATCGGATGCTGGGCATATTAACGGGCCCGTTGCAATTTATTTTATTATTAGAGCGTTCGATAAATCGGTCCTATGAATATGAAGCATCAGCGCATGTTGTTGCTTGTGGTCGTGGTATCGACTTGATGAATGGCATTGATAAAAAGGTCTGCAATACGCTTGAAACTGTTGAGACAGGTGCGGAATTAAAAGCAGATCAGAATATTTATAAACGCGCTCCTTATAATGGCTTTATGAAGGCGTTGATTAAACCATTTGCAGATTGGATTGACGAAAATGAGTGCGCAGGAGACGATAAAACCGGTTATCGGATCTTGAGTTTGCCTGATATTTTTGTGAGAGAGGGGATCTTTTATTTCAATGAATTATGGAAAAAAGAACCTCGGGCTACCAACTTAAAAAATTATTTAAGAACCATTATCAAAGGCCCAGTTGGCGATCGTGAAGTGAATATGGGCACAGCAACAACGGCTGATGTATCTGTGCTACAAGATTATTACATGAGTGTTAACGATTCGTTATATAAGAAAATCCCTGCAGCTGACAGATATGATGTCATTGGACCTAATGGTTCAGGTTATGTAACGCCAATCTTGCCTGAGAATGCGCCTATTACAGCGCCTATCGTTGGGGGTGGGCAACCTATTATGCTCGATTCTGCTCGTCTTCTCAGATTTGCTCCAGTGGTAGCACCGGCTCAAGCGCCAGCGCAACAACCGCTAGTTGCTCCAATTGCAGCTGTAGCAAGACCCCATTAATCCATAACTCGACCTTGTCATGCCAGTTTACACTGGCATGACAGCCTGCCTCTTACTCTTTTTCTTCAAGCACGCTAATATAATACCGATCAAATTCTTATTCTAAAGGACTAGCCACATGATTGAAGCCCCCTATGGCACATGGGAATCTCCCATCACTGCAGAGAAAGCCTCCTCAGCCATTGTCGCCTTTCAAGATGTCGCCATTGATAATGAAACCATTTATTGGTCTGAGATGCGGCCATTAGAAGGTGGGCGCTATCAAATCGTTAAATATTCCAATGGACTTGTTCAAGATGTTTTGCCACAGGGTTTTAACGCGCGAACCCGCGTTCATGAATATGGCGGCGCGGCTTTTACGGTTTATAAAGGCATTTTGTATTTTACCAATTACCAAGATCAACGTCTGTACCGTTTAGAGCCAAATCACAAACCAGAGCCAATTACGCCAGATGGGATCCGTTTCGCCGATTTCAAAGTCACGCCATTTGGCATTGTTGCCATTGCAGAATCTCATTTAGCTAAAGATAAAGAAGCAAAGAACTTTTTAGCATTAATTGATCCACACACAGGTGAAATAAAAGAGTTAGCTCAAGGCCATGATTTTTATTCATCTCCTGCTTTAAATAAAGATTATACAAAAATTGCTTGGATCAGCTGGGATCATCCCAATATGCCTTGGGATAATACTCAACTGTGGGTAGCCGATATCACGGCTAAGGGATTATCTCATTCTCAGCAAATTGATAGTCATTTCAAAGAACAGGCTTTCTTTGAACCTTTATGGGGACCCAATAACGAATTAGTGGTTTCAACAGATAAATCCAATTGGTGGAATTTATATCAAGTTCATGGTGAAAAGCTTGAAAGGTTGTTTCCTGTAGAAAGTGAAATTGGTCAGCCATTATGGAATTTAGGAGCCTCAACTTGGGGTTTTTATCAAAACGCCATTATATGTTCTTTCTTTAAAAATGGTAAAAACCGTTTATTTAGTTTCAATGGCAAGCTCACTGAAATAGAACTGCCTTATAACAGTTTTTCGCAAGTAAGAACAACTGAGAATAAAATAGTATTTATTGCTGGTGCGCCGGATAAAGCGACAGCGATTGTGATGTTTTCGAAGGGACAATTTACTGTCTTAAAGGAGAATTCCGATATTAAGATAAGCGGAGATTTTCTCAGCAATCCAGAGCATATCACTTACGAAAGCGAGGGGAGGGTTTCACATGCTTATTATTATGCTCCTAAAAATAAAGCTTATCGTGGGATTTCTGGCACAAAACCACCCTTGATAGTTAAAAGTCATGGCGGGCCAACAGCCAACAGTGGATGTAATTTAAATTTTGATATTCAGTATTGGACTAGCCGGGGATTTGCTGTAGTCGATGTTAATTATGCAGGTAGTACCGGTTATGGTAGACATTATCGACAAAGCTTGTATCAACAGTGGGGCATCTATGATGTGCAAGACTGTGCAAATGCTGCCCTTTATTTAGTTAAAAAAGGACTGGTTGATCGAGACAAATTAGCTATTACCGGTGGTAGTGCTGGAGGTTTTACTACACTGGCCGCATTGGCTTTTACCGACACCTTTCATGTGGGAGCCAGCCACTATGGGGTGAGTGAATTAGCGGCTTTGGCGACCGAAACGCATAAGTTTGAATCGCGCTACTTAGATAATTTAATTGGACCCTATCCCCAAGAGAAGGCGCTCTATGATGAGCGTTCACCGGTTTATCATCTTGATAAGCTCACTTCTCCTGTTATCTTCTTTCAAGGAGATGAAGATAAGATTGTGCTTCCTAATCAAGCCGAAATGATGGTTAAAGCGCTTAAGGATAAAGGCATATTGACAGAGTATTGGTTATTTAAAGGCGAGCAACATGGATTTAGGAAAGCTGAAAATCGTATTACAGCCCTTGAGAAGCAGCGTGAGTTTTTCTTAAAAGTGTTTGGAATTAAATCATGACAAAAAAGTTATGTGATTGGGCCGAATATGCCTATACCCTTGCTGAGCAAGCCGGGATGAAAATAATGGAACATTATACGCAGCAGGCGTTCACACTAGAGTATAAAGCAGATAACTCTCCACTGACATCAGCGGATAAAGCAGCACATGAGATCATTTTTGAAGGATTAAAACAGTATGCTTTAGATGAACAAGGCTCAGCGCCAGTTTTATCTGAAGAGGGCCGAGATATTTCCTTTATAGAACGACAAACTTGGAAACGTTATTGGTGTGTTGATCCTCTTGATGGTACCAGAGAATTTTTAGCACGCAATGATGAATTTTCGATCAATATTGCTTTGATAGCTCAGCATCAACCTATTATTGGGATTATTTATGTGCCAACGCAGAAATTGGGATACCTCGCTTGGCGTGGTGGTGGCGCTTATCGCTGTGACAAATATGGACGACATCGGATTCTAACCCAGACGCCACACTCAAAACCATTGCGCATGATTGTTAGTCGGCATTGTAATTTATCGATGTTACAACCTTGGTTAGCCAAGT
>CAYXVT010000169.1:1673-3838 GCA_964468105.1 Uncultured Candidatus Berkiella sp. | reverse complement strand
AAACAACCGTCGAACATCAAGGAAGTGCAAGTAAATTTGGAATCTTAGCAAGTGGAGAAGTAGATCTGCTTTTGCGTTTGAGTCCCACCAGTGAATGGGACAATGCTGCTGGGCATTGTTTGCTAACGGAGGCGGGTGGAACAATCCTTACTTTAGAAGGATTGCCTTTGGAATATAATCGCAGTGGCTCCTTGGTTCAGGGTAACTTCCTTGCTGTTGGTGATAAGTCTTATAACTGGATACAGCATTTACATCTTCATAGAAAAAATGGCTGAGATTCCTTTAAAAATACGCTCATCCTTATTATGAAGGGATTTTTTGCTCGTTTTTATGTAGGAAATACGCCATTATTTCTGCCATATTTTGCTCCGTTATAAGCTGCTCGACTTGTGGATAACTTTGTGGATGAATTGTTGTTAAATGTTTTGCCTTAGGGGCTACGATTTTTCTTCAAGTTGGTCAAGCAGGTTATTTAAGAAATAAAGTCATAAAAATCATATGGTTAGCAAAGTCAATAGTTTCTGGCGCTGAAAATAGTTAAAAAATAAAATTTGGATTTTTAACTAAAGTCCCTGTGCACAACTTCCACCATTTTTGTAGAGTCTGCACATTCCTTCAAGAAGTGATTCATAAAAAGTGATTGGAGAAAAAAACCCCTCAGGAGGGGTTAAAAGACATGAATATACAACTGCAGCACAATTTCAATGGCGATTAAGATGAGAATGTATAGTTCTAAGCGATGGCTATGATGTTGTTGTAGAACTTCCAGTGATATTTGCGCGGTACTAGAAATGAGACCAATTTTGCGTTCAAGACTACTTTGACGTTCATAGATTTCTAAATCTTCTACTAATTGTGCGTGCAAGGGCTCAAGTTCGCTATGCTCCCAGAGTAAGGATGGTTTTTCGGTAACTTCAATTTTACCAACCATTTCTTGAACCATTAAAATACTAGAGCCAATATGCCTTAAAAGATCATTTGCACGATACCCCAGCTTACCACGCTCTTTTAAGCTTTTGGCTATGGGTTCAATCTTATCAAATAAACTGCCTATGCGGTTTTCATGATATTCCAATATCACACTCTTGGAGAGTGCATTACCAATAATCTCTAAATGCTCTTTAGTGACCTTTTTGATAGAAACTTTGTTATGAATAATGCCTTCAGGCTGATCAGGTTTGATCATTACCGTAAATTGTTCAGTTTCAGGTGTCGAAAAGAGCTGGGTCACAAATTTTTGGCAGCGGGTAATTAATTCAACGGTAGCTGATGTTGTGGCATTAAAGAATACAATGGCCCCATAAGGGTAAATAATGGCCAAGCTTTTATCAGAAAGCTGGATCATTACCGTTTCTTTACGTGGAGATGCCCGATTCATCAGGGCTTTTAAATTAATATCATTGCCAATAAGAACGGCATTAACTTCGCAGGAAGCTTGATTCGTCAAGCTCTGTGCAAGATCCTCAGGGATCACATTGAGATAATATAGGGGTGGTATATCTTCAGACAGCATATGTATTAAATTATTAATAAAACGATGACCATTCTATCCTGTCGACCTAACCTAAGGCAATCAGAACCCGCTTAAGTGCAGTAATTGTTCTCAAAAACTCATCGTTTGCAGAGTCCCAGGACCAAAGGTAGCAAATTTACGACGAACGGTAGCAATATGCAGTTAAACTGCTAACATAGTTATTGCACTTGATGGCAAAAGGAGATACATTGACAACAAGTTAGACGAGTTACCAGGCAGGTGAGGAAATGAGGCAATTAATCAACCAAGAAGTGAATCACGTTTCCCGGATGTCTTAACACGATAAATATGTTTTCTTAGCGTTTTTGCCTTCTCCTCTCGGGTGAAAGCGCAACCTTTTCGATGCCAAATGCCGCTTTTTCCTTAACCTCTCGGGAAACAGTGGCATTTCTTTATTCCCTCCTTGAATCCCTCCTTGAATCCCTTACTATACTTGTATGAATTGTCTAGCATTCATGCTAAATACGGGGAATTACAATGAAACAAGTATCAGCCCTTATATGTTTATTCAGTATCTCTTTGATTTTCGCGGCGCCAAGCTTTGCTGAAGTTTCGAAAGAAGATATAGATACCATGAATCTCAAAGAAGTGAGGCTTCTTCTTAACAATGTTGACGAAACACTTGAAATGG
>CAYXVT010000169.1:0-1615 GCA_964468105.1 Uncultured Candidatus Berkiella sp. | reverse complement strand
CCTAAAACACCTAAAGCTTATAAGCCTGAAATTATTTCTGATATGGATAGACTTAAGGCCAAAAAATAAAATTGAGAAAAGGGACAGGATATGAAGAGTTCTGTTAACTCCATTATTATTATAAGCCTGATGACCCCTTGGGTTGTTATGGCCGTGCCCGAAAAGTCACTTTCTGACGAGATAAAAGCAGAACAAAAATCCATTGAGGAAAATCAACAAGCTTTAAAACAAGTGCAAGCTCAATCAAAACAAGCGGATGACAAAGAAAGTACCGTGATTTGGGAAGAGCTTGATCCTGTCTTGGAAGCCAAATCGCGCTGCTTTAAAGAAAATGAAGAAATTGAGATCCGTATCTGCATACATGATTCTGTAAAAAAACTAGCAGATGCTGGAAATTTTATTGCTCAAGATATGATGGGAAAGATATATCAATCATCGGCTGATAATAATGAAATGGCTATCAGATGGTATAATGTTGCCTTAAAAAATCCTAAAACACCTGTAAAATATAAAGAATGGCTATTAAGCGATATTGGAAAATTAGAGGCTGTGCTAAAGGAAAATGATATAAATAATAAAAGTACCGAGAAACCACTATCGGAAGGCATGAAGAAGGATATGGCGGAGATAGCCACTGAGCAAGAATTTATTGCCAAACAAAAAAGAAAAGCAGAACTCTTAGAAGACAAAGAAGCGGTATTGATGTTAGATGAGCTCGATAATGTGTTCAGCGCACAAAAGCCTTGCTTTGAGAAAAAAGAAGAACACGATATTAATGTTTGCATGAATCAGCAACTTAAAGAAATGGCGCAAAAAGGAAATTTTTTCGCCCAGCATCAGTTAGGGAATATCTATGAAAATAGCTTTAATAATAAAGCAATGGCGATAAAATGGTATAACACAGCATTAAATAATCCTAAAACGCCAAAGAGTTACAAAGGGCAGATTGAGAGTGATTTAAAACGTGTTAAATCTAAGACTATTTTGACTAGATAATTCGTTTCATCAATGTTAGTGTAAGAATATAGTTCAAAGGGAGTTGGCTTGATGGTCTTTTTTAACGTCGGTATTGGAATTGCTGCAGCAGCACTTGGCGCTATCCCCATTTTCTTTATGAAGTCCAAGTCGGGACGCTTAATAGGCTTTATTGTTGCTCTTAGCATTGGTGCAGTGTTTATTGGGATCTCAAACGCTTATTTTTATCCTGAATATCTTGGTTGGCACTTTGAGAGAGAAATCAAAAAGCAGCCTCTATTTTCACTGATTGCTAAAACTAACCCCGAAATTTTTAATCAATATATTAAAGATGTCAAAAAGAGCTTAAGAGAAAAGGAAGATCCGAATGTCGTTTCTGCCTACTCCGCAGCCATGGTTAATAAAATATTTTATCAGAGCTTAAGCCATGCACCAGATGATTATATTAATCTTTATTTGAAAGCAACGCTTGAGCTTTATCATCATCTCAATGGCGTCGATCCGCGCGGTGTGGTAAAACTTGAGAATGGCAGTGGTGACCTTGATGTTGATTTGAACGGCATTTTTGAGAAAAAAGACTTCCAAGCACTATTAACGCATTTGCTTGATACCAAACGTTATGTGATAGAAGCTAGCAGCA
>CAYXVT010000168.1:0-8009 GCA_964468105.1 Uncultured Candidatus Berkiella sp. | reverse complement strand
TGTTTGGTTTCTTCTTCTTTGAGAGCAGTATTAGAGCGATTTTTTTGAAGAGGTGACATATCCGTTTCCTTAATTCCCCTAGGGTCGTAATTAAAAGGTTATTAGCTGAAATGGTATTTAGTCTAGTAACTTTGTAGTATTTTAAAAGAATTCGAGACTGTTCATTTTCATGCTAGAATTTTGAACAAGAATTTATTAGTTGATTAACATAGATCGGTGTTTGAAAAGGTGGGTTACATGGCTACTGATATGCGTTTTGCTGGAGCATTGTTACAAACTCGTCATATGACGGTACCCGTTAAGATTGGTAAAGTAACCATTGGTGGTGGCGCACCTATCGTTGTGCAATCAATGACAAACACCGACACAGCCGATATCGAAGCCACTGCATTACAAACTTATCAATTATATAAAGCAGGTTCTGAATTAGTCAGAATAACTGTTAATAATAAAGAAGCGGCCAAAGCTGTTCCTTTTATATATGAACGCCTTGTCAAAATGGGATGGGATGAACCATTATTGATTGGTGATTTTCATTATATTGGTCATCAATTATTAACCCAGTATCCTGATTGCGCACAAATGCTCGCAAAATATCGTATTAATCCAGGGAATGTTGGCTTTGGTGATAAGCACGATACGAATTTTAGTACCATGATTGAAGTGGCTTTAAAGCATAATAAGCCAGTACGTATTGGTGTGAATTGGGGCAGTTTAGATCAAGATCTTGTTGTGCGTTTAATGGATGAAAATGCCAAGCTTGATAATCCTAAAGATGTCGGCGAAGTGACAAGAGAAGCTTTGGTGATTTCCGCTTTAGCCAGTGCAAAACAAGCAGAAGCGCTTGGTATGCCAAGAGATAAAATTATCTTGGCTTGTAAAGTGAGTAAAGTTCAGGAGTTAGTGCCTCTTTATACTGAGTTGGCACGCCGTAGTAATTACGCATTACATTTGGGTTTGACAGAAGCTGGAATGGATAGCAAAGGTATTATTGCTACCGCAGCCTCCTTCGCCATTCTGTTACAGCAGGGGATAGGTGACACTATTCGCGCTTCTTTAACACCAGAACCCGGTGGCGATAGAACCAAAGAAGTGGTCGTGTGCCAAGAAATTTTGCAATCACTGGAATTACGCGCCTTTACACCTATGGTAACGGCGTGCCCTGGTTGTGGTCGCACCACCAGCACCGTTTTCCAAGAATTAGCGCAAAGAATTCAACACCATGTTCGTGACAATATGCCGATTTGGCGTGAAAAATATAAAGGCGTCGAAAACCTCAAATTAGCGGTTATGGGCTGTGTCGTGAATGGCCCCGGTGAAAGCAAACACGCCGATATAGGAATAAGCCTACCGGGAACCGGGGAAACCCCCGCAGCGCCTGTTTTCATGGATGGAAAGAAGTATAAAATCCTGCGCGGCGACAATATTGCCGGTGAATTTATTGAGATAATTCAACAATATATCGAGAATAAATATTCGTCAGTTGCTTAGTCTTTATTTCTCATAAAAAGGGTGTTAGTATGCCGGGTTACTAACATCCTTTTTTTATGAGTAAAATTATGTCACTAAATGCACCTACCCAAGGCGATGCGGATCAGGATTTATTACAAGCCGCTATTGAGGCTTCACTTGCAGATCATCAAGCAGGACAAGTTCAATTCTCTCCAGATGGTTCTTCTGATGAAGAGTATGGAGATGAAGATGAAGAATTATTACAGGCCATACAACTTTCAAAAGCAGATGGTCAACATGACGATCAAGCGCGTGTTTTAAAAAGTATTTTAGAGTTATGTAATCTGATGGATGTTGAACCGCAGCATCAAGTAACAATTAGTGACTCTATCGGTGAATTTTTTAAGGACTGCCCAAATGGAACTCAAAATCTAAAAAAAATAGATTTTGAAAAATTGAGTATGGCTTATATAACTTTAGATGGTGCTAAACAGCAGATCGTAAAAAAACATTTGAATCAGATGTTCGCAGAAGCAGCTTCTTCATCGACAAATACATTAAATACCGTCATTAATTTATCAATGTCCTCTGATGAGCAATTTAAAGATTATATGTTGCAAGTGCAGCATTTAAAGAAAGAAGAAGAAAAATTAGCTGAAAAAAAACCGGATGAAGAGAAAGCGCCGGCAAAAGCTGTTGCACCTGTTAAAACCACTGTGGCGAAAAATGTTGAAGTGATTGATTTAACGCAAGATGAACCTGTTGCAACACCTGCTGCTGCATCAAATTCAAAAAATGAACAATCCGATAAAAGAAATGCCTTTCTTTTGGCCTTTGAGAAGCGTCAACAAGAGCTTAAAGCGCAACAAGATAAAAAAGAGGAAGCTGTTCAGCCTGCTGCTAAGCGAAGCAAGCCAGACGCTAAAAAATAACTGTATTGGCTCCGGCATTGCGGTAGCAATGATCGTGGCTAGCCCCGTGTGAGCGCAGCGAAACGCGGGGTAAAAACAACACCCACCCTCCCTCTCTTTCTTTCTTTCTTAGCTGCGGTAGCAGCGGTAGGACTTTCAAACGCTGCTACCGCAGCATGGAGATTGTGTGGGCATGTTATCCCCCCGTTGCGTTGCTAAGAGCAACTGACGGGGGGCTAGCAACGATCATTGCTACCGCAATGAAGAATTTGACCCTAAGAGATAGACGTGAATACTTAATTAAGCATTCTTCTCGTAAGCTATTCTTAAGCCTTGCAGCACGAGATCAGGGAAGATCTCACTAAATAAGTTATCTTCTTCAAAAATATGGGCAAATCCCCCAGTTCCAATGACCACCGGCGGTGAGCCTGCAAACATTTCTGTGCTAATGGTATTAATTAACTCACGAATAGCGCCACGTTGCCCATAATAAAGACCAGACTGAATGTTAGCTGCAGTGGATTGGCCAAGGGCTTGGCTAGGTTTTAATATCCTGACTGGCGGTAGATTAGCCGTTTTCTCATTCAGTGCTCGCATCTGCATTTGTAATCCAGGAATAATGGCACCCCCCAGAAATGAGCCACTTGATGCAATCACTTCAAACGAGGTTGCAGTCCCTAAGTCGACAATAATAATATTTTTTTGTGGAAACAGATGAAATGCGGCTATGGCATTCGCAATTCTGTCTGCACCAACTTCTGTTGGGTTTTTATATTTAATTTGCAGACCGGTTTTTACGCCAGCTTGTAATACAAAAGGATCAATACCAAAATATTTTACAAATGCTGAACGTATAGAATAATCCAGTGAAGGTACAACAGAGCAATAAGACACTTTCGTTATTGATTCAGGACCTACACCAATTTCTCTTAAATAGTTTTTAAGAAAAATTCCCAACTCATCAGAGGTGCAACAACTTTTGCTTGGATAGCGAAACTGAAAGGAGAGTTGTTCGCCTTGAAACAACCCACCATATATATGTGTGTTACCCACATCTAAGCACAAAAGCATTATATTTGTCCTATCTAGGCGGGCCTGTCCACCGAAGCTTCCTAGCGTAGGTGGATGTTACACGCGATTTAAAGTTCAAAAGATTATAGAATAGCCTCCAGATAGAAAGCAATATAGGCTAGTTTTCTAAATGGAGAGAACGAATGTATCTTAGTACGACGGAAAAAATACATTGTACACCGATAGACGAAGATTCGACTGACGATGTGGTTAGTGAATGTGCACAATGTCATCAACCTTATTTGGTTAAGTACTGGGATAAAGAATTAGATTGGTACATAGAACTCAACTTAACGCCATACTGTCGTGAATGCTTGAATCCTGAACATCAAGAATGATGTTGTCTATTAATCGGACATTACCAATCTTAACAGCACCATAAAGCCGGTTATTCCATTTTTCAATATACTCAACTTTAAATCCTGCCTTTTCTAAATTGGATTGAATAATGGCTTCGCTTTCTCCTGACTTTAAATAAAATGAAAACTGTTCGCTTTGCTTTAAGTCAGAGGCTTTTAAAAGATTATTCCTAGAGCTTATAGCAAGACCACTTGGTAGACGCACTGTAGGGCAGGGGATGATATCGATATCCATAAAAAATGCAGCACACATTTCTTTGATGAGTTGAAATTGCTGATAATCTTTTTCGCCAAAATAAGCACGATGTGGTTTAACCAGTGACAATAATTTCATAACAATCGTTAACACCCCATCAAAATGTCCAGGTCTATGTTTTCCTTCTAAAATTTGGCTGATTTTATTTTCTACAATTTTAAATTGATAACCTTCTGGGTAAATATCCTTTTCTTGGGGTAGCAATACAAAATCGATTTTAGCCTGTTCTGCTAGACGAAGATCATCTTCAAGCGTTTTAGGGTATTTTTCGAAATCACTTTTATCATTAAATTGAGTAGGATTGATAAATATACTTAACACACTCGTCTGGTTTTCGGCACGAGATTTTTCTAACAAGCTCAGGTGTCCAGGATGCAGATTCCCCATGGTGGGCACAAACCCAACTGATTGATCATAAGGGAACGTTTTTCTCAATTGCCGCCATTCATTAATAGAAGAAATGATTTTTGTCATTGCTGTTGCTCTTAATAACAATGTTCTAGTTTATTTGGGAAAACAGTGCTTTTCACTTCTGAATCAAATTGATTCAAAGAGTCTTTGATTAACTCAAAGCCTTCCAGATAGGTTTTAAGAAACTTTGGTTTAATATCCTTTTGTAACCCAAGCAAATCTTGAAAGACTAGAACTTGTCCTGATGTATAGGGGCCTGCTCCAATGCCAATGGTGGGGATATCAAGTGCCTCTGTAATCATTTGCGCTAAAGGGGAGGGAATACATTCTAAAACAATAGCAAAACAGCCAACATCTTGTAATGATTTCGCTTGATCAAGAATTTTTTGCGCAGCAATATTGTCTTTACCTTGCACTTTAAAACCACCTAGGGCATGTATTGATTGTGGGGTTAAGCCAAGGTGTCCCATCACTGGGATCCCTGATTTGACGATATGTTCAATGATGGCTGTATTATCATCGGCGCCTTCTAGTTTAATAGCATGACTACCTGCTTTCATCATATTATCAACGGTGCAAATGGTTTCAGAGATCCCTTTTCGATAGGAACAAAAGGGCATATCACCGATTATAAATTTATTGGGGGCGCCACGACTGACCGCTTCAATATGATGGATCATCATATCCACCGTAGCTGGGACCGTCGTTTTAAAGCCATGCATCACCATGGCAGCACTGTCGCCAACGAGTAGACAATCAATGTTACTTTTATCAAGAATTTGTGCAGACCAATAGTCATAGCAGGTAACCATGCTAATTTTTTGCTGCTGGGCCTTCATTTTTTGGAAATCTAATACATTCATGTTTTACTCGCTTGTTTAAACAAATCGACAAAAGATTGATAAACATTTAAAAATTTATCGTCTTTTAACGCAGTCAGGTTAGCTTTAATGGTTTCTTGGTCGCCTCTCACAAGTGGTCCCGTTAAAGCGCCATTAGGATTATGTGATAAATTGAGAAAAGTTTGTTTTAAGAATGACTGTCCAACTGTTGGCGAAAGATTGAGCGTATGCTGCAACTCATGAAAAAACTTTTGCCATAAAATACAGCTAAAATTAGAACTTAAAACGCATAATGCATGATAGTAAGCTTTTAATTCTTTGGAGATAGCATAGGATTGATTGGGCAGAAGTGGCAGTAGCGTTGAAATTGGGGGACTATTTTCTTCTACAATAAAGGGAATAGATAAATAATTTTCTTTTTCATAAAGCTGCGACGAAAAGGTTCCTAAAGGATGGATCCCAATGATATTGTCTAAAGAGAGTTGTCCTGAAAAATGAAGCAAAATCTGATTTTTGTTGATGTTTAAATTGTTTGCAAAAGTAGCTATTTGAGAATCGCTTATTAACAACAGAATATGACTAGCGCTTTGTAAAAAGACGTTTAATTGGTTGTGTGAATGTGTTTTTCTAGACCATTGATGGTAGGGAATATTTAAGAGGGTGAGATAGTGGCAAAAATGCATGGCCATACGGCCAGAGCCAATAACTAAGTAATTAACTGCAGGTACCTGTCTCATGATCAAGTCCTAAAAAAAGAAATAATGTAAGTTCACTGTCATTGCTTTGCAGTCAATGCAGGTCAATAATAAGTGGTTACTTTAAAATGATCAATAGGAGGGAGAGCAATAGGTACCGTGAGATGCGCCAGGGAGGGTGCGATTAACTAAGGAAGCAGCGAGCGTTTGAGCGCGTTTGAATTCCATTTCAGTGAGAAAATTGCCGATGAGGCGTCTGGCTTCAATTGCAGAATCTAAGCCCGTGTCTGCTGCCAAATCTGCCCACGCATAAGCTTTAACCGCATTTTGTTGAACGCCTCTACCTTGAGAGTAAAGTGTTGATAAATTAAATTGTGCATTCGCGTTGCCTTGCTTAGCGGCTTTTTTGTACCATTTTGCGGCAAGGGCGTAATTTTTAGGCACCCCTAAACCTTGATGATAAAACATGCCTAGCATAGCCTGGGCTTGTACACTGCCGCCATTGGCTGCTTGTTGAAAATAAAGAGAAGCTTGACGGAAATTTTGTGGAACGGCATCGCCAAGGCGATACATTTTACCTAAAGTTAAGCTCGCTTCAACATCACCTTTATGGGCTGCACGTTGCAACCACATAAGTGCTTTACCATAGTTTCGTTTTTCATGTGTACTATATAATAATCGTCCATATAGGGATTGCGCAGGGGTGAAATCTTGGAGAGCTGATTGTTCTAACCAATAAAATCCTTGTTTACTGTTGTGTTTTAAACCGGTGGCAGAGGTAAACATAGCTCCAATTTGAAATTCTGCGCAGGGATCGCCAAGTAGTGCCGCCTTTTTATACCACATAGCGGCTTGCGCATAATCTTGTCTGCCAAATTCGGTATAATAAAAAATATCACCCAGTTTATCATAGGCTAAGAAATAACCATTGCTTGCCGCTCTTTGGTACCATTCAAAAGCCAGAGGATAATTTTGGGGGACTCCTTCACCTCTTTCATAACTTCTACCAACTGCAAATTGACTTTCAGGAACCCCTTGATTACCTGCACATTCATACCAATAAAATGCTTTTTTCAGATTGCGAGGCGTAAACTCGCCATAATAATAGATATCCCCTAATCGCGCTTGTGCTAAAGCATGGTTCGCTTTTGCGGCTCTTTCATACCATTGCAAAATCATGACAGTATCGCGACCATTTTGCTGATAGACTTCATAACTTTGTGCAAGCGCATACATGGCCTCACGATTTCCTTGCATGGCTGCTTGCTGGAGAAATTCTCGTCCCTGTTGCAATTCAATGGGAAGCAATAAGGTACCTAATTGTAAAAGTCTTTCTGATCCCAGTTGGTTTTCGGCGACAATACAGGCTTCATATCTTTTATCTTTCTGATCAGGGAGAAAGTAACGGGTACAAATCGGAGATTCAATGATTAATAAAGAAGGAGGTTTTGGATTAGCAATAGAAATATGACAATAAGAAACACTTAATATTGTACTTAAAAACAGTATAGTTTTTTTGATCTTCCCTGAAATCATTCACTTTCCCTGATTTCTTTAGATTACATTTAATAAATAGTCTGATATGCCGATCTTTGCTAAGAGACAATGCAAAAAAATCTTTATACCATTATCAACTGGGCTATTAAACGGTGTTAAAATGAACAAGTACAAACGCAATCGACGAGCAATTATCAATTTTGGAGCAACTGCTATCATAAGCGCCGCGGCGCTTATATTTGGTAGTGAACTCTTTGCTCAAGGCCAAGTAGCCCCCGGCACTGGTAATACTTCGCAAGCATCCCAAGGGCCAGCTACCCAAGGGAAATCTGGGGCACAGCCACAGGCAGCTGGTCAGGCCAAGAGTGCTGTTTCTCAACCAGCACAAGCCCAAGGTAATGTTCAACCAGCTCAAGGGGCGGGGAAGACTCAAGGAACCCAAACACAAGGAAATGTCCAACCAGCTCATGCTCAAGGAAATGCGCAACCAGCCCAAGCTCAAGGTAGTGTGCAAC
>CAYXVT010000167.1:6946-8015 GCA_964468105.1 Uncultured Candidatus Berkiella sp. | reverse complement strand
TTTGCTCATCAAGACGTTTCCAGGCAAGTGCAGCTAACTGAGCACTCTTTTCTTTTTCTTCAGTTTTTAATATTTTGTATTGGGCGGCAGCTTCAGACTGTCTTTGCAAATGTCGAAGTTGTTTTTCCAGCTCACTACGAATATCGTTTAATCGTGCAATATTATCAAGGGTATGCTGAATTCTGTTTTGTGTTTCTTTACGACGTTCTTTGTATTTTGAGATCCCAGCCGCCTCTTCTAAAAAGGTTCGTAGGTCTTCAGGTTTTGCCTCGATCACGCGTGTTATCATTCCCTGTTCGATAATCGCGTAGCTTCTAGGTCCTAAACCTGTCCCAAGAAAAATATCTGTGATATCACGACGCCGACAGCGTTGGCCATTGAGAAAATAATTGGACTGGCCGTCCCTAGTAACTTGTCGTTTGATGGCAATCTCTGAATAAGCTGCATACTCACCCCCAAGTTTACCTTCGGTATTATCGAATAATAATTCCACGGTTGCCTGGCCAACAGGTTTACGAGCAGAGGAACCATTAAATATAACGTCCGTTGCAGATCCGCCACGCAAATGCTTAGCTGAAGATTCCCCCATCACCCAACGCACAGCGTCGATAACATTAGACTTACCGCATCCATTAGGACCAGCTACCGCAGTTAAGTTACTCAGAAGCTGAATGGTGGTTGGATCTACAAATGATTTAAAACCAGCCAATTTAATTTTGCTTAATCTCATTTTCGTACTATCCCAAACCCATAGGGGTTAAAACGGTCATCGTTCGGCTAGCTCCAATACTTCTTACCATGTAAACTTACCATCATTGAATGGATTTGATTATACCATGGTTAGGTTATGAGTCAGGATGCAACAAACAATCACTTAAAAATACTTCTCGTGGAAAATAGTCGGACTGTCCGTGTACTATTAACACGCTTACTGCAGACCGAAGGCTACCAGGTCGACTCCGTCAGCAGTGGCGTCGAAGCAGTTCAAGCCATTTTACAGTCTAATTATCATCTTGTAATCATGGATGTTTTTTTGCCTCAAATGAACGGTTATGAGGCTGCTCAACAA
>CAYXVT010000167.1:0-6936 GCA_964468105.1 Uncultured Candidatus Berkiella sp. | reverse complement strand
AATTCGCGCCCTCGAAAGTGATAAATCTAACATACCTCTAATCGCTTTTACATCTAGTACCGATGAAAAAGATAAAAAAACCTGCTTAGAAGCGGGAATGAATGAGTATGTGATTAAAACTGATGGGAATGAGGGATTACTTAAGGTGTTGGCTAGATATCAAAATGATATCTTTCCACAAGCAAATGGAAGCCCCGACCAAAAGGTTTCTTAGTTGGTCGACTTATTTGCCTGACCCCGCTCTTAGTTAACCAGATTAGGGGTCTGACCCCTTAGCTAGTTTACACAGACAAAAATATTTGTTAAGGTAGAGACCTTAATAACTAAACATAGTGTATATAGCCTCCATGTTACATGGCTCTCAACTTTGCGCCTCCCAGCAAGCATTAATCTCAACTATTCAAGAAGGTGATTTCTCTGAGGCGCTTGCCATTTTAAAAAGAAATCCGTCTCTTAATGTTAATTTTAAAGTAAAAATTAGTAATGAATACATTACGACGCCACTAATAGAAGCTTGTCAATTTGCAGCTAAAGAATTAGTCCTCGCATTACTTGCAAGAGGCGCCGATCCGCAATGGTATGATCATAGTATGCAAACAGCCTTGCATACCGCTGTAGTTGGCCAAGATATTAAACTGGAAGATGGTCAAGAAGTCGATAAAAATCCTGTAGAAGCACTAGAAGATCGTTTCACCATTATTAGAGCACTATGTAAAATTAATCCAAATCTTTTACAAACAGGCGATCACTTTGGAAATACACCATTGCATTTAGTTGCACTTCAAGGAAAAAAGATTGTTGGAGATTGGTTACTTACTATGGATTCTTCTTTGATTAATCTCACCAACAATAAAAATGAAACGCCTGCTCAAATTTTACGTCGCCGAAAAGACATCGATGAAGTAACCAATTTAATGTCCGCATTGACAGTGGCACCACTAACCATGCTCTGCCAACGAAAAATTGCCCAACAACCCCAATTAAGAGAATTAGTATTAAGGCTACCTGCTGATATCTCTGAAGAGGCTATGTCTTATCACCCACAAGGCATATCAAAACGAATCTGATTTGGGTATAGATTATTGCTTTTTCTTTTTCTTTTTAGACTTTTTCTTTTCTTCCACAGGTTCTTCAGGTGGTGGTTCTTGAATTGGGGCCGCAACCATTTCTGGTTCCTTGCCACTTAAAACTTCTTTCATTTTATCAAGACTTCTTTTTTGCAAAACCTTGTATTTTGACGTTAAATCCAATATGTCTTCTAGCGCAAGATTATCAAACAAGGCATCCGTTGCCTTATCCAACAAAGGAATTTGTTTGTCTTGTGTATGTTTATCTAAGTATTGTTCCCAATATTTGAGTGCTTGTTGCGCTGTGTATGCATGAATATAAAAAATGTTTTGTTCTATTTCCAGAGGCATAGTTCCTGCTTGAGAATATGATTGAGGAGCTTTAGATTTTACTGGAGATCTGCTAGGACCTGCAACCATGTTATAACCCATGGTCAATAAGGTTCTTGGCCCTTTTACAAGCGTAGCAATGGGAAGCCCAAGCGTTAGAGCAAAAGCTTTTGATACAGGATCAACCTGAGGATTAGCCAATGCTTTAAGAGAAACACTTTCCACAAATACTGCTGGACTCCATGTATCAACATTTCTATTCATGCGCTCCATGAGCGTTGGTTGTACGGGGTGATATAGTGCATGATTATAGCTTTGAGCTGTGTTAAATACAGTTTGTGGTGTTGATAGTTTACCGGTAGCTCTTTCGGTAAAAATATCACGCATCCAGTCATCATTCACTCGGCTTGCGCCAGATTGTAGTATTTGTAAAGAGGTGTCTGAACAATTTTGGTTAAACAAGTCAAATCCTTCTCGTGAATTTTCAACTATATAATGCATCCTTTTCAACATCTCTTCTGCATTTAGCCCTTTGGGAGAGGATCTTTCTACTCCACCTTGGCTGTCTAACGGTATGTCAACAACATGATCTGGAGTGGTCCCCAATGTTAAAAATTGTTCAAATTCTCCAATGGCAAAAATTCCCTGACAAGGCTCTACATCTAGAATTTGTGAGTTTAAGGTACGTATCATATTTTTTGCTTTAGTTTTTAATTGTGCTAATTCCTCTCTGGTTAATACTATTTCATCAACATTAGGATCAAATGACTCTTTCAACTTCGCTTCCATTAACTTTGATTCTACAATCCAGAATTTAAAGTCACTAGAGAGTTCTAATGGATCTCCAGATTTTTCCAAATGATCATCACACCAGACAACAACTTTTTCAACTGCATCTCTATTAGCAACCAATTGCTCATATTTCGATGATGGAATAAGAGACTTAACTTGATGGTAACGCTTATTAAGCTCAACGAATTCTGTTTTTACCCTTTCAAGGTTCTGACCTAATTCTTCTCGTTGTTTTTGCTTTTTAGGACTTTTAATATTTCCAAGTTCCCCTTCATAGCTTTGCTTTAATTTTCGTAGATGAGCTAAAATGCCATCATTTTTAGCTTTAGATAAACTGTTTATATCTAATAAATCGGGAGGCATTCTCTCTATGGCTTTGATATTATCCAAGATTTCTTTATTTTCTTCCTTCGTTAAATCTTTTGGCCATCCTTTTTTACTTTTCTTTGTATTTTCAAAAAATCTCACTAGCGAACCTAATTGGTCAATATTTTGTTCTAAAACTGGAATTCTTACCATGGAATTTTCAGCTTCAACTGTTCGTTTCTCGTATTCCTCATTAAGTACTTCCAACTCTTCTCTTTTTGAATTATATTCTTCCTCTAACTGCTGTTTATCTTCAGTTTCTTGTTCTTGCTTTGCTTGGGCAAGTTGTGCAAGACTGGCTTCGGACTCCTCAATCTGTTTGCTCAGTTCAGCTTCAACTGCTTGGGCATCTAACAACAGCAAATCAAGATCTTTAAATGGAATCGTTTTACCATCTGGCATGAGTTCATTTTTGCGTGCGGGTATAAATCTTTCAATTAAGCTAACAGTATTTGCCTGTTTCGCCACTCCTAGATTAATTGGTTCTTCCAATTTTAGCTTGGCCTGCAATTTAGAAATTAACACTTTAATGCTAATATTTTGATCTAACTTGCCCAAATCATCGATTATAGTTTGCAAGTTTTTGAAGTATAAGTTTTTGTCTTTTGAATTTTCAATATCATTGATTTCATAAAGAGTACATAATTCCTCTTTAGACATTTTTAACTTACTTGCAATTTGCTCTATTTCTTGAACAGATAACTTGTAGCTTAATAATGTCTTAAGTTTTTCTATTAACACCGAGCAAGATTCTTTATTTTGTTTCTGAATCGGAACTGATGATTTTAATTCGATGATTTTTAGCTCCTCATCAGAAAGTCCACGACCATGGACAATGCCTGTTGTTCCATAGGTCATGTGAGTACGACCAATCATGCCAGGATGTGTTCTTGTTTCAGGCGCAAATAGTGGTCGAAATTGTGGAGCCCATTCTCTATGAACAGCCCTTCTTTCTTCTAAGCCATCAAGATTTAATGCCCTGACAAGTTCATGGCCACCATTACTACCTGGCCACCAGCTCCAATTGATAATATAAACTTCTTCATCATGAGCGATTTCTTTATCTTGTGCGCCTGGTCCAGTTTGCTTATATGAGACAATTTTTTGCTTTTCATACGGTATGTTTGCGTCAATACAATATTTTCTAATTAACTCTTTATTTTCATCACTAGCAGGTATGGTTAAGGTTAATGTAGCATGACCAACATTCCCTCCCCAAAGCTGCGTATCAACTTCATGCATAATGCCGGATGTATCTTTGTTTCTTGAACCAAAGGTAGATACCCGTACACCACAAACAGTCGACCTTGATTGAGGTGCCTCAACTTCCTGCACCTGGAGATCTACAGAACTTTTCTTCTCTTCTTCTGAATGCATTTTAGTAAAGGCCGCATTGAATAGGGCTTTGTCATGAATATTTTCACGCAATATTTTTAGTATTTCAGGTGGCCCATTTTTAATCACCCACTCCAAATCAGTTAAGCCATTTTTATTCTTTCGTGGTTGATTAATATCAAAAATATGTTCCAGCCCCCATCCTGCACTCCAGGTTTTCATGGTTTTCACAATTTCAGCAAGCACTGCAGGTGCATTTTCATTTTGCATGAGACTATCAAAAACTGAATTGCCCTCTTTATCTTCAATTAACATGATTTCACGAAAGGGCTGTGCTGTCTTAATGCCCGAACTATTTAAAAGTGCACAAAATGCTTCACCAGTAGTATCGGATTGTGCCAAATAATGTGCCAAAGTCTTACCTTCTTCGTCTTTGCTTTTAGTGGTAAACAACTCTGTTGTAAGACATTTTGGTTCAATATGAATAATTGCGATAACGGCCTCTGAAGCACCATTTTTGGCTGCAGCCATTAATGCAGAAGAACAGTAAATGGGGCCACAATCGACAAGATATTGCTTTTGACGCTTATAAAACAATCTAATAAATTGCGCATTATTCATTTCCGCTGCCATATAGATAGGTGTTTTACCTTGCGTTTTAGCATTCACTAACTCGACAACTTTAGTGCTCGATGGATTTGTGCTATAGGCCTTATCAAATAATTTTACCGCTATATAGTTTTGCACATCATCGTTACTCCTTGCGCAGTGACATAAAAAATTTGTTCCTTCTTGATTAACTATTCGCTTAAGAAGGTCCAAACAGAGTTCAGATGTAAATGTATCAATCACTTTGTCAATTTCGGAAGGGATTCTAAGATCTTTTAGATCAAAAATTGCTCGTAAAATTTGTTCTTTCTTTTCGACTAAGCCTTTACCTTTCTTTGCGTAATTTTCAATATTTTGGTCTACTTGTTCTGAGGTAGGTTCTTTACCAAAAACAAATTTTAATCTAAGCTCAGCAAGATGAATATCATTTTCATCATGTTTCACCCCATCGCCTCTAAGTTCTTGTATACCGGCTGCAGCTAGTTCTTCAAGCTTGTAAGTGCTTGTGGTGGGAACTGATAAAATCCATTGCCGAAATTCGCTATTTTCAGGTTTTAGAAGTTGTTCTAACAGATGAAGTGGGGCATTTTTAACAATCTCATGACCGACATTATTGATAGTTATTCCCTGTTCTTTACAATACTGAACCAGCATTTTTAACGCATCTAAATTACCAACCTTAATAACATGCGCAAATGCACTTTTATTGTCATTATCTCTCATAAAGATATCAAAAACGGGTTTTGATTGCTTTTTACATTCAAGTATTTTTTTCAAAACATTTGTGTTCGGGCTGTTAATCGCCTTTAAAAACAAACCTGATTTAATCTGTTGTGCAACAACATTTTGATGTTGCGTTGATAATTCATCAATAAATTGCATAAATGTTTGTTCATCTTCATAAGGATTTGCTTGTACAATATTGGTTTTTTGACGAAATCCTCTTTTGGGTCTTTCTTCTTGTGGGGAAGGGGGTCTTACTTCTATTTTTTGAGATAAATAGTTTTCAAGCTTTAGCCATTTTTCCCTTTGAGCAAGGTCAAATAAAGAAATTGTCTGCACATCGTGAGCGATGGTAATTTTAACTTGTTGCTGGGGATTAATAGCAACGTTGGGATGTACGCTTAAAATGAGAAGGATTCTATTTTCCACTCCTTCTGATTCGAGTTCTTCTTTTCCCTTTGACCAGTTATCCACTGCTTTTTGAATTTCTTCAATTACTTCATCTTTACTATTGCCATCTAACATGAACTATCCCCTATAAACAGCTTGATAAGCTTGAATATAAGACTGGATGAAGCTCGAAGGAGTTCATTAAACTTTCAATGTTTAGCGGTAAAGGTGAAGGTACTCACAAAAAAAAGTTATAGGGATGCAGATAGGTCAGAAATGAATAACATTCTAAGCGTATGTGTGGGTACAACAGAAAGAATATTTTAATCCATCACTAGCATTTCTTCTCTTTTTTCAAACAATACCTTCGCCAGGTTCCCAGATGGACTATGCATTTTGGGATCGAAAATCGATAAATCTCCAATCACCCATACATTTTTCTTCGCCCGAACAAACAAGCTGTAAAATAAGTGATCACCTTGATCGAACACAAAAGGTCTTTGATCTTTTGAGGTATAAACGGGACAAAAAACAATGTTAGTCCATTGCTTATCATTTAGTTCAAAAAAGGTCATTACTTCACATTCGATATGACGTGATGCAAGTTGTTGGTTGATAATTTCTTTTTGGGAAGGAAAAGGGGTGACAATAGCTACCTCGTTGAGCGTTTTACTCAATGGCCCCGCCGTTAGCCAATCCGCTATCATTTTAGCTTGCCCCTCATTAATTAAGGCATTGCCATTTTGTTCGCTTTCACTGACAACACTCATCGCATGATACTCTAATGTTGGCGCCTCATCAGATAGCAAGGATAATTTAATAGCCGTGATCCCATGATCTAAAAATGCCTGATAGGCACTATTGGCCAAAGCCGCACTAAAAGCATTACCTGTGCTCGGCAGTAACCCTTTATATTGTAACTGCTCAATCATTTCTTCATCATCTAAAGAACATGCCCTCAACTCCCATTCTTCTGGCAATGTACTCATAGCTGGAAATGCGGTGATATCTTGGTTATCTCCTAAAAATATTGCTTGATCTGCCTGCTGTAAAAATGGCAACACTTGTTGAGGTAACATCCGATTGGCATTCATCACTATCAAAAACGCACCAGGTGCCATGGAATCTGCAGATTCCCAACGGCCCTGATCGATTGCTATTGAAGAAAAAAGCAGTTTTCCAAAATGCGCTTGCATTGCACTTATTTGTACTGCTAAAGATTGGTTCTTCATTGGAGAACATATCTTTTCTGTTAACCATTGATGCCATCTCGCCATGGGGCCTTTGGCAGCAGCAGACAGTTGAACCACATCCACGAGCTGTG
>CAYXVT010000166.1:0-8024 GCA_964468105.1 Uncultured Candidatus Berkiella sp. | reverse complement strand
CCTTTAACTGGAACAACCACAACAACTACTCCACCTTTAGATAATAAGCAGATTTTTTATGCAGCATTGGGTGAACTTGGTAAACAGTGGAGCCAAGCAATAAAACCATATTTTAATACGCCCTACACGGTAACTGTTGATCAAGGAACCAGTGTTGGACTGTTATTCTTAAGTGACATAGATGTCAGCGACGATGAATGAGGGTTGAGGAATGGCCGACAAAACAAAAGATGATAATAACGAGCCCAAAGAACATGAAGAAGAATTTGGTGAAGAATTTGATTTTGAATCAGATCCTCATACTGATGCGCTTGTCACGGAGGAATTAGACGGTGGCGAAGAAGTACAAGAAGTTGTAGAGCCAGCCAAACGTAGAAGCGTTATGCTACCCCTTATTATCGGGGCAGCTGTTGTTGGCTTCATCGGTTGGAAGGGCTATGGCTATTTAAGTGCCCCCAAGACGACCCAAACCAAAGGTGCTCCTAAATCAACTCAAATTGAAGTAACTAAACTTGATAAAGCAGCCCCTACAAGCCCTACTGTCGCTGCTGATATAACTCAACCCAAAGGGGCTATTCCCAATTTATATGAGGCAGAACAGCAAGCTAAACAAGCTGTATCGGACGAAAAAATTACAGCTATTTTGCAAAAGAAAATTGATGATCAACTTAACGCTCAAAAACAGCAAATTGAAGCGATACAAAAAGAAGTAGCGAGCGCCAATCAAAATTCCGCAAATGCTAACAAAGCCACAGCGGCTGTTCAACATGATCTTGCAATGCTTCAAACAACGGTGCAAGAACTTGTTAATCAGATTAAATCTATCAATGCAAATGAAGCTGCTGCGCTTGCTAAAGAACAAGCACGCGAGGCTAAAGAAAGAGAACGCGCAGCTAAACCTAAAAAGCCAAAAATCACGAATAAATCAGAAAGTTTTACAAGTCCTAATCTGTCAGTGCATGCCATTATTCCTGGGCGTGCTTGGATTAGAACGCCAGATGGTAAAACAATCACTGTGACTGAAGGTGACACTGTTGGCGAATATGGCAAAGTATTGAAAATTGATGCGGCAAATGGCCAAGTTGTGACCACATCCGGTGTAACACTGCGTTAACATCAAGTCTGACGTAGGGTGGGCAAAGCAAAGCGTGCCCACCATTATTATTTCAAATTGGTGGGCTCACTTCGTTTAGCCCACCCTACATCAGATAAAAAGGCATTAATTCTATTTGAATACGAAGAAGAGAGAGAAAATATGTCATTTATTGATCCAGTCTTAGATAGCATTGATGCTCTTATGGGTTGGATAGGTTCTTCTCTTGGTCAAACAGCAGACTATTATTGCTCTATTGAAACAGCTGATAGTCGTCACACTTTAGTGGCAAGAGATGGCTCGTTGTTATCCATTGTTCGTTTACATGGCGCTACTGAATTAGTCGGCCCTGAAGAATTCGATAGAATACATAATGGATTAATCAACACATTATCTCCCGCTCTTTCTCGTTCAGGTCATGCCGTTCAAGTCTATTTTCATTTTGATAAAGATTTAGTTAAAGAAGAAATTAGAGACATTTTTAAGCCAGCCATGGCGACTTGTGAACGCTTGAGAATGGATCTGCGTGATTTATTTGAAGAAAGAATCAATCATCTTTCAAAATTCTGCGCGAGTGAAGATTGCTTTTTTGTCCTTTGGACCAGACCAAACTCTTTGACAAAATCTCAATTTGAACAGTCCAAAAAGAATAAGTTAGAGCATGCCAGAGAAGTTAAATTCCCCGCAATGAAATATGCGCAAAATGTCTTGGCAGCTGTTCCTGAATTACGTGAAACACATGATTCTTTTGTACGCAGTGTTGTTAACGACATGCGTGACGTCAATCTCTATGCTGTTATGCTTGATGTTCATCAAGCAGCTTATGAAATGCGTAAGAGTGTCGATCCTGATTATACTGATCGCGACTGGCGTCCTGTACTCCCTGGGGATAAAATTCCTATTCGTAATTTTAAAGATTCAAAATTACGTGATGTATCAGAAATTGTTTGGCCACCTTTATCTCCCCAGCTTATTCCTCGAGATGGAGAAATAATCAATCTCAGAACTTGTCGTATTGGCGATAAAATTTACTCTACGCATTATATTGATTTATTCCCACAAGAAATTAAGCCCTTTTTTGAGCTATTTAAAAAAGCATTACATTCTCGCTTTCCTTGGAGAATATCGTATTTAATAGAAAGTGACGGGATTAAGACATTAGGTGTCAAACCATTACTTGCTTCTATTTTAAGCTTTGCATCCTCGCAGAATCCGCTCATTACCGATGCTTCGGAATTATTAAATTACTACAACACCAGCACTGACTATGCGATTGTTAAATATCGTGTCACAGTCACGACTTGGGCAAGTGTAGGTGAAGAGCGCTTACTGAGAACACGAGCAGCAGAACTTGCCAAAGCAGTTCAGAGTTGGGGACATTGTGAAATTGGTGAGTTCTCAGGCGATGCTTATGAAGCAGCCTTAACGACGTCCTTAGGTTTAGGGCTCAATAGTATTGCAACTGCTTCTGTTGCTCCGCTCAATGACGTTTGCTACATGCTTCCCTTTACACGCCCTGCTTCACCATGGATAACAGGAGCAACACTTTTTCGTTCTCCTGATGGAAAGCCATGGCCTTATCAGCCTGGGTCGACTCAACAGACAACTTGGATTGACTTAGTCTATGCACGTCCTGGTTCGGGTAAATCGGTTTTATCGAATTCAATCAATTTAGCCCTTTGTTTACAAGCTGGTATTTCACGCTTACCTCGCATCGCCGTAATCGATATTGGACCATCTAGCTCTGGACTCATTTCTCTCATTAAAGAGTCATTACCAAAAGAACAACGTCACCTTGCGGCCTATCATCGCTTAAGAATGACACCTGATTATTCTATCAACCCATTTGATACCCAATTAGGATGTCGACGCCCTACTCCGCAGGAACGAAGCTTCTTAGTGAATTTTATTTCTCTTTTAGCAACCCCAATAGGTGATTCCAAATCCTATGACGGTATATCTGATATGGCAGGGATGGTTGTTGATGAGTTGTATAAAAATTTATCCGACAATCAAAACGCAAATAAATATACCCGAGAACTTGAACCTTTAGCTGACAAGGCATTAGATGAAATAGGTTTTGGCGCTGATCAGCATACTTCTTGGTGGGAAGTTGTAGATGCTTTATTTAAAGCAGGCAAAATACATGAAGCGCAATTATCGCAACGTTATTGCTCACCATTGATATCTGATGCTGTGTCGATTTGCCGTACAAAAGCAGTTGAAGATCTTTACGGCAAAATTATCGTACCAACAGGGGAACCTTTAATTGTTGCTTTTGGACGTATGTTGTCTGCGGCTGTTCGTGAATATCCTATTTTGTCACGCATTACTCAATTTGATTTAGGTGAAGCAAGAGTTGTCTCTCTTGACTTGGATGAAGTTGCCAAAACAGGCGGTGATGCAGCAGATAGACAAACAGCTGTCATGTACATGTTGGCACGCTATGTTTTAGCTAAAACTTATTATTTAACTGAAGAAAATGTGGAAGATTTCCCAGATATTTACAAAGATTATCATCGACAACGTATTATTCAAATTCGCGAAGATCCTAAGCGCATTGTATTAGATGAATTCCATCGTACTTCTAAAGCGCAATCTGTCCGAGATCAAGTGATAGTCGATATGCGCGAAGGCCGAAAATGGAAAGTACAGGTTGCTCTGTTATCGCAATCATTAGATGATTTTGATTCCGTGATGGTTGAATTTGCAACATCAATCTTCATTATGGATGCAGGTCCACAAACAGCGGTTGATAGATCTGTGGCAACGTTTGGTTTATCTGAAACAGCTCGTATTGCACTCTCAACGCGTGTGCATGGCCCACGTCCTGAAGGTGCGACATTCTTAGCGCAGTTTGCAACAAAGCTTGGAATGAACACGCAATTATGTACCAGTACGCTGGGTCCAATTGAATTGTGGGCATTTAATACTACGGCAGAAGATGCGCGTATTAGAAATGCGCTTTATAAACGAATTGGATCATCAGAAACGCGTAAATTACTTGCGATGCTTTATCCTGGTGGTAGTGCCGCAAAAGTAGTTGAACAACGACTTGCCAAACGAAAAGAAACTGGGCAAAGACTTGATGAAACGGCTGCAACCAGCGTGCTTGAAGAGATTATTGAAGAAATCATACATGTGTATGAAGGCACAATGCCGACCAACACATTACCTTTACAGGGCTAAATTAGAGCCTCTTTGTCTTATCCCCTCTCCCGTTGGGAGAGGGTTAGGGGAGGGTCTTAAGGTCGACAAAGCGTTTTATTTTTCAACACCACTCTTTCATCAAAGAACGGATCTTGTTCATTTGCACTCTCTTCTTTATTCTGCTCATCGTTTGAACGATGATCAATAAAAATGATCGTTGTGTTTGGTAAATATTTTTTTAATACTTGTTCACAATGGATACGTGAATCGTGATCTAAGGCTGAGAATGGCTCATCCATGAGTAACAATTTGGGTTGAGGGTCAGCTAAAATGGCGCGAATTAAAGCGATCCGTTGCTGTTCTCCCCCACTGAGTGTTTTTGACCAATCTCTTTTTTCATTTTTATTTAATAAAACACTGTTATCTAGCTTAAACTCTACAAGCAGGGCATCCATCTTTTCTTTATGTTGGTTAGAAATAACAGATGTGCCTTCATCGTGAGTATATAAAATCGCTTGATATAAGTTTCCACGCATTGGAAAAACAGGTTTTTGTGGTATCACATGGATCTCAGATATATGACAAGGTAGGGTTATTTTTCCTGTCGCAAAGGGCCACAGACCCGTTATTGCATCAATGACAATAGATTTCCCTGCTCCTGATGGACCTTGAACCAATGTGACAATTTTGTTACGAAAAGCAAAATGCTCGGTTTCTAATATGATACTTTGGTCTGGCTTGCTGATAAACAATTTTTCAATTGCCAAACAAGTACCTTGATTAAACTCTAAATTATACTTACTTTTGATTTGCTCCCACTCATTAATTTCAGCTTGTAGTGCTATTAATTTCCCACTAAATACCGTTATACTCGTAACATCTTCATAATTATCATATGGCCAAGTGGGTAAACTAGCGACCTTAGTAAAATAATCACCGACTGTAAGCAAACTATCGACAGACATTTTTTTAGACAATATTTGTGGAATACTGAGCAGGATCCCAACAAAAAATCGTGAATGCTCATTAAAAGCAGTAAAAGCAGCTAATCCGGCTTGTAACTTAGCCATTGAAGCATAATTGATACCACCTTTATTCAGAATTTTAGTGAAATTGCTCATTTCTTTTTTGTTAGCACGAAGCAATTCAATACCTTTGGCATTCTTTTCTACATGATGGATATTTGCTTCTAATTTGTTGACTATATTATGTTGCTTTTCAGTAACCGTTTTTAATCGATGACCAATTTTATTGACAATGAGATTGTAAAAAACAGCATAGATAAGTGCCCCAAGAGCTATATAGCCTGGAATTACAATAACGGTTGCAGCAATTTGAAAGGTGAGAGGGTAAGATAATGCCCAGAGACCATACATACCAGCAAAAAAGGCAAAAACGGTGTTAATTAAATTATCACCTAATTTGACTGTTAAACGGTTAGATTCTTGAATATCACTACTTAATGTTCCCGCTGGATTGATAACTGTTTTTTTAGTGAGAAAATTCCTTCCAAAATACGCGCCCGATTTCATCCATTTATCTAAAAAGGTTATGGTCACATTCAAATTAAGATAGTGGATTAATTTATCACCTACATATGAATTTAAACCTGCCGTAAAGGTATATATGGCCACGGCCATAAGATAGTAGGCTACAGCCCATCCAAATGCTGCAAGCGTAAACTGTGGTGCAATCAAAATGCCAAATAAAGCATTAAAGGTAGAATTGGTTATAACAACAAAAATGGCTTGAATGATGTTTCCCAAAAAAAGAAGACCCATAAGGATTGATGGCCAGATATTATTCTTTTTTGGCGTAAGGAAAGGACGATATAGTTTGATGATTGAAGTTAATGACACAATATTATATTTTTATTTTCGTTATAGTTTGCAAGAAAACTACCATATTTATTTTGGAGTAAGTTGTCAACTCATTTAAATTATTAATTAGCTCTTTAAATAATAAGTTGAAATGTTGAGTCAACGATTTAAAATAGTACTTATGGGCATATTCACGTTTTCATCTTTTATTTTAAAGTCTACCGCACTCGATTTACCTATCACCAAACAGTGAAAAGTTGGTGATTATTGCAATTTATTATCATAAATAAATCTAACCTATTGATGTATCAAGGGAACTTCTCATAAATGTGAAAGGTCTAAAAAATAAACAAAGATACTATCTGTTACATTCACCAGTTGAACATTACGTTTAAGTAAAATATTTTTAGTTAGGGAGCTGATATATAACAAAGTTTGATGGTAGACTTATTTAAAGGAACTGTATCTTAGAGGTTATATTAAACAAAGGTGATCAAATGTCTAGTGCTCTTAGTCCGTCGTCATTTAGTTTAGACACAGCATTAACAAATCTGTCTAATGCCTTTAGTAGTATTGAACATTTAATTGTTGCTATTACCTATATTATTGGATTATCACTTATAGTACGAGGCATCATGATGTATCGTGTGTTTGCAACTCAAACGATGAGCTCAGCACAAAAGGGGGAGATTGCAGGTCCAATGGTGCACATTATTATTGGCTCCCTCCTCTTATACTTACCAAGCACTTTGACGACATCTTTAACCACCGTATTTGCAACTACTGATATTAGTCAGGCTAGCGATATCATTGCATATCAATCATTATCAGGTTCTGAAAAATGGCAAAAGCTAACCAGCGTTGTCATAGAATATATGACCTTAATAGGTCTCATTGCATTTGTTCGAGGTTGGGTCATTTTATCTAAAATGGGACACTCAGGAAGTCAACCTGGCAGTATGGGAAAAGGATTAATCCATGTTATTGGTGGGATCTTACTTGTGAATATTGTCGATACAGTAAACATATTATCTTGTACTTTTGGATATTCCGGGGGCGGGTGCTAAATACACCTAGAGAGGTAAAGAAGTGGACCTATTACCAATAACCATAACAGCACAACGCGGTGTGTGGCGTGTTTATAATGCACGAAAACGCAACAATAAATTTTTAGCGTTAAAGAAACGTATTTTAGAAAGAGACAACTATACCTGTCGGTATTGTGGCTTCTTTGCCAAAGAATTTCAGGAAGTTGTAAATATTGATCATAACTATCGAAATAATGATATAAACAATCTTGCAACGTCTTGTTGCTTTTGTGCACAATGTTTTTTTCTTGATGCTGTGGGTCTTGACCCAAATACAGGAGGGGCTATTATTCATCTTCCAGAAATTAGTCAATCTGATCTTAATAATTTTTGTAGGGTGCTTTATTGCTCTTTAGATAAAGAATCTGCTTACAAAGGCAAATTGCAAGCAGTTTATATGAGCTTTAAAGATAGAAGCAAGGAAGTGATTAATTGTTTTGGTCCCGATTCTAGCGATCCTAGAGTCTTTGGACAAGGCTTACTTGATGCGAGTCTCACTAAAGAGCAATTGCAACATGAAGTCTTGCGGCATTTAAGATTATTGCCTTCAAAAAAGGCTTTCACTGTACAAATTGATTATTGGAAAAAAACGGTATTCGCAAAAGTTCCATTATAAAGTTATTATGTTACATCATGTTTAGAAAGGAGATAGCTATGAATAGTAAAACGAAGACCATCGATACTAAAACGCAGAAGCAGATATTGAGTCTGTGTGGGTATTTTGGTTTATTATTGGCCTTATATTGCGTGTCAGACTTTGTTCTCGCAAGTGGACAAGATCTTGGCGCTGTTGCTGACAATGTGACCAACACAATGACAAGCGTTGGTAAACTGATAACAGCAGGAAGCTATGTTGCTGGTGTGGGCTTTGCT
>CAYXVT010000165.1:0-8049 GCA_964468105.1 Uncultured Candidatus Berkiella sp. | reverse complement strand
GGTTTGTATTCCTGCAAGAATGATATGCTCTTCAAGATTGTAATGGAATAACCGGCGTCATCGATTTCTCATGAGCGGTTAAGGGTTGAAGTGCGGAAAGTTGTAATTCAAGAACAGCTGCGTCTGCATCTGATGCATCATTCGCTTTCAATTTTCTTAAAGCCAATCTTTGTTTTAACACTTCAATTGGAGCTTCAAAAGATAAAATCTTAAAGGGACACTTTAATTCATTAGCAACATCGATAAATAGCTGACGTTGCCATTGTTTAAGGCATGTTGCATCAACAATAACATTCTGCCCTGATTGAATTAACGCTCTAGCTTGAATCTGTAAGGTTTGATAGAGGGTTTGGGTAGCCTCGGGAGAATAGAGCGTTGACAATGTGCTTGGTGCAGGGCGCTCTAAAGGTGCAAGTCCGTGAAGTTGTTTACGGATAACATCAGCACGTAAACGGATCGCATGCTCTGTCATCATTAATTTGTCAGTATAAAGAGTTTTACCTGACCCAGATAAGCCATAAGTAATTGTAAGAGATGGAATGGGCTTTTGAGTATAACCGTTGCCAAGCGTTAAAAAGTCATTTAGATCCTTTTGTAAAACATTAAACAGAGGATTTTCTGCTGACACTTGATCTAACTGTAAGGCAGAGACTTTGGCGCGGACCATAGCGCGATAACATTGATAAAATCGAAGAAGAACCGCACCTTCATAATCATTTGTTTGTTCAAAATATTTATTGAGAAAGAGATAACTTAATTCGGATAGTTGGCGATGATCAAGATCCATCGTAAAAAAGCCAACATCGCCCATCACATCTGTCCAGCGAAAACTTTCATTAAATTCTATGCAATCAAAAATAACCGGTTTATCGGCTAAAAGTATTATATTTCCAAGATGCAAGTCGCCATGGGTGGCTCGAATAAAACCATTGGCTTTTCTTTTTGCAAGTAATGGTTTGAGTGATTGATATTGCACTTGCGTCCAGGCTTCTATTTGATTTACATCATCGATGTAAGGGAGGGAGGCCTTTAAGGTTTTAAGTGCGCTGAAATTATCCAGCATGGGCTGATAAACGACTTCAGGGCCACCATAAATCTCTTCTTTGGAGCAAACTTCGGCATCGATATGAAATCGGGCAGTTTCTTTTGCCAGATCGTCAACGATTGTTTGTGATAATTTGCCTTCTTTAACGATATTGCTGAGTAAGGCACTTTGCGGAAACTGATTCATCTTAACAGCATATTCAAAGGCGTCGCCTTGGCCTTGTAATTGAGGCTGGTTGGCATTGCCAAACAAGGGAACGGCTTCTACATAGATTTGAGGTGCAAGACGTTTGTTTAAAATAACTTCTAATTCGCAATAATACTTTCTTTTTTCCAATGTCGTGAAGTCTTGAAATCCCAAATTCAGGGGCTTTTTAATTTTATAAGCATAATGGCCAGTTAAAATCACCCAAGATAAGTGCGTTTGAATAACTTCAAACGCACTGACCGGATGCGGATAAAGCGCAGGGTTTTGCAGCGCTTTAATCAAAATGTCGGACATGTTTAATCCTTTAACGTTGCAAACACTTTATCAGCCGCAGCAAGGGTTTTTGCTAGACATTCTTTGTCATGCACAATAGAAACAAAAGCGCTTTCAAAGGCTGAAGGACCAAAATAGATCCCCTCATTTAACATACCATGGTAATAGCGATTAAATCTTTGGACATCACATTTCATCACATCTGAAAATCCGTTGACTTCATTTTCTGTGAAGAAAAGCGTAAACATGCCGGTGGTCCAGTTAATGGTGACAGGGATATCATTTTTTTGCGCAACGTCTTTTAACCCTAACACTAATTCTTTGGTTTTTTGATGGAGGGTTTCATAGAAATGAGGTTGCGTTAATTTCTTTAACGTGGCTAATCCGGCTGCCATTGCGATGGGATTCCCTGAAAGCGTTCCTGCTTGATAAACAGGTCCAACCGGTGCTAAATGCGACATAATGGATTTTTTACCACCCAAAGCGCCAACAGGCATGCCACCACCAATAATTTTGCCAAAAGTCGTTAGATCGGGAGTGATATGATAAACGCTTTGTGCGCCACCTAATGCGACTCTAAAACCAGAAATCACTTCATCAAATATTAATACTGCGCCATAACTGTCGCAAGCGGCACGTAATGATTGCAGAAAGGGCTGATTAGGCAAAACACAACCCAAAAGCTGCATAAACGGAATCGCTATTATTAAATTCAAGATTGATGGTATGTTTGGCTAAATCGGCAGGCACCCCAGGTGAACTGGGTTGTCCTAAAGTCAATGCACCTGATCCGGCTTTAATTAAAAGACTATCACTGTGACCATGATAGCAACCTTCAAATTTTACAATAATATCTTTGCCGGTATAGCCTCTGGCTAATCGCAATGCAGTCATGGTTGCTTCTGTACCAGAATTGACCATTCTGATTTGATCAACGCTGGGAATGAGATCGCAAATAAATTTGGCTAATTCAACCTCTGCTGCGCAGGGGGCACCAAAAGACATCGCTTTTTCAAGCATGCCATAGACACTTTGCAGAACATCTTTATCTTGATGCCCTAAAATCATCGGACCCCAAGAGCCAACAAAGTCAATGTATCGATTGTTATCTTCATCAAACAAATAAGGCCCACTTGCGCTATCGAAGAAGACAGGCGTGCCGCCTACCCCCTTAAACGCTCTAACCGGGGAATTTACACCACCTGGGATATATTGGAGTGCCTGTTCGAATAAAGTCTCTGAACGTGACATAAGTTGAGTCCTATGGATTGAACTGAAAATAGAAAGGCATTTTAGCACAAACATTCTACTTTCCTCTGGCCTTGGTTCCATGCGAAAATCGCTTTTCTTTTTTGAAGAGGCAATTGAAGTGACAATGAGACGTTTTATGTGTTTGTTATGTGGCTTTATTTATGATGAAGCTCAAGGAAGCCCTACTGAAGGGATCCCCGCAGGAACGAAATGGGAGCAGATCCCCATTACATGGCGTTGCCCTGATTGTGGTGCCATGAAAGAAGATTTTGAGATGATTGAAATTTAGAAAGGTTTGAGCACGACGAGTAACACAATGCCAACCAGAATAAAAACAGTCACTTCATTGAATACTCTATAGAAAAAGGCAGAGTGGGTGTTGTGACCTGCTTTAAATTTTCTCATTAAAAATCCGCAGTAAATATGATAAAGCACAAGTAATCCAACAAGTGCTAATTTGAGTGAGAGCCATAATGGTGGGGTACTAAAAGAATATCCCATCATATGGACAAGCCCGACCCCTAAAAAAAGAGTCACAATGGCACTGGGTGTCATGATTCCCCAAAATAAACGTCTTTCCATAATACAAAAGCGGTTATTCCCTTCTCTATCTGCTGATGGCAAGTCAGCGTGATAAACAAAAAGCCTTGGTAAATAAAACAAACCTGCAAACCAAGCTACCATTGCTATGATATGGAACGCTTTAAGCCACAAAAGCATACTTATTAACTCCAAATTACTTCTTATCCCCTCTCCCATTTCCTACTACGCTCAGAAGCTTCGTAGGACAGGTTGGGAGAGGATTGTTGTAGGGCCTGCCTGCCGAAGCTCTTAGCGTAGGCAGGTGAGGGTTTCAAAATCTTTAATGTTATTGTAAAGACTGGGGTAAAAAAGTGAAGCGTGGTAGGCTAAATATCATCCACACTAGAAAAACTGAAACTTATGACGACAGAGCAAAAGCAATCACCTTCTAAATTCTTGCCTTATCGACCACGCCGCCGGGTCACACTGGGTACCTTATTTGGTGTGATAACCATCGTCTTGGTTGTTAGTTACAATGCTGGATTTTTGAGTGGTAAAACCAAGGTTCCTGAATTACAAGACGTTTCACAAGAAGTAAAAAATTACGTTGTTCAATTACAAAAAGAAAATAATCAGCTACAAAAAGATCTGATTGCAGCCAAACGCAATTCACAAATACAGGTTGAAGCTCAGAAAACCTTGGGAAATCACATTAAGACTTTACAGCAGCAAAACACGGAATTAAAACGTGATATGGCTTTGTATCAAACCATTGCGGGTAATAAAGCAGAAAACCAAGGATTAGAAATCAAATCATTTCAAATCTATGAAAGCGAAAAGCCAAATACTTATCGCTATCTTTTAATACTTTCCAAACAAGCTGCTCCTCAAAAATATGTTGAAGGTGCGGTGAAAATGGTTATTTTAGGTAGAATAGGCGATAAATCAATTGAATTGCCAGTAAAATATGTTGATCCGAATCGCACCGATGGATTGGGATTTAAATTTCGACATCTGCAGGAATTGGCAGGAGAGCTCACCTTCCCAGATCGGTTTGTGCCAGAAGGAGTGCAGTTTCAAGTTACCCCGGATAAGGAATGGCCACAATTGCAACGTCATTTCGCTTGGGTAACGGATAATCCTGATATGGGATAAAGTAATATTATGAGTACAAAGACGATAGTGATTAAATTAGGTAGTCAAACCATCCTAAATCAAGAGGGGATTTTAGACATACCACAATTAGAGTCCATTATTTCACAAATATTAGCTCTCAAAAAAAAAGGATATCACGTCATATTGGTGAGTTCTGGTGCTGTGGCCACGGGCAGAGGCAGCACAAAAGAAATCAGCTTAAAATTTCAAAACATAGTTGAAGAGCGCCAAATTTTGGCTAGCATCGGGCAAGCACGATTAATTGAAATCTATAATAATATTTTAAAAAAGAATGGACTGATTGCAGCTCAAATTCTATTAACAAAAGAGGATTTTAGACTACGTAATCACTATTTAAACACTTATAATCTATTACATGGTTTAATCAAAAATGTGAATGTGTTACCTATCATTAATGAAAATGATGTGACATCTATTAATGAATTAATGTTTACGGATAATGATGAATTATCAGCACTCATTGCTATCCAAATGCATGTTAGTCATTTGATTATTTTGACCAGTATTGATGGGGTTTATGATCAAAATCCGTCTAATGAGGGTGCCAAAATTATCCCTCAACTTGATTTAAATCAAAAAGAAACTTGGCCAAGTGTTTCTACAGACAAAACACCTTATGGTCGTGGTGGTATGCTGAGTAAATTAGCATCAGCAAGAAAAGCCGCTCATTTTGGCATTAAAATTCATATCGCTAATGCGCGAAAGTCTAACGTTTTGCAAAGTATTATTGACGATGAACCTGTTGGAACCAAGATCCTACCCTTCAAACAAGATAAAGGAATAAAACGCTGGTTAGCACACACTTATTCACCTTCCTTACCATCGGTGATTTTGAATGAAGGCATCAGTAGCATTTTTTTAAAAAGAGAAAAATGCGTGAGTCTGCTACCCGTGGGCATTGTTTCAATTCAAGGCGAGTTTGAAAAAGGAGATCTTGTTTCGATTAAAGATGAAACAGGGCGATCATTAGGTTTGGGTTTAGCAGGTTATAGCTCAAAAATGCTACAAGAGGTGATAGGGCAAAAGGGGCAAAAAGCCTTTATTCATTATAATAAAATCTCTATTTTCGATCATCAGGGTTAAAATAATGTTACAACAATTTGCTGCTACCAAGAACACTCAATATCATTTACCTTTGATTAAACATGAAATCAAGCAACAAATTATTAACGCACTTGCCCAAAGAATAATTGAAAAATCTAAAATCATCATAGAAGAAAATCGGAAAGACTTAATTAAACTCAAAGTAGATGATCCCAAATATGATCGTCTGTTACTCAATGAAGCGCGTATTCAAGATATAGCAAAGGGCTTAAAAAAAATTGCTGAATTTCCATCGCCAATTTGGAAAACGCTTGAAGAATATACCCTGCCTAATGGTCTAAAGTTACAAAAAAAATCAGTCCCAATTGGTGTGATTGGTATGATTTTTGAGGCACGGCCCAATGTCACGGTTGAAGCTTTTGCTTTATGCTTTATGTCTTCCAATGCTTGCGTGCTTAAAGGTGGTATTGACGCAAAATGTTCTAATGATATTTTCTTTTCTATCATCCATGAAACATTAGAGCAATTTTCCGCGCCAAAAGAATGTATTTTATTGATGCCGCATGAACGAGAAAAATTAACAATATTATTAGAAGCTAAAGGCTTCGTAGATGTGATTATTCCTCGCGGGAGTCAAGCTTTAATAGATTATGTAAAGCAAAACTCGGCCATTCCTATTATTGAAACCGGTGCGGGCGTTGTTCATGTTTATTTTGATGAATCGGGAGATCCTGAAATAGGAAAATCAATAATTAACAATGCGAAAACACGACGTGTTAGTGTTTGTAATGCTCTGGATTGTCTTATAATACATAAAGACAGACTTTCCGATCTTACTTTTTTAGTATCAGATCTTAGCAAAAAAGAAGTGATGCTTTATGCCGATGAGACTGCGTTTAATGTTCTAAGTGGTTCCTATCCTGCTAAACTTTTATTCACGGCCCAGCAGGCTGATTTTGGCAAAGAATTTTTATCACTCAAAATGGCCATTAAAACGGTTGATAACATTCAGCAAGGTTTAGAACATATTCGCCGATATTCCTCAGGCCATAGTGAAGCGATTATCGCGCAAAGCCAGAAAGCGATTGATCTATTCTTTCAAGGGGTGGATGCAGCTGTTGTCTATGCCAATGCTTCAACGGCTTTTACAGATGGTGGAGAGTTTGGAATGGGCGCAGAGATTGGCATCAGTACTCAGAAGCTTCATGTTCGAGGGCCTTTTAGTATGCAACATTTAGTAAGCACTAAATGGCTTGTAGAAGGGCAAGGACAAATCCGATCTTAAAAATTGCATATACACACAATTTAGATTTTGTCAGTTAGAAAGTGAAACCATTACTTGACTGTTTTAGTAAAATATATTTATTTTCATGGAAAAATGAGTATTATTGGTAAAGCTGGGTTTCACTTATTGTAGGATTAATAAGCGCTTCTTTATGTCAAAATCTTCCCTATTAAATCTCACCCTCAATAGCACCGTTAAATTTACTGATGATGAGTCTCTACCGATAGATATTCGAGACCAGACTTTTACAGTCACTCGGGTAGAGTCCTTATTATTAAATGATTTTTATTTTAATAATCAGCTATTTCCTGTTTATGAGTTAACAGGAAAATCGGCTAATACATTATTTTTATCGCCTTTTACTTTTGAAGAAGGTGATGATGAGCTTAAGTTGCGCATCACTAAAAGTCTCACAGATTTAGAAATCAAAGCACTTTTTAAGTTAAATACCGTTAAAGAGTTACTTAACTTAAAACAAGAAGAGAACAATTATTTCACCACAGACGATAATAATATTAGTGGCCAGTTAAAGCACTGGATTAGTCGTACCTATTATTTGGATATTAAAGATCAGGATGTGGCGACATGCTCTTATATTCAATATGATTTAGGGAATAAAAAGAATTTAAATTACTCGATGTTATTAAAGAAATATCCTTTCCAAAAATATTCATTATTTTTAGGCGACTATAATTCATTTTATCTTGAAGTAAATTTTGACAATAACCCACAAATGCGGGCAACTGCTTTTCTGAGTATGTCAGATGTGGAAAGCTTTGAGATTAATGAAGTACATAAAGAAAAAATTCCTACCTCCTGAAATCAAAGTGGGATAAATATATAGTCAAAGCAGTTGAGTTTTAGGCGAGGCGGCAAGGCTTTGAGCAACAGGAGTGTATACAAAATACATGACTGTTGAGAGAAGCCGCAGCCAACAAAGCCTAAATCTCAAATGCGAAGACTATATTGACTTGGGAACTATTGATACCCATAATTGGTCATACTATTAAGATAGTCACTTATATTAAGTAAACATTATGATGTCCATAACAGCCGAACCACAACAACAAGCCCTCGTTACTTTCACGCAAGCAGCCGCTAAGCGTGTTCAAGAGCTTATTGTTGAAGAGGGTAACTACAACCTTAAACTACGGGTTTATATCACTGGTGGTGGTTGTTCAGGATTCCAATATGGTTTTGCTTTTGATGAAAAAGTAAAACTTATTGAGTTATTGGATATTGGTGC
>CAYXVT010000164.1:0-8083 GCA_964468105.1 Uncultured Candidatus Berkiella sp. | reverse complement strand
GAGTTTCTCTGACATTTTTTGTTAATTCAGCGTGATCGCTTAAGAGGTTTATTGGTAATTGACTAAGATGAGTGGAAAAAACGCCTAATATGGGCTGATACATTCCTTTGGCAGCACCATGAGCCAAAACATATAAAAAATTATATTGCTCATACCCCGCAATTTTAATCTGGACCAGTTCATCCAGGTTAAACATCGGTCCAAACTTATCCCAAATTTTCATGAATGGAATAATGTTATTTTTTGTAATAAGGCAATTTATTGCAGTCTCAAAAAGTGATAAATTTCGGCTTGTTTCACTTCTCAATAGAAGCTCAGGTGATAAATTGCCAATATTATCTTCAAATATTGAAGAAAAAAGATCGACGTCTTTTGTTGAGCCTGTCGCTGCTGAAATAAGTTCTAATAGCAATTTATTCAAAAAATTACTTGGGCCTGATACCATAATACATCTACCTGATAAGTTTAAAATTGATGCATTATAAGCATTTAGGCTAACTAATAAAATCATACAAAATAGGATGTTTTCATGTTTCTACGGTAATCACCAAACTCATTACTGTATTGAAATGGTAACAAAACTCGTGGTCTTGAACTGTTTCAGTAACCTCAACATTACGCTAAAGGTTCAAAGCATCTAATGACATTTAAAGCTTTTCCCTTCATTACAAAAAGTCAATTGTATTAATGTAATGCCATAAAAAATCACGCAAAAAAAAGGCTCTATGGGGCATGACACTTAGTAATTTCAACGAATAATTCAGATTAACTTTATGCTCCTGCCCTATATAGATTCATTTACTTTTTAGTGATACGTTTTGACTTGGAGCCAACACGAGAATCCTTTTCTTCTGTTGGTTGTTGAGTCGTCTCTAATTTACTGTACTGATGAAGAACCATCTGTTGCTTTTGAGATAACACCAACGAAGCTTTGTAGACCCTTGCATGTTCTTCGCCTAATACATTCACTAATTCCTGCTCTGAAAACTCAGATCCACAACATGCTAATATTTTATCTGTCACACCCAATTTTTTAGCACGTTTTAATGCAATTAGTTTATCCTCCAATGGAATTTTATCTCCAAAATGATTAAGGAAATACTCAGCTACTTTAATACCTTTACTTAAATTAAAATCAGGATAATGATTTTCTAAACTCCAATATAGACCTGTCGCGTATTCATTGATATTTCGATAAAATGATCTTGGTTCATCCTTTTCAAACTTTAGTTGATGTAAATACTTCTGAGCAAGTTCAATATGATCATTTCCAATCGCAGCAATAACCACTCTTAAAACACCACTATTTAACGATGCAATTTGGGTCCCTAATAAGTAATTAACGATATTTTCCTTGCTTGTGGATGCAGCACAAAATAGCGCATTAATCAGCGCTTGACCATAACAACGAAGTTCTAATAACTTAACAAAGTGAAGATTATCATTCTTAACCGCATCGATCAGTAATTCACCTGCTTTAACTCTCCTTTGATCTGGGAATCCTGTATTGTCAATTTTTTCAAGTTCCTCTAGTATTAGATCATCTACACTTTTTTCTAGTCTAGGCTTTTTTGCACTTTCCGGTTTGGTAAAAGAAGAATCAGCTCCACGCTTCATAGTTAATCACCTTGTTATCAACAAAAAAATTGTAAACTAACAATTTTTGATGCAAATTGAAGCCATAAAAATTCTACAACGGATAAATAGTGTTAAATAGTAGAGTGCTTAAAACATCCGCCCCCTACTTGCTATCAAATTTAAAAGCGATTCTCGCACTGCAGATATTAAAACTGCTTTCGTCTGCGGCTAGACAAGATGTTACTGCTTTGCATCAGGCTGGCAATTTCGTGTTTACCCACTTTACGTGTTCGTTTTGTAGATTGCTCTTTGCCACTTTGCATAATCCTCTTTTTAGGATTATCAATCTGAAGCTCAAAAGCCTGAACTTTAACTTTGAGGCTTGCGATTCTTTTCAGCATGATTTGGCAGGTTTTCTAATATCAGATAAATAATCTTGATCGCCATGTGAGCCCGATTACTTTTCAAGGCATTCGTTCGAAATTCTTTTAGTATATCCTTCGCAAGTGCCAGTTTTTCGACTGAACTTTTATCAGTTTCTTCTAAATTTTGTAGCCTAGTAATTAACGGAGACACAATCTCAACAGAATTATCAATTGTTAAACTATCTTCATTCAAATTAGAGAGTCCCTTTTGAATGTTTTCAATCATTTCGTTGATCGGTGAAAGCGCAACTGGCTCTTTGTGAGTTAATAACCGTGTAGCTTGTGCACGCTCAAAAGGTTGTCTCTTGTTTTCTTGCGTAACACCTTTATCATGTTTTTGCTCACCACTAATGAGTAGTGGAGCTACTTTTTTTATTGGAGTCTGATTACGCAGCAACTGTTCTTCTGTATTGCTGAAATCAAGCAATGGTTCATCTCTTGCATCTTCAGTTTTTTCGTCGTTTTTATTACTCTTAGACACGTTTGGAATAACCAAGTTGTTATCAGCGATTTGACGAAGTAGCTTGTAATCATACAATTTAAACTCTTGATCGAAACCATTATAATATGTGCTTAAATATTTTTTTAAAAAATTAGAAAAATCCTTTTTGTTTGCAAATGAATATAGACCTGAATTTGAATCATGAAACCATATGTTACCATCTAAGTCTTCACGAAATGATAATGCGTGCGCTGATTTTTTAGAATAAATAGCAATTAAAATGTCTTGCGGTGGCGCTTTATCGATAAGCGAATTAGCTAATTGTTTTGCCAAATTTAATTTTTTTCCATTAGCTGCTTTTACATCTTTATATATTGCTTCAGGACAGGACTTAATAAATTGAGCATCATATCTCAAGCCTGCCGCCAAGTTCATTTTCAGTCTGTTTGCTCTATGTTTTTCATGGTCAGAGGAATGTGGGGCTAAATGTTCTTTGAATTTACTTACTCTTTCCTCGCGAGTCAAATTATTCCAATCAGGAGCCATGCATACATCCAAAAACAATGAAGAATAACCAAAACATAAACCTTCTGAACTGCCCATTTCAGGTAATTTTGATTGATTCAATGGCAATACTTGTGAGCCATGATGCTTTTCGGCTTTTTCTTCACCATATTCTCGAAAACGTGACTGCAATATAAAATCGAGATTTTTAGTTTTAGATGCTTCGCGATTAAGTCCAGTTATAATTTCTTTTTGAGCTTTTTTTAGCTCGTCACCTTTTGCATGTCCTTGCAATTGCTTGGCCATCGCATGAGTTTCAACCGCTATAATTTTGTCGCAAATGTGATTTAGTTCTTTCTTTACACCTTCAGAAAATCTTTTAATTTGTTCAAGTTCAACCGCTAATTTTTCTTTTTTAAATTTTGAAACAGAATCTTCTCCTTGGATTTCTTCAATTCTTTTATTGGTATCGACATCAAGCAGTTCAAGTTCATTTTCCATTTCTCTAATTAACAATCTAATTTTCATGACATCCTTTGCTTGCAAGTTCCTTGTTTCTAACTCTTCGTAAATATCAATTATGGGTTTAACGATAGTCTTTAATAGAAATAATTGTCCTTCTTCTGATTTATCATATTGATGAGGTATATTCCTATCTAACAGTAATTGTGCTCCAACTAATATTTGATATATACCGGAAGGCTTGTTAAGGGCCTTATACGTCAAGTAATAGGCATCTACATATTCATCAATCGCTTTAGCAAGTGCCATATTCTCTGGATATTGGTTTTTTAACATAGAACTAATTTTAGCCAATTCGGACATTGAATACTGTGTGTGGGTCAGGTTTCCTGGCTTGGGATTCATACTTTTTAGTTTGTTCGTGATATCATTCCCTCTATTATCTTTAATATTTTTAACACTTGGATTTTTTATAAGGTCTCTGATTATATTGAGCTTCTCTACTAGCTCGTACATACCGGACATGTCATCCTTCAAATAACCTGGAGAGGTGGGTATCTCATTAAATAATCGAGCTACCCTCCTATCACTTTCATCACCTAACTTATTGATAAAATCATCTGTAAATGGCATATATCAACCCTAATTTACCGACTAAAAATTTATGTTAATTTTGACAACGCTGTTAAGCTAAAAGTTGCAACAACAGTCATATTTAAAGCCGCCATTTTTGGATACATAGCAATTTGCTGTAAACTCAATCAGTTATCGATAATTAAGGATAGAGGATTGATGTAATTTCACATATGAACTAGAAGAATTTAATGATTCTATCTGCAAGAACAAGTGTGAGAATAAATAAAAGCAATATTGCTGTGCCCCAAATGACAAATTTGTTTTCTATTAAATAAGAAATTAACGAACGAATGACGCCAAAAAAAATATCAAATAGCATGTGTATAGAACCTCGTTTTACTCACCCTGCTTAGGTTTTATCATTCTTTCAGACACGAGAGCCGCCAATTTTCTTGGTGTAAAGCGAATCAAAGTATTGATTACCTTGATAATTTATTTTCATAAAATTCCTACAATCAGTGTAGAATCGCAGAGTTTTTGCTGAACCACCAGCAATTTTGGCCATGACACCTTTCGCCCGTACTTAACCTAAAACATAAATCATAAATGACAGAGAATGTTGATTATATTCTTATTAGTGTATTTTTATACATAATAAATAAATTGATGGTAAAACAATTTAAACATTAAAAAGATCACATTAAACATGAGAGTTTGAACCTTAGAAGAAGTAACCTACAGAGTATTTAATGGATACTTTGGGAAATGGAATTTTAAATGGCATCCCTATTAATGAATCTAGGTGGCCTTTAAACTTCTCAGTTGATACCGTTTATCGGGTTAGTTGAATCTTATATGACCATACTTTATATACGTGACTCAACCGAACAAAAGATATGATTTTACAACATTTTTTTCACTTCAAAATACCATTCTATACTTAAAACCCTGTGTTTTAGAAAAATTTAATTGTCCAACATTATCTTGCTTGGGTAAGTTACTTTGAATAGAATCACACCAGTTTTGATTCAATGGTGTAAATGGGAGAGTTTGATGAAATTATTAAATGAACTTGAAATTCAATTGGTATCCGGTGGTGATTTTGGTACCGTAGTGCAAATTGATGGAAAAGATTTGGAGCCTTTAAATTTTAGTAATGGCTTTGATGCAGGCGTTAATCTTGTTGGTGGAATTGTAGGCTTCATGATTGGAATCCCTGCGTCGATTATCGTGCTTCCTGCAAGAGGGATCATAACGTTGTATCACTATGCTGTGAAATAGCGACAAATACATATTCCTATTATCGCCGTAGGACAACATTGAAACGCAAGCTTTTTCAGGAAGATAGGCTTGCGAGAAGTGATTACTTTATTAAATGCTTGAGATCATACTGGTTCTAAGGACATCTAGTTCGTATCTTGGAAATTGGTCCGCAATATCACTACCCGTGAAATTCGCTACCCAGCCTGCTGGATTATTAAAAAGTCGAATGGCAACAAATCGCGGTTCAGGCCCCATGTCGAACCAATGGGTTGTACCTGCTGGTACATTAATAAGATCGCCTTGCACACAAAGAATATTATAAACATACCCCTTTTCATGTACGGTAAAAAGTCCACTCCCCGCTACAAAAAAGCGTACTTCATCTTCAGCATGCGTATGTTCTTTTAAAAATTTCTGGCGTAAGGCTGCTTTGTCAGGATGTGACGGATTCAACGCTATTACATCATACGATTGATAGCCACCTTTCTCAATTAAAGCTTTTATAGAAGTATCATAAGCGACAAGAATTTGCTCATGGGTTGAATGTTCATTAATAGTATTATCGATGGCCCATCTTTCATAAAATATCCCAATCTCTGTTAGTTGAGTTCGGATCTCATCTCGATTGGTACTATGAAAAACCACATGATTGGGATCGGTTTCACCATAAATCGTTAATACAGTATTCATCGTTTTTTCCTACAGAACTCTCTCGAGGTCAACATACTAACCTGAAAATGACAGACCTCAAATACCATTGAATATTAAGTGTATGTACTTGATTTAACAATCAAACAAATATGTTATTATGCTAAATAACAGTTCATCTATTGGAGACGCCCTATGACCACATTAGGTGTCAAATTTTCCCAAGCCATGACTAATGTTCCTAAAGGATTAAGCCCCTCATCTTTAACTTTAGAAATTATTCAAAAAATGAGGGGGGCTTTAGAGGCTGAACAACATAATGCTCCATCTAGCCTACCCAAACCAATCATAATACACAGCAAGCCACAAACTTGCTTAGCAAAAGCAATAGAACAATTGAATACTATTGAAAAGCAATTTATAGAAATTGAGTCAGAATTAAAAAAAGCCAAAAATGAACTTGCAAAAACGACTAAAGAAATTGAAGCAAAAGAAAAACAAGGCATAAGAAAGTTAGAAAAAAAGGATTTTCAACCTATTTACGACAGTAATAAGCAATGTCTTAACAGGATTGACGAAATAAATAATACAATACAAGAACAAGAAAGGTTAAAAGAACGAATCAAAAGCAGGAAAGATGAAATTAAAAGATATGAAATCGATAATCAAAAATATAAAGATAATCGATACGATGAAGTAATTGTAAAACTAAATGCTCTTGTAAAAACAGACGAAGCCACTCTAGCTAATAAATTCTCACCAAGTAAAGTAAAAGCTTTACAAGAAGAAAAAGCTTTGTTGCAAACAATACTTGAAAGTAATAAAGAAACTATCAGATCGATGCAAAGGGAAAACCCAACCCAATTAACAGAAGATAAACAAAAACTTGAAGACAAAATCAAGAAATTAGAGCAAAAACTACAGCAATTCCCAGACGAAACCAATAATGAAATATCAAAATTCCAAAAAAATCTCTCTAACAAGGAAGTCAAAGAGTTACTCCAATCAGGTCTTGAGCGCATTCCAAAGCCGGCTGATATAGCTAAAAAACCCTTTTCTTCCAAACCAAGCAAACAGGGATAGTGCTGTAAATATATCCTAATCTAAATGACAAACGCTCAAACATATGTTTCATTTTTGTCTATAACTTACTCATGTGAATGATTAAAAATGACAATTTGCTATTTTTTTAATCAGTTAATATAACGTGAGGAGTATATCAAGATGTGCCCAAGAAAAGATAAAACCCCTTATCAATGGGAAAATGTATATAAGGCATCGCTTGAAAAAATGGTACCTGAAAAAAATGATTACCAACTTCTCACAGAGGACTTGCTCGCCAAAGCGAATGAAGAGCTAACCGAAGATTACAATGACGCGACATTGGCGCAGAAAAAAAATCTTCCTATTCTTAAGCAAAAAATGGAAAAGGATTTTTTTCATGCCCAAGCTGAGATTGCCAAACATTACTATTTATTCCTTTCATCTCAAGTTAAAAAACTTCAAAGTGATCAACTCTTATTGAAAGAAGCTGTTGAGGTTGCGGCTAGGAAAAAGGAAAGCTCAATTAAAACATTGAGTGACATTAAAACTAAAATATCCCAAAATGAAAAAGAGCTCATAAAAAAAAAGCGACTTCTTAGTTCACCTACAGTGCAAACTGATGACTCTTTGAATGCAACGCCTGCCCCACCGCCGCCGCCGCCGCCTCCCTTAGTTCAAAATGCAGCCAAACCTCCTAAGGTTACCATGCCTAAACAAGAGTTAAAAAAAGTTGCAACGAAAAAAGAATTAATGCCTAAAAAAGATGTTGCAGGAAAATTAGCTGAAGAACTTAAAAAGGGTAAACCAAGTTTAAAACATATTAATCCTGATGCTTTACATAAAGAAAAAGAAATAACTCCTTCACTTCCACTTACTAAGCCTTCTCGAAAAAGACCCGAACGGGAAGAAACCACACCTGTTGATCTATTTTCCTTAATTGATTCAATCGCGGATAACCCAGCACCTCAAGTCAAACGAAATCCAGAGCAAATGCCTGAACTGAAAACAATATTACGTAAAATTGATGCCAAGGAAAAAGAATTGATACGGGAAAGGAAAACACTTTCAGAAATGGGAAATCTTGTTTTACTCTATGGTGAAAATACCTCTATTGAAGCTAAGGCATTGCATGAAGAAACAC
>CAYXVT010000163.1:2189-8120 GCA_964468105.1 Uncultured Candidatus Berkiella sp. | reverse complement strand
GCCTCTTTGATTCTGACTGCTTCTTCTGTAAATAGACTTGGCCATTTAGGATCATACGGAACCACTGTAATATGCCGGATATTCATTTTGCCTCGGATACTAATGAGGGTGGAGAGCATTTTTTTGACAAGAAATGGAGAGGATTTATAAGTTTTGGGGGCTACAATGCCCCCAAAAACGCACAAAGTTGCTAATCAAAAATTAACCCTTGCCTTCCTTTTTCGACTTCTTAAGAGCGCGTTTAGCTTTAAGATCTAACTTGGGTTCTTTTTTAGCTTCTTTTTGTGATTTCTTTTCTTTATTAGCCATGTTGGTTCTCCTGATAAATTAAACAAATCAATCAAGGCTATAATACTATATGCGTAGAATATATCTAGACTTACTTACGTTTTTTAGGAGGAAGATCATGCGGATGATGCTCATCCCAATTGCGTTTCTCTTCCTTTAAGCGTTCTTCATCATGCGTATGATCATGATCACTACCAGGACGCCTTGGTTCCTGATGGTGGCTTGGGCGTTCTTCAGGCTGCTTTGGCTTGTCGGCAGCATAAAGGTGTGATTCTGTATGAGATGTTACTGTATATAATGTTGGCATGGCAGTTCCCTTCGGCAAATGAAAGCTTTCATCTGTATCGGCATGCTCTACTGAATGATTAAATAATAATTTAGCCGACCTACTTTCTTGAGAGAAAATACCCATAAAATTCAAATATTATAGCTAAATAACCCAATATATCTTTTCAACAAGTTAGTAGAGTGGTATATTGCGGTACAATTTATTTAGTAAGGTATTTAAATGAGCAAAATATCAAAAATTGGGGCCCTAGTGGGAGCCATCGCCACCATTGGCTTAGCATTAGCAGCTACGCCATTTGCCACCATCTTTTCCTTAAAGGGATTGGGATATCTTTATTTGGCTGGCCTAACAGGGTTTTTTGCAGGTTATTTAGTTGCACCTTTTATCCATTCAAATATCATTGCGCCGCTTTTCAATTATTATAAATTTGTGAATACCTCATGGCGCAAAATAGGTGATTATAGTAGTTTTCGTATTCCTACACCGAATGACTATAGTAGAAGAGTGGCCTATCAAAACATAGCTGCTAATGAGCCTGTTCATACATTAACGATTAGCCAATACCTTTACCAAGAAGATAAAGTTGAAGTCAAACTACAACTTAAAAATGCAAATCTTTATCCCCTATTAAAGGAAAAGTTGGTTCAAGCCGGTTTTGAAGTACCAACTCAATTGGATGAAAACACTCATGTTATAAGAGTGAAATCGAGTTGTTTAGGTTTTATCAAACGCTTTATAGACACTATCCAGGGCGTCATACCTCAGCTAATGGTGATAAGAAACGATATCAATAGTAGTTTGAACATCAATGCGAATACTGATTTGACAGTGCCAAAATGGATAAGAGATGCCAATCACGATAGGTATTATATTAAAAATGATACACTTTTAAGTCTAAGTTATCTTGGTACATCACCAGCCAGTAGTTTGCAAAGCATTCATATTAAGCGATGCGAAGATTCAGATTTAAAAATATCTTTTACAGTAAGAGATGCAAAAAAGTGTGAGGAATTGAAGCAATGTCTCACAACGCTGGAAATTCCTGAAGAAAAATTTGTTTTTTCGCAAGGGAATAGCATAAGTGTAAAATTAGATGATGACGCAAATATCAGGGAATGTCTCTATTGCTTATCACAGTTCGAGCCCGATTTTAAAGTGATTGAGGAAGACATATTTAATAGTTTTGAAATTAACGAACTCGATGCAGAAAATAATGAAGATTACGACGAAGAGAGTGAAAATGAATTCGAAGAGCTTGAGCTGGTATCAGATGATGAAGAAGAATTAGAACTACCAGTTTCGGATTTCGAGTCAAGAATTGAGAAAGCTAAAGTACCCCAGGATAAAATTCCCGAAGAATTTCTTTGTTCAATCATGAATACGGTAATGACTAGACCGGTGTACGATCCCATTCATCCTGAAACGAAATTTGATTATGCCAATATTGAGCTTCATCTTCAAAACTATGATTCAAACCCTTTCACCAATACGCCTCTTGACATGGGTATGTTAAAAGAAGACAAAGCACTTCAAAAGCGGATTAGAAAATTTGTTGAAGATGCAGAAAAAAGTCAAGAAAAACCAAAGGCGGCTATACTGCATCAACATAAGAATAGTCGTGGGAGCAAGAAGGCGGTGGAACACGATTCCGAATCCACCAGCGATGAGGATATTGCCCCAGCTGCGAAGAAAGCGCGGTCAAAAAGAAGGTAATAACACCTGCATAGATATCATCTGGTAGGGATACCAGGTGATTTTATAAAATATGAAAAAGTGACCATTTTGATCCATCCTTTAAAGTAACCATCGCTTAAGGAAATTCGAATGGCATTAAAGACAGCTCAGAGCTTACAGCTTCATTCAGAAAATGTAATGGAACTCATTTCCAAAAGTAATTTGCTGATATTGAAGGAACTGCTTGAACGGATCTGCAAGGAAGATGGATTGTTAAGTGATTTGAAGCATAATAACGTTGTTCCAATCGTACCTGAAAAATTAACTCAAGTTGCTCTTCTGCAAGATCTTGCCAAAAAAATAGTTTCACAGTTTGAAACTGATGCCACAGAATCAACCGCACTTTTAGAAGAAGATTTTCTGATTTTTATTGCTATATTACTCATTACCAATAAAATGGAAAAAGCTGATGAGATATCGCCACAAGGAATGGTAGAAAAAGAATCGCGATTGAGATTAATTACCGATAAAATACTTGAGCAATTGTCATATTTAGTAGGTGACCAAGCATTTGATATTATTAAAAACAAGGCTCTTATATATGCTAATAGATTTAAAAACACCATTTTCAACAATGACTATAAAGAATACCTTGCAAAACAAATCAATAGAACACCCCAAGATATTGAAAACATTTGGAATAAAATAAAATTTGCTATCCCAACGCCATTTCTTCAGCTTGAAGGCGATGAGGCTCACCAAAATATTAGTAATTTGCCATTAAAACCAATATCTTCAGAGCTGGTAAAAAATGCGAATGGAGTCATTGATAAGTTATTACATAATGCAAATCAAATATTACAGCCTTTGGTTGATTTGCCTAAAAGCGACATTTCATTTAAAGAACTATTTAATGAAATTGAAAGCCACAAAATAATGGTTGAAAAGGAATGTCAAACGCTTAAAGCGTATCAAAAAGCAGATACTGCAATAAGCAGAAAAGAACTAGAGAAAATGATCTTTCAGCTTAACTATCACTTAATTCAAGCTTACAAAGCAGTGATTGCCAAAGCCCAGCATTACATTTTGCCAAAGCGGAAAATTACTCGTTTTTGTTATCAAAACATGATGCATTGTTATATAAAAATATTAATATTCTTTTATAAAAAATCTAGAAAAATACCAAATAAAATATGGTTTGAGATCCATTCGACATACATGCAAGCAGTGAATCAGCAAGTTGCCACAAAAACATTATCGCAAATACCCCAATGGCATAATCAATTTAATACAATTAAAGATATGTATAAATATTGCTTGTTGTTGGGTCTTATTGATGAATATCAATTTTGTTCAGATGAAATTAATCAGCTAGTTTATGCGTTAGAGTCGTGGGCACCTTTATTGTCTATACACAAAGTAAAAGAAGAGGGCGATACTTATTTTGTGGATATGGGAAAAGATGCACCCGCTGAGCGTCTACAGGCAATGAATGACTATAGTGATTGTGTTCATTTTATAAACATAAAGAAGATAATTGATCATGTTTATGGTTTGATACACTATTTAAACACTCCAGGTCGTAGTGATCACTCAAAATTATTATCAGACTCTGAACTTGTACTCAAGAAATCCTTAATAGAAAGAGTGATTGAGCATTGGAATAAAGCGGCAACAGAGTTTTCTTCTTTTACAAAAGTTAATGAATCACTATTAGTACAGTTTGGTATCACCTTTAATACTACTGCATCAAAGATGGCACCAAGTATTCAAGAGAAAGATGACCAAGGAAAAATAACAGAATATATCAACATCGATCTTCTGCCCTATAAGGAAAAGTCTGCTGAAGAGGTGGTGCTCAAGAAATATCATTGCCTTGTGTTAGGGATTGATGGTTGTTATTTAAAATCGCTTTGGAAGGGAGAACTTCCAAGTGAGCTTCAACCAGGAGAAATTGTTAGTCTATATAATGATGAATATACTAATCATTTGCAGATCGGAATTATTAAATCCGTTTTTATAGACGATGATGATAATTCCTTAGTGATAATAAGAAAATTTCCCCAAAACGCAAGTGTTGTGACTGCAAGCTTACCTCAGGGACCTCAATCTGCCATTTATCATGTCATATTCATTTTTGAACAATCAGATAATCCTTCGGTAACCCTGGTTGCGCCTTTGATTACTTTCCATGAAGGACAAGAAGTGAAAGTTATAGGGCAAGATATAGAAGGGACGATATTGCTTGGAAAACCCATCGAATTTTATCACACCCATCAACTATTTGAAGCTTCATTTGTTTAGTGGGAAATGGTACAAATCATTCCTTCATTGTTTTTAGAATCTTTCCTGTTTTAAAATCGACGTTCATGGTCACTTTGTGGCCATGATTATCAATGGTTTTCACAATATATTGATTACCAAAATACTCAGTTGTGACTTCATAGATATTAGGAAAACCAGCTTCTTTCACTTTTAAGGCAACTTCCAGAGTGGATAAGCCTAATACTTCATTGACTGGCTTTGTCACTTCTTTTGTTTGTGGGTTAATTTGAATATCAATATTTTTACCTTGTGCATTCAATACTTTGGCCGCATAGGTACCATTGGTGACGTCAAAATCAATTTTCTTAATAATCACAAACCCTTTTGATTTTAGTTCCTCTAGCACTGTAATCATCTGTCCTGGTTGGGTTGTTGGCGCATCAGCCAACAGGCTTTGTGTTGTAAAGGTAATAAGCGGACTTAAGAAGAGTGCCATTATTTGTGAACGTTTCATTTATTCATCCTTTGACGTATGAATCAGTTATTTACCAAGTTGGCTTTGAAAGGTCTTGATATGGTTAAATTCAATTATGCTATCATATACACTAATGTACTCTATAAGGATGATTTATGTTAGTAAGAACATTTGTTTTAGCTTTAGTTCTATTATCACCATTGACTTTGCAAGCAAGTGAAACCACTTCAGTTGCAAACCATTCATCCTGTGTTGAGAAAAAGGGTACCAGAACTTGTAAACTTAATGTCACCGGAACGATAAATTTAGCTGAAGTAGATGGTAAGTCGAATGCCCAAAATATCCCTCTTCAGATTGAAAATATTGTAGAAGGCGATATCAATCTCTATCAAAGCAAAGACAAAGGCATGAATGTAATGAAGGGTGGGGTATCCCTTAAGAATGTTTCAGAGAAAAAGAGCTTTGTTAATTATGTCGTTGTTTTAAAAAATGATAAAGGTGAAGCTGCTAAAACTGAAGGGACTATCAACCTTACACCTGGTAAAATTCACAAAATTAATATCAGCAGTATTAAATTGAAAGAACAAGATCTAAAAGATATTAATGAATTTGAAATTAATATTGTTGAGACTAACAAAGATACTCAAAAACATAAGAAAAATGGTGACCCAAATTAGACCGTTACTCTAACCACCCAACCTCCCGTCTCATCGCTACAAGCGATTTTACGGGGGGCTAGCAACGATCATTGCTCCCGCAATGAAGAATTTAGGTTGATTATAATCTTTTCTTTGAGCTTCGCGCTGAACGCCACACATATCAAACCTGCAAATATAAATACCATCGCCAATTTCATGGTGATGGTAATATCTTCACTTAATATCAGTGCTGCTGAAATCACCCCTGTAAGTGGAACGCCGAGTAAGCCAAGTGAAACCGT
>CAYXVT010000163.1:849-2179 GCA_964468105.1 Uncultured Candidatus Berkiella sp. | reverse complement strand
AACCGTGATAGAAGGGATTTTTCGACTAACCATGCCAATGCCTCCATTGCCAATAGCCGTTGCTAATACCGCCGTATAAGCCATAGCAGGGATGGAGATACTATTCCATTCAATCGTTGGGTTGGGTTCCATGATGTAGGCAAGCAAAAGAACCGGCAGAGTGCCTACAAACAGTTGCCAAGGCAGCAATTCGAAGGGGGAGCTATGCCATTTCATGTTACGTGCCGCGCAAATAGAAATCGCCATGCACAGAGCTGCACCTAATAAGACACCATTGCCATAGAGTGTATCCCCATTAGTCCAGTCGATACTAAAGGGGCTAAATAAAATCACGATCCCAAAAATACCCAAGCCAAGGCCAATCGCTTTTAACCAATTCATTTTTTCTTTAAAAAAAATCATGGCGATAGGCGTTGCCCAAAGGGGAACGGTATAAACTAAAATAGATGAGCGTCCAGCATCGACGACCATTAAGCCCAAATTAATGAACAGAGTGAATAGACCCATTTGTAATATGCCCATCGTCAGCACAATGGGCATATCTTGTCGGGTTGGGATTTTAAATTTCCCTAATAACAGAACAAGCCCAAATATACTCACAGACCCAATGCCTAAACGAAGAGCCGCATGCCATATTGCAGGCATATAGACCATCCCAATTTTATTCATGGGCCAATTAATGCCCCAAATAAGAATAACCATCAGAAATAGAAAAAGGGTCTTTGAGGATTGGGTCATATTTACATTTACAACTTAGTTAGAGATTTTTAACACTTCTTTGTTGGCTGGAGTAACCAGCATATAACAAATGGACTTACAGGAAGACTTGCCGCATGAAACATGATTTTCTGAGATGACCACCTCACAGCGCTCATTGCCATCCGTTTTTCCATTGCAACTGCATTCAATGCTACCTGTCATAGTGGTCTTTTCGCCTGCTTTGCCGCTAATAACATTCACATGATTTGGATTAATACGCTCAAAAGAGAAGCCGCTTTTTAAGCTTACTTGATCGTCCTTAATTTCCAACCCTTCAGGGGTTTTTTCCTTAATGACGACCTTCTTTTCAATAGGCCCAGTCGTATCATCAGCATAAGAAAGCACGGGTAATGAACTGACGCACAGCAAGATGAGAATTGTTGAGAGGCATTGTCTGATCATATTTAACTTCATTTAGAAACATTTTGCTTAGATGTTATAGCATATATCACCTTAAAATAAGGTGCAATTAAACCTATTTTGTCATCGTGGCGGATAGAAAATCCTTTTATCAGAAAAAACCCTTCTTTGCTCATGATTTAGAGGGGTTTATGGTAAAATGGCTGAAATT
>CAYXVT010000163.1:0-839 GCA_964468105.1 Uncultured Candidatus Berkiella sp. | reverse complement strand
ACTCATTTTGTCAGCATGGCTGCTAGAGTATCCCTTTGTCAGAAAAAATGCTGGCTTCGTTCATGATTGCAGGGGTTATATGGTAAAATAGCTGAAATTTTGTGTAATAACGAAAAGGGGATGGGGAGAATGATATTAGGTGTATTTGACGAATTAATTGATTCCCTTTATCTCACGCCACAAGAATATGCCGATGTTGTTCAACGCGAAGCGTATGAACAGAGGGCTAAAAATTTTCTTCAAGAATACCCTTACTTGGTTGGGATGCAAAGCCAAAAACAGGGATATATGAAAGTCACTCCTCTGATTGCCGCTTTGATGATCGATTCCCATCGTTGCAGCCCTGAACTTTTCTCTTTATTAACAGCTGAACCTTGTGATTTAAACGCAGCGAAAGATTGCGGGCGCACAGCCCTTCATTTTCTAGCCCTTCATAATCATGTTCCTTTTTTAAGACAACTGTTATCCAATGACAGACAACTCATTGAGGTAAATGCCACCACCAAGGCTGAACATTGCACACCAGTCCATATGGCTGCTTTAAAGGGGTGTCATCAAGCCTTGGCTGTACTTTCCGTGCAAGGAAAGGCGGATGTTAATATTTGTAATTCGCTTAAACAAAGTCCATTGCATGTCGCCTGTTTTTTTGGTCAAACTAAAAGTCGAGTTTTAAATCCAAATCTCACGGAAGAATTAGCAAATCAGTATCTCGCCAGCATAAGAATACTATTAGCCAGTGGCGCTCTTGTGAATGCCTGCGATAACCTTAATAAAACGCCTTTGTATTATTTATCTGAAGTTGTTTTTCCGCCAAAGCTTGAATATATCCGTCAAAAGGT
>CAYXVT010000162.1:7634-8222 GCA_964468105.1 Uncultured Candidatus Berkiella sp. | reverse complement strand
CAGCAAGTGGGGAAAATCTTTCTATTGGTTTGTTTAGGTCAGATATTAATTTTGTGGTTCCATGCCATTGCTGGTCAAAATCCGCATACGATGCTTTATTGGATGGGGTCAATCACAAGTTGTGTTGTTTGGCCTATGTTTGTAAAATTACTTCAAGGTGTCAGTCGTTCGATAGATGTCGCCCCCTTCTCCTCCCGTAGCATATAATAGTACTCTATCAAAATTGTCCTTACTCACAACTCTTAGTGTGCCCACCAATGAACTCTTAATCGGTGGACACGCTAAGGCTTTGTCCACCCTACATTGAAAATCACAGAATTGTAGGTAAAACGTACAATGTCAGAAGAAATCCTAATAAATGTCAGCCCGCGAGAAACTCGGGGAGCCATCGTTGAGAACGGTGTATTACAAGAAATCCTTGTTGAGCGCGCAAGTCGTCGTGGCTTAGTGGGCAATATTTATATGGGGAAGGTAGTTAGAGTTCTACCTGGCATGCAAGCTGCTTTCATTGAAATGGGACTTGAGCGAGCTGCTTTTTTACATGCCTCAGATATGCTTTCTGTGAGTGACGAATATCTACAACCAACC
>CAYXVT010000162.1:0-7614 GCA_964468105.1 Uncultured Candidatus Berkiella sp. | reverse complement strand
TCAAGAATCAATCAATGACTTACTCAAAGATGGTCAAACAATTGCAGTTCAAGTGATTAAAGATCCAATCGGTTCCAAAGGCGCAAGACTGACAACACGCATTTCATTACCTTCACGCTATTTAGTTTTTATGCCTGGCATCACGCATGTGGGGGTGTCGCAAAGAATTGAAGAAGAGCAAGAACGTGAACGGTTGAAGAAAATTGTTGAAGAAATGCTGCCTGAGAATCAAGGTGGCTACATAGTAAGAACCGCAGCAGAAGGGGCAACCTCAGCCGAAATAAAAGCGAACCAGGTTTACTTAATTAAACTCTGGGAAACTATCTCTCGTAAAATGGTTAATGCGAAGAGCGGTGACATTATTCATGAAGATCTTCCGCTTTATTTAAGGGCGCTGCGTGATTATATTTCTCCGCAAACCGAGCGTGTAAGAATAGACGACAAAACGAGTTATGAACTTGCTTTAACGTTTATCGATGATTTTGTCCCCACCATGACGGGGAAAGTGGAGCTTTATGCCGGAGAGCGTCCATTGTTTGATTTGTACGGTATTGAAGATGAAATTCAAAAATCGCTGCATCGCAAAGTACAGTTGAAATCCGGTGGGCATTTAATTTTTGATCAAACAGAAGCGATGACAACGATTGATGTCAACACAGGTGCCTTTGTCGGGCATCGTAATTTAGAAGAGACTATTTTTAAAACCAATTTAGAAGCGGCAGCAACTATTGCTCGGCAATTAAGAGTGAGAAATTTAGGCGGAATCATCATTATCGATTTTATCGATATGACAGATGAAGAGCACAAGCGTCAAGTAATTCGGGCGCTTGAAAAAGCCCTTGCCAGAGATCATACCAAAAACAGCATCAGTGAAGTGTCTGCACTTGGGTTAGTTGAGATGACAAGAAAAAGAACCCGAGAAAGCTTAGAGCATGTATTATGCGAAACTTGCACCGTGTGTGCGGGTCGAGGAATGATTAAAACCACGGAAACAGTCGCTAATGAAATTTTTAGAGAAGTTTTACGAGCAGCCCGTGCCTATGACACCAAAAGCTACTTAGTGCTGGCATCCCAAGAAGTGGTTGATAGAATGCTAGACGAAGAGTCAGCGAGTGTTGCGCAATTAGAGGAAAGAATTGGAAAAGCTATTAAGTTTCAAGTAGAAAGTCTTTATACTCAAGAGCAGTTCGATGTTGTACTCATGTAAAAGGCTTTATAAAATCTTTGGTTGGTCAGCAATTACTTTTGCGCTGATTTTAATGTTGTTGCGTGTGATAACCCCTTTATTCACCCCTAAGATTCCTGAACTTTCAGATTGGGTAGCCAAAGAGTTAAAGTATCCAACCCTTATTCAAGAAATTAAACTCAAATGGGATGGATTCAGTCCTGCTGTCACCTTATACAATGTTGAAATTTTAACCAAAGACAAAAAATCATCTGCGTTACATATTGAGAAAATTAAGCTTCAGTTAAATATCTTGCCGTTGATGTTTGGCAAGCTCCAAGTCAGTGATGTTGTTATTAAAGGCGCCGTTGGGGGGGTTGAATATCAAGAGGGTGGGCATTTATTTGTCTCAAAACTGCCCGATTTACATTTTGATTTTAACGAAAACAATGCTATTTCTCAGGTGCCCTTGTTTAAACGTTTAGTGGTTAATGAAAGTACTCTTACCTTAACTCTCCCGAACCATCAAGTTTTAACATTAAATAATTCGCACCTATTAATTGATGTTCATAGTGTTATTAAAATTCGAGCTCAGACTACTATCGATGGTAAGGATCCTGCTACAGTCAATATCAGTGCTGATATTCCATTGATAGGTAAAAAGAAAACCTTACTTTATTGTCATTGGCAAGGTGGTTCATTAAATCATTTGAATGATCTTTTCCCCCAGAGCCAGATTACGATTGAGCATGGAAATTTAGATCTGAAGGCATGGCTTGCTCTCAATGAGAACAATGATTTTACGTTATCTACCGATCTTAAAATGAATGACATCTCGATAAAAGAAAAAAACAATGGGAGTCTTTCTTTTAAGAGGCTACATGGGTCTTTAAGTGTGGCGCGTTCGAACCAAGATTGGATAATTGAGTCAAAACACTTTGAAATTGAACCGGAAGGTTCCGAAAAAGAACAAACAGAAAAACTGGCATTCACCTTAAGTTCCACTTTACAAGAAAACGTGCGATCTTGGGACTTGAAGGCGCATCATATTTTTCTTGATAAATGGCAAGAACGTTTTGAAAAGCTCAATTTATTTCCTAATGCCTTTTCAAGCCTTTCCAAGGACTATCAAATAGCGGGTCATTTGGAATATGTTGATATTGGCTTAAAGATTGTAGATGAAAAATTAAAACTGACCAACGGCGATGTCGTTTTTACTTCTCTTGGTGTTAAAGCATCTCAAAAGTATCCGGGATTTTCCTCACTGTCAGGTGCACTGACCTTCGATGAAAGCAAGGGAAAAGTGGTCATCCAAAGCAAAGATCTCGAATTAGATTATCCTCGTTATTATGTTAAACCTCTTTCGATGTCAAATCTTGCGCTAGTGGTTGATTGGCAGCAAAAACCGCAAGAGCTTGTGGTTAAAGTTAATACAGCTTATGTAACAGTTATTGATACTCTCTTAAGAGGTGAGGCAAAAATAAGCTTTTCAAAAGAAAGAGCAACGCCAGATGTAGAATTGATGCTTCAACTGGGTGAGTCAAAAACAAGTTCAGTTCTAGCAATGCTTCCGAAAAAGATGATGGATAACGATTTAACAACCTGGCTCGATAGTGCCATCTTAGCTGGTGATCATTTGTCTACCCTTTGTGTGCTAAGAGGCAATTTAGGCGATTTTCCTTTTGATAAAGCTGAAGGCGTATTTGAAATAAGCAGTGAGCTTGAACACGTTCACTTGGATTACAATCAGGGTTGGCCAGCCTTAACAGATTTAAAAGCAAATCTTTTCTTACGTAATCGTGCCCTTTTTATCTCTGCCGAAAGTGGAAATGTCGCTGGTGGGCAGTTAAGTGATGCCGATGCGGTTATACCAGATCTGTTTGCCCCTGTTACTGAACTGATTGTAGATACAAAAGTTTCTAGCACGCTCCAAGATGGTCTAAAAGTAGTTCATAATAGCCCATTATCTGCAAGCCTTAAGAAAACATTAGCACCTTTATCTTTTCAAGGTCCAATGGCTTTATCGTTAGGTTTGGAAATCCCTTTAAGTTCAAAAACAACACAAGAAGTCAAAGTAAGGGGCTTGATTGAAATTGAAGAGGCAGAAGTTTCCGCTAAAGACTGGGCTTTACCCATTAGTGATTTAAAAGGCAAAGTAACTTTCACAGAAAATAGTGTCATGGCAGATGAGTTAAATGGTATTTTCCTTGATGGTCCTACGCAATTTTTAATTGATAGTCAACTAGAGAGTAATCATCCAGAAGTTAAATTGACAGCTAAAGGCAATATCAAGATAGATAAAATACAAAATTGGTTCAAAATTCAAGAGCTAAGTCAAATTCAAGGTGAAACTGATTACCAAGCTCAAATAAGTATTTCACCAGATAATACTAATCAAGCAACTTTAAATATTACTTCAACATTACAAGGATTAACGGTTGATGCGCCCTATCCCTTTGCGAAAACCAAAGAATCTATAAATCCAGTAGAATTTAAAATGTACTTTGATCCCAATCAATTAATTAGAGTAGCTGGAAAGTATGGCGACAATATCAACATTGCTTTTAGTTTAGGGAATAGAGATAACCTTTGGCATCCTGTGGGTGGCCATATTCACTTTGGTGAAAAACGGCTTGCGAAATTTAGAGAAGATCAGGTTTTTCTAATCGATGGCGACATTGCCCAAGTTGATTTTGAAAAATGGAAAGCCTTTTTAGGAGCGGCTGGATTTTTATCACAGAAATCACATGAATCTGCGGCACAGGGACATCTTGAACCACTGGTGGAGTTGAATATTGAAGATTTCTCTTTATATGGTGTGTCCTTTCCTAAAGAAAAAATTGAAGCGCAATGGGAAAATAGTGCGCATCAGTGGAATTTAAATTTTGAGGGCCCAGCACTTAAAGGTCATGCAATTATCCCTCAAGATAACAGTCAAGATATTATGCTCGATCTGCAAAGACTTGTGATTGCAAAAAAACTTGAATCATCAGATTTCCAGATGGCAAAAACCCCTGGTGAACAAAAAGTAGACGTTAAAATAAAAGAATTGACGATGGGAAATAAAGTCATCACCGATATTCATGCTCGATTAGAACCTTCTTGGAAAGGATACTTTTTTCCGTTTGTCAAAGCTAAACTTAAAGGAACAGATATCTCTTTTTCCGGCAGTTGGGATTATCTATCAACCCATAATAAAGTTTCAGCTGAAGGTACTGTATCCACGAAAAATATCACTGATACCTTAAGCGCCCTTGGTATGAAAGGAACTGTTCAGAAAGCGAAAGGCTCTATCGATTTTTCATTAAACTGGAATGGAGCGCCTTTTAAAATTGATTACCCTTCTCTGGGAGGGCAGGTAGATTTGGAACTGACACATGGCGTCATTCAGGGCGTTAATCCTGGGATAGGTCGAGTTTTAAGTTTATTAAATCTGGACAATGTGAAACGCAGATTGAATCTAGATTTCAGTGATGTAACGAAAAGTGGTTTGACATTTAATGATCTCAATGGAAAGTTTCAATTTGGAAAGGGAAAAATAAGTTCTAATAAAGTCATTCTGAATGGCCCTTCTGCAAAAATTGAAGCTTTTGGTCAGGCGGACTTGGAAAATCAAGGATTAGATGGCGAGATGATAGTGATGCCTGACGTGACAGGTAGCCTTCCCGTGGCTGCAGCGATTGCTGCCGGCAATCCAGCAGTCGGCGCTGCTGTGTGGGTTGGTGATAAAATGTTTGGGAATAAGATCCAAGAGATCCATCGCATTGGTTACAAAGTATTAGGCACATGGGCTTCTCCTAAAGTAGAAGAAGTCCCGATTCCAGCAAAAGGTTAAGCATATGGCAGTTATAGCAGCAGTCCAAATGGCATCAACTCAGGATGTCCAAAAAAATGTTGAAATGGCATGTCAACTTATAGAACAAGCCGCCAATCAGGGCGCGAAATGTGTTGTGCTCCCGGAAGAATTTTCAACATTAGGTTTAACAGCAACACAAAAACGTCAATTCATGGAGCCTTTTGAAAAAGGACCGATTCAACAACAACTGAAAGCGGTAGCAAAAAAGTCCAAAGTTTGGCTTATCGGCGGCACCTTATTGATTAAAGGTGAAGATGAAAAACCAACCTCAAGCACCTTAGTGTGGAATAGTGAGGGTGAATGCATTGCGCGCTATGATAAAATCCATCTGTTTGATGTGACCGTAGAAGGAAAGGAAGAATACAGAGAATCAGACAATATAAAGCCAGGGAAGAATATTGTTGTTCTCTCTACACCTTTTGGAAAAATCGGTTTTGCCATTTGTTATGATTTACGTTTCCCAGAATTGTTTCGCGCACTCATGTTAAAAGGTGCTCAAATAATTGTTTTGCCAAGTGCTTTTACTATTCAAACTGGTAAAGCCCATTGGGAAACACTCATACGAGCACGTGCTATCGAAAATTTATGTTATATGATTGCCCCAGGAGAAGTTGGGCAACGACATGATGGACGAGGGACTTATGGTCATTCGATGATCATTGGTCCTTGGGGTGAAATACTGGCACTCGCTGAAAATGACCCCGGCGTTATTTCGGTAGATATTGATTTAGAAAAAATGATAGAACTACGTAAACAATTCCCAACCATAAAGCATTATCAGTCCTTTGTGATGCAAGATTTAGTAAATGAGGTAAATGATGAGTAATGCCTTAGATGTTGCGCGTGATAGATTATTAGCACCAGCTGGTTTGACAGTATCAGATTTAGAGCGTGTTTTAGGCCAGCTATTAGGACATCGCATTGATAGCGGTGATTTATATTTTCAGAGTGTTAAACATGAATCTTTCATGTTAGAAGATGGCATTGTAAAAGAGGGCAGCTTTAATTTGGACCATGGTGTTGGCGTGCGCGCTATCAGTGGAGAAAAAACAGGTTTTGCATACTCAGATGATATCATTTTACCGGCACTTGAGCAGTCTGTGCGCGCTGCCCGGTGTATAGCCCAGGTTGGTGGCACAGCAAATTTATGCACTTGGCAAAAGAAACAACTAAAACCACTATACACGGCTGACAACCCGCTAGATTCATTAAGCACAGAAGAAAAAATCGCTTTCTTAAGACAAATCGATGCGTACGCTCGCAAACAAGATCCCCGTATTATCCAAGTTATGGTGAGCTTAGTAGGTGTTTATGACACTATTTTAGTAGTGGGAAGTGATGGCACCATGAATGCCGACGTGCGCCCTTTGGTTCGTTTAAACGTGAATGTTATCGTTGAGCAGCAAGGTCGTCGTGAAACGGGATCATCTGGTGGTGGTGGTCGTACAACTTATCAGTATTTTATGGAACAAGACAGGGCTTTTGCTTATGTCAGAGAAGCGGTGCATCAAGCACTAGTGAATTTAGAAGCAATTGATGCTCCTGCAGGCGCTATGACTGTAGTCCTTGGGCCAGGTTGGCCTGGTGTTTTATTACACGAAGCGGTTGGACATGGTTTAGAAGGTGATTTTAATCGTAAGGGAAGTTCGGCCTTTAGTGGTCGAATTGGTGAACGTGTTGCATCACCTTTATGCACCGTTGTTGATGATGGCACTATAGCTGAGCGTCGTGGTTCACTAACCATTGATGATGAGGGCACGCCAACGCAACGTACCGTGTTAATTGAAAATGGTATTTTAAAAGGTTATCTCCAAGATAAACTGAATGCCAAATTAATGGGCGTAGCACCAACAGGAAATGGGCGACGTGAATCCTTTAGTCATATACCTATGCCACGAATGACCAACACATTTATGCTTCCTGGTCCTCATTTGCCTGAAGAAATTATAGCTTCGGTTAAGAAGGGTTTGTATGCGGTGAACTTTGGCGGCGGATCAGTAGATATCACTTCCGGTAAATTTGTCTTTTCAGCTAATGAAGCCTATTTAATTGAAAATGGAAAGATCACGCGTCCAGTGAAAGGGGCAACCTTAATTGGCAATGGACCTGATGTGATGAATAAAATTGTCATGGTGGGTAATGATTTAGCACTGGATTCAGGCATTGGTACTTGTGGCAAGGAAGGACAAAGCGTCCCCGTTGGCGTCGGACAACCTACTTTGCGAATAGACAATATCACGGTCGGTGGCACGAATAACTAGAGGCATATAATGGAAAAAGCATTACCATCTCATTTAAAAGACTTTGTCAGTGAAAGTATTTATCACGAACGTGCTAAAGAAATGTTAGCAATGGCAACAAAGCTAGGAGCAACGCAAGCGGAAGTTGGATTACATGCCTCGATTGGGTTAAATGTGACCGTCAGACTTGGTGAAGTCGAAACGCTTGAATTTAATCGTGATAAAGCAGTAGGTATCACGGTCTACATTGGGCAACGCAAAGGCTCTGCTAGCACAACGGATATCAGTTCAGAATCGCTTACTGCGACGGTTAAAGAAGCCTATGAATTAGCAAAAATAACAGAAGATGATCC
>CAYXVT010000161.1:2413-8373 GCA_964468105.1 Uncultured Candidatus Berkiella sp. | reverse complement strand
AGCGTTAATTTTTTGAGAAGCAATCTCATCGATTGTGGCATCCCGCACATTCAAGACAGTCACTTCAAAATTCAAAGTTTGACCCGCTAAGGGATGATTAGCATCGACCGTAATATTATCACCTTCAATCTTAATAATTTTCATTACCAAGTGTTGTTTGTCATTAGGATACACTTTCATTCCCACTTCCAAATTTCCCGCTGCAGGAAGTTGACTAGCTGGCAGTGTGCGAATTAATTTTTCTTCTGGCATGCCATAAGCTTGTTCAGGTGGAATAGGGATCTTAACTTTATCTGCGTTCTTTTTTCCCTCTAACGCCTGTTCAATTAATGGCAAAATATGTTGATATCCATGTAAATAATGGGTTGGTTCCGCACGTTTATCAATGATATTGTTTTCTTCATCTTTTAAATGAAAGTTAAAGCTGACGACTTTATCTTTAGTGATGTTCATTTTCTTCCTCATGAAAAAGCATACCAGCATATTGCTTAGCGAAAGGAGCCCAAGCTTCATTTAAGTTTTTTGTACTAGCGATAGTAAAGGTATTTTCAGACCACTTAATCAAACTAGGTGGCGTTAAGGTGATGCTTGCAACCCCAAGACCCGCTAAAGTCTTGATCATATTAAACTCTTGTATACTTGCAGCCATCACTTTGGCTTTATAACCGTAGTGTTTTATCATCTCTTGCATTAAAGCTATTTCGGCAATGGGATCGATGCCCTGCTGGTTCATTTGATGACAATAGGGAGCAACATATTCGACTCCCAAATTTGCCGCCAAACAAAATTGATCGGCGCTAAAAACCGCTGTTGCCAACGTTGGTATAGCAACCGTTTTGAGTTTAGCAAGAACGTTAATGCCACTGGGCGTCATCGGTATTTTTACAAGAATTCTTTCACTTAGGGCGTACAACCTCTTAGCTTGTGAGAACATCTCTTGTTCTGTGGTTGCTGTCACTTGCACTGCTACCCTGCCAGTTTGGGCATCCAATAGCGAAGCAATTTGTTTTGATGCTGGAATGGCTTGGCTGCTTAAGATTTTAGGGTTTGTGGTAATGCCTTTAATCCAGCCACCCTCGATAATGGCTGATATCTCGTTTAGCTCCGCACTATCGCACCAAATTTCCATATTCTGCCCTCAGGTCGGTTTATTTGAGTTAAATGTACCCAAAAACTAACTTTCTGTCACTTATATAACCCCAAAGTCTTGCACTTGCTTTCAAAAACGAATAAGGTGTGTCTTAGCGTATTAGCGCGCTAGTGCAACACTTTCAATTAATAAAGGCATCTAACATGGCAATTAGCAGCACCACAACCTATTCCCCCCCACGGGTATTAAGTGTGTTTTCGTTGGTGATGATCAATGTCATCGCAGTCGACAGCATTCGTACTTTGCCAATGGCTGCTAGTTTTGGATTTGGGTTGGTTACGCTTTATTTAATAGCAGCGTTTTTATTTTTTATACCCACCGCACTCATCACAGCAGAACTTGCCACAACTTGGCCAGTCAAAGGGGGGATCTATTCCTGGGTTAAAATTGCTTTTGGCCCTAAGTGGGGATTGTGTGTTGTTTACTTACAATGGATCTATAACGTTGTTTGGTATCCCACCATATTAACACTTATTGCTAGCACCATTGCTTATCTTGTCGATGAATCATTGGTGCAAAATGCCTCCTTTATGACAACCGTTGTGTTGATCACTTTCTGGGGTTGTACCGCACTTAACTTTTTTGGCATGCGCATTTCCAGCGCCGTGAGTACTTTTGGTTCTATATTAGGAACCTTAGGCCCTATGATAATGATTATATTGCTAGCGGCGATGTGGTTGAAACGGGGCAATGCACCTGAAATTAGTTTCTCAAGCACAAGTTTATTTCCAAAACTCCCCCATTTTTCAGTGATTGCCGAGTTCGTATTTTTCTCACAGATCGTCTTTAGCTTATTAGGCCTTGAAATGTCTTCTGTTCACGCTTTTAGTGAGTTTGATTTTGGCATCGTTGGCAGTTGCCATCGTGGTGCCTCCTAGTAAACTGAGCAATCTTACCGGCATTATTCAAGCTTTTACTTTATTTGCTGAAGAATTCAAGCTTACTTGGCTTGGCCCCTTAATGGCCGGCGCCATCTTAATTGGTGGGATCTGTGCCGTAGCCACCTGGATTATTGGCCCAACCAAAGGACTATTTGCTGCAGCGGATGATGGTCTCTTACCTCCCTTTTTAGCAAAAACCAATCGTTATGGGGTGCCTTATGCCATGCTGTTAACCCAAGGGGTTATTTGCAGCTTGCTCACATTAGTGTTTGTGTTGTTGCCTACCGTTGAGGGGGCTTATTATTTGCTCTCAGCAATGGCGGCTCAATTATCTTTGTTGATGTATGCCATTTTATTTTCAGCGGCTATTCGTCTTCGTTACAACCAAGCAGACGTTGTTCGCTCATTCAAAATACCCGGTAAAAACTGGGGTATGTGGCTGGTGGCAGGGGCAGGCATTTGTATTTGTATCATCGTCATACTTTTAGGGTTTATTCCACCTGCAAATAAGATAGATTTAGGTGATGTTGTACTTTATGAATCCTATTTAGTTGGCGGTATATTTTTAATATTGCTACCAATACTTTTTATTCATACTCCCCGTAAACTTCAGCAAACACAATAGGTGTAATTAACCCTAAATTGTAAAGCCATTTTTCTGTATTTGGTTTTAGAGTTCAGGTATTATACCTACCCATGTGAGTTCATGGATGTGAAGGTCGAGCGATGTTAAATGTGCTGTTATTTCTAGGGAGTTGTGCTCTAGTCGCCGGATTTGCATGGTATTTTTGGTACTTGGGACAAAGTGCTCTCACTGCATGGATCGCTCTTCTTAGTTTGTTAGCAAATTTGTTTGTACTTAAACAAATTGGACTGGTGGGTCTAAATGCCACCGCCAGTGACGTTTTTGCTATTGGTAGTTTATTAGGCCTTAATCTTTTACAAGAAAAATATGGTCGAAAAGCGGCTCAACAAGCCATCTGGACGAGTTTCAGCTGTTTGGTCTTTTTTGCCGTTATGTCCCAAATTCATCTGCAATATGAACCCAGCATTCATGATCAAGCGCAAGAAGCCTATAGCTTTTTATTAACGCCTGCGCCGCGAATATTTTTCGCATCTCTCATCACGTTTTTAATAGTTGATCAATTTGATAGTCGTCTCTACGGTGTGCTTCGAGAAAAACTACCGCAATTTTCAATGATTTTAACAAGCGGCGCCACCATGTGCATCAGCCAACTTTTAGACACCGTGTTAATGAGCATGCTTGGATTGTATGGATTGGTTGAAGCGATCACAGAAATTATTATTGTTAGCTATGGCATCAAACTGGTTGCTATAGCCAACACCTTACCTTGGTCTTTTGTCACGAGGCGCTTGTTTAGTAGATGATTGTCGATACACTTGTTAATACCCAATTTCATTTTGAGATCCTTTATCAATCGAAAATTTCAAGAGCGCGTGTCGGTAAAATACACACACCGCATGGTGTGATTGAAACACCCAATTTTGTCGCCGTTGGCACCAATGGCTCACTCAAAACATTGCATAATTACGATCATCCTCAGCTCAATGTACAATTAATGTTTTGTAATACCTACCATCTAATGGTGCAACCTGGCACAAAACTTATCAAAGAAGCGGGTGGTTTACATCGTTTTATCAATCGCCAAATGCCTATTATTACCGATTCTGGTGGCTTTCAAGTTTTTAGCTTAGCCTATGGCCAAGTGGCTAAAGAGTTAAAAGGACAAGGCGGCAAAAAGCATCCCTCTTCCGTGATCAAAATTAATGAAGATGGCGTTATTTTCCGCTCATATCGTGATGGCTCAAAAATTTTGCTTTCCCCTGAAAGCTCCGTTCAAGCCCAAAAAGATCTGGGCAGCGATATTATTATCCCCTTAGATGAACTCTTACCATTTCATGTCGATGCGGATAAATTAAAAGCCTCTTTTGCACGTACACATCGTTGGGAATGTCGCTCGCTATATGAACATTTAAAACAACCCCAGAACCAAGCGATGTTTGCCGTTGTCCATGGTGGCACTGATTTAGATCTAAGACGCAAAAGTTGTGACATTTTAGGTAAAGAAGCGTTTGATGGCTTTGCCATTGGTGGCAGTTTAGGATGTGATCATCAACAACTAATTTCTACAATTGATGGCACCACACCACACATTCCACCGGAAAAACCAATACATTTGCTCGGCATTGGCGATGTTCCATCTATTGATCACTGCATACCTTTTGGCATAGATACTTTCGATAGTTCTTATCCAACCAAAGCCGCACGGCACGGTATGATCCTCACTCGCAATGGTCCTTTAAAACTCATTCGCCAAGCCCATGCTCGTGAATTTGTGCCGATTGAAGAGGATTGCAACTGCCATACCTGCACTCACTACACGCGTGCCTATTTACACCACTTATTTAAAGCCAATGAACCTTCAGCGGCTAGCCTTGCCACATACCATAATGTGAGCTTATGATGCCGCAAATGGAAACGATTCCAACGCCGGATTTTGTGTGGATTGATTTAGCCCCCCTCATTAGCATTTTCGTGTATATCACCTTTTCTCTCAAAATCTTGACCAAACTAAAGTGGTAGCTTAGAATAGTCAAATGTACATAGAGCGCGACATAACTAAACAACTAACCAGTTCTCCGACGGGGATCCAGGTTTTATTAGGCCCCAGGCAATGTGGGAAAAGCACCTTATTTGCATTTATGGCGAGTTCTAACGAGCATCAATTTCATGAAATCACTTTTGATGATCTGCAGATGAGGCAACTTGCAAATCAAGATCCAGGATTGTTCCTGCAACAATTCAAGCCACCTTTATTATTAGATGAGGTGCAGTATGTGCCTAATTTATTCCCTGAATTAAAAAGAATCATTGATACCATTAAACGAAAAGCCGTTTTACAATCATCTCAAGCAGCTACACTATCCGTGTTATATCGGTTAACGGGATCTAATCAAATATTGATGGATAAAACTGTTAAAGAAAGTTTGGCAGGCCGAGCATCATTTTTTTATTTAAATACATTATCAGTTCATGAAATTCTGAAATCATTGCCTGATACTTCTATTCAAACCATTTTGTTTAAAGGTGGCTGGCCTGAGCTTTATACAAATCAGGAAATATCCATAACATCATTTTTAAATAACTACATTCGAAGCTACGTAGAAAAAGATATCGTCATGAGCGCAGGTATTCAGAAAGTAAGCGAATTTCTGACAGTTTTACGATTATGCGCGGCGAGAACAGGCCAAGAAACCGATTACTCAGACATCCAAAAAGATAGTGGTGTATCCGCTGTTACTGTTAAAGAATGGATTAGCATTCTTGAACGTGCAGATTTAATTTATCAATTAAAACCCTATTTTAATAATCTCAATAAAAGATTAATTAAAAGGCCTAAATTATATTTTTTAGACACGGGTTTGGCAGCAAGATTACAAGGATGGTCAGAGCCTCTACCCTTAATGAGCAGCCCTCAAATCGGCGCATTATTTGAAACCTTAGTTTTGGCAGAAATTGTCAAATTTATCAGAAATTATGCTAAAGATTGGGAACTGTTTTTTTGGCGAACTAAAGATGGGCAAGAAGTTGATTTTTTAATTAAAACAGGCGAACACAAAATAGTTGCAATTGAGGCAAAATACGCTGTTCACGGTATTTCTAGAAGTGTTAAATACCCTAATGCATTTCAAAAAGACTTTTCGCCAACGACACCTCTTGTCTTGGTGACATCAGGGGGGCAAAAAGTAGCACTTTCAGACCAATGCATTTCTATCCCCATTGCTGAATTACATGATTTCTTGAAAAATATATAACATCAACAAGTCATCTATTTATGATGCGCAAAATGGAAACGATTCGAACGCAGATTCTTTGCGGTTTGATCTAAAGGATTTAATATAAAATT
>CAYXVT010000161.1:0-2403 GCA_964468105.1 Uncultured Candidatus Berkiella sp. | reverse complement strand
TCGGTTATGTGAATCGCGAAGCGATATTAGCCCACTTTGTAAATCCCCTACATAAGATCGGGGACATAGAGGGGGCCGGCGTCTTCGACGGGGGATTTTATCAAAAAAAAACGGGAGCCATGGCTCCCGTTTTTCTTGATAAGCGTAATTAAGAGTTAGCGCCACCAATTTTAAATCTTAAGAACGGTCCATAACGACCCCAATCTTTAGCAGAACCTAGGTTCGCAGCAAAATTGGCAGGGAAGTTACCACTGTTCTGACCTGTTAATTGAGCATTAGGCTGCCAAGCGGTATTACCATTTTTCAAGGCATTAAACATGTTCATGTAGCGCATGCCTAAACTAATATCCCACTTCATGCCATGCATTTCATGGCGAAGCGCATGGTGGTAATTGAGGCCAAATTGAATATCGAGCTTGGCAACAATAGCATTGGTATCTTCTGGATCGTAAATATAAAAATTACCTGCATTACTTACAAAGGATTCAAAATATTGGTGTTCTCCATAAAGCAGTGAGGTCATCATCCCTGCAAATAGATTCCATTGTGGACAGTGTCTAAATGGATAAACTCTCGCCATGGCACCCACGCCTGGTCCAAATCCCCACATTTTATTGCTTGTAAAAGGTTCATCGATTAATTCATCAGGAGGAGCTACGTTCTGTTGAACGGCAGTCTCAAATAAAGTTTGAGTTAATTTAACATTTTCAAGGAAAGCATAAAGATCTATGCAATATCTATCAAAGTGCAAGTCATGAATGGCACCCACTCTAAATTCATAAGCATTAATATCGACCCGAGAAAATCCAAAGGTATCTGGAGCTGGGGCTAAACCGTCGTTTCTTAAATTGATATCACCTTGTTCTTGATGATTACTATAATGATCATAATCCAGGAACAATCGAGTATGACTGTGGGCAAAACGATAGGTGGCGCCTAATGAATAGTCATATTGATTTTTGGGTTCTATAAAAACATGGCGACGACCACCATCAAAAGGACCGGCGACGACAGGTGCAAATAATAAATCACCCACACTTAAACCATTATTACTTGGCTTTGTATAGTTGGCTTCGATGTAGACTGCAAAAGGATTTATTAAATCATGCGCATTAGAAAGTTGAGGTGCCAACATACTTGCTGCGAGTATCGCACCAAAAGTTATTCTTGCTGCTTTTTTCATGAATGACGTCCTTATCAGAATCAATAAAAAGAGGTTTCTTAACAAACCTACCCTAAAAAAGGTCATCTATTCAACTAGTAAAAATTCCTCATAAACATTACGCAATCCAGATTGCTTTTAGACAAGGCGGCAAGCTATTGCGCAAAGGAGTTTACATTTAGTAAATGACTGCCGCGCAATTGCGTAACCAACGCAGTATAAAAGCAAACTGGGAAGCGTAAGGATGCGTAAAAAAAAACGGGAGCTTATGCTCCCGTTTTCTTATCAAGGCGTGTTTACTTAAGAGTGTGCGCCGCCAATCTTGAACTTCAAGAATGGACCATAACGTCCCCAATCTTGAGCAGGACCTAAGTTCGCTGCAAAATTGGCTGGGAAATTACCACTGTTCTGACCTGTTAATTGAGCATTAGGCTGCCAAGCGGTATTACCGTTCTTGAACACGTTAATCATGTTCATGTAACGCATACCTAAAGAAACATCCCATGCCATACCATGCATTTCATGACGGAACGCACAACGGTAGTTAAGGCCGAAATTGATATCGATTTTGCCTACCAAGGAATCAGAATCTTCTGGTTCATAGATATAAAAATCGTTGCCTGTTCCTGTCCAGCTTTGGCTGAAATCATTCTCTGTGGCAATCAAGATGGTGTTTGCGCCAGCAAAGATATGCCAATGTGGGTTATGCGCATACCAGCGGGTCATAAAACCAACGCCTGGTCCCCAACCTGTCACTTTGTTTTCAGTTTCTCTTGAATGCGTGCCGCCAGCTTGAGTATTAAACTCTTGAACGGTTTGTCTGACTTTGTCATATTCAAAGAAAGCGAGTAAATCTAAGCAGAAATGATCGCCAAAGTGCAGATCATGAATTGCACCCGCTCTAAATTCATTAGAATTCAGATCAACTGAAGCAACGCCGTTAGATTGTGGCGCTGGTGCAAAACCGATGTTTCTAATATCGATATCACCTTTAGCATCAACATCATTATCATAATGATCGTAGCTAAAGAATAAACGGGAATGCGTGTGTGGCATACGGTAGGTCAAACCTACAGCATAATCCCATTCCATATCTGGCTCTAAAAAGGAGTGACGACGACCGCCGTCAAAAGGTCCGTTAATAACTTGTGCAAACTGTAAATCACCTGCACTTAAACCATTGTTACTTGGCTTGGTATAGGTACCTTCAACCCAAACGGCAGCATTACTCAAAGCATCAT
>CAYXVT010000160.1:6646-8432 GCA_964468105.1 Uncultured Candidatus Berkiella sp. | reverse complement strand
GCACACACTAAACATTTCTACTGCTGTCGCTATTGTATTAGCTTGCACAGAATTAAAAGTAGCCAAGCATGGCGGAAGAGCAGTTTCATCAAAATGCGGAACAGCTGATCTCCTGGAGTCACTTTGGCGTAAATATAGAAGCGCCTCCTCAAATAGCTAAAAAAGCCTTAGAAGAAGTTGGGATCTGCTTTCTGTATGCACCCTTTTATCATAGTGCCGCAAAACATGTAAAAGAGGTACGCTCAACTATTAAGTTAAAGACCATATTTAATTTGCTTGGCCCCTTATTGAATCCCTTACAACCAGAGTACCAATTAATTGGCGTATATGATCCCAAACTATGCCTTCCTATGGCACGCGTTCTAAATAGATGCGGCGTTAAAAAAGCATTAGTTATTCACGGCGAAGGTTTAGATGAATTCGCCATTCACGGCGTAACAACAGGGGTAAAGCTTGTGAATGATAAAATGTCAAATTTCACCTTGAGCCCCGAAGATGTTGGATTAAAGCGCTATCCATTATCCTCACTCAAAGGAGGAGATGTACAACATAACACGAAGAAGTTCATACAATTATTGTCAGGCAATGGCACTGATGCTTATCGGGCCAGTGTGGCCTTAAATGCAGGCGCCCTACTATGGTTAGTAGATAAATCCTCTTCAATTAAAGAAGGTGTCGATGAAATACAATCATTATTGAATACTGATTTGGGTTTGATAAAACTAAAGCAGCTCATTGAGGTAAGCCATGCTCAATAAAATTATTAGACAACAAAAAATAGATATGGCTCACCATGAGAAAATATTGCCCTATCAGGAATTGTGTCGTTCCCTTGAGAAGAGCACCAGAAATTTTGTTGGCGCGTTAAAAAATAATTCACCTGCTTTTATCTTTGAGTGCAAACACTATTCACCAAGTGAGGGTAAATTGTGTGAGGAATACCCCATTAATCAATTAGCGCAAAGCTATTCTCAATTTGCAGATGCCATTTCAGTGTTAACCAATGCACCCTTTTTTGGAGGAAGTTTTGAACATTTATATAAAGTGAGAAAAACCGTTAATAAACCTGTTTTATGTAAAGATATCATCATTAATTCCTATCAAGTAGCCTTAGCAAGACATCATGGGGCTGATGCTGTTTTATTAATGCTTTCTGTATTGGACAATGATCAATATTTAGCTTGCCGCGAACAAGCGCATGCTTTGAATATGGATGTGCTAACAGAGATTTTCTCACATGATGAAGCCATTAGAGCTATCAACTTAAAAGCGTCGCTCATTGGCATCAATCATCGAAACTTACATACCATGACGTTAGATATGGAACGTGTAAAGCAACTTGCCCCTCTTTTCCCAAAGAAAACTTTCATTATTGCAGCTTCTGGCATCAAATCTCACCAAGATATTCAATCACTTAATCCCTATGTTAATGGATTCTTGATTGGCGGTAGCTTAAGTCGAAGTCCGCATCTTGAAATGACGATGCGAGAGCTTATTTTTGCAGCAGTGAAAGTATGTGGCCTCACACGAAAACAAGATGTTATTAAAGCTTATCAAAGTGGTGCTAGCTATGGTGGCTTAATATTTGCAGACAAGTCACCAAGAAAAATCACCCTTGAGCAAGCCCTTGAGATTGCCGTTGCTCCATTACATTATGTTGGTGTTTTTTTAGATCAATCCATCGACTTGATAATAACCACTGCAATAAAATTGAATCTTCATGCCGTTCAACTTCATGGGGATTACCATGAGCAAACCTTATCAACGCTTAGAAAGCAATTACCTT
>CAYXVT010000160.1:0-6636 GCA_964468105.1 Uncultured Candidatus Berkiella sp. | reverse complement strand
GTTAGCAATGGATGGTAATAGCCCCTTACCAACAACATTACCACATCCAGTGAACAAGATTGTTGTTGATAATATGACAAAGCAACATCAAGGTGGCACGGGAAAAACATTTAACTGGGATCTCATCAAACAATCACCCTTATTACCTCATCTCATATTAGCGGGAGGTCTGTCCGACGATAATATAGAGCAAGCGAAAAAAATAGGAACTTGGGGATTAGATATCAATTCAGGTATTGAAAAAGATTTAGGAATCAAAGATCACAAGTGTATTGATAAAGTTTTTGCACAATTAAGAAAAGGGTAACGCTATGTTAAATAAAAAATATTTTGGGGATTTTGGCGGTCGATTTGTTCCACAAATTCTTATCCCTGCTCTAGATGAATTGGAACAAGCTTTTTACCAACTTCGATACGATGTCGATTTCAATCAAAAGCTCAATTCTTTGTTACGCGACTATGCCGGTCGGCCGACACCTTTATATGAATGCCGCAGGCTAAATGAAAATATCAAGGCAAAAATATTTCTCAAGCGTGAAGATTTAGTTCATGGAGGAGCTCATAAAACGAATCAAGTACTTGCTCAGGGTCTATTAGCAAAACACTTAGGCAAAAGACGTCTTATCGCAGAAACAGGCGCAGGACAACATGGCGTGGCAACTGCGATGGTTGGCGCATTGCTAGGATTGGAGACACTAATCTATATGGGCGCCAAAGATATACAGAGACAAAATACAAATGTCAAACGTATGCAGCTTTTTGGCGCAACTGTTAAACCAGCAGAGCAAGGTTCACAAACTTTAAAAGAAGCTGTCAATGCGGCTTTAGCTGATTGGGCTAGTTCATACCATGATACACATTATATTCTTGGCAGTGTCGTTGGCCCTCATCCCTATCCTTTAATGGTGAGGGAATTTCAAAAAATCATTGGCATTGAAGCCAAAAAACAAATTTTAGAACGTATAGGGAATTTACCCAATAAAGTTATTGCTTGTGTTGGTGGCGGATCAAATGCCATCGGTATTTTTACTGATTTTATCGATGAAAAAAATGTCACTTTAATTGGGGTTGAACCTGCTGGATTGGGGTTGCATACCAATGCTCATGGGGCAACCTTTCAAGCTGGGCGAATGGGTATTTTTCATGGCACAAAGAGTTTATTTCTACAAGATAACCACGGTCAAATTAAGCCAACCCATTCCATCGCAGCTGGTTTAGATTATCCAGGGGTTGGTCCAGAACATGCCTATTTACAATCTATTGGGCGCACGCAATATGTTGGTATAACCAATGATGAAGCATTAGAGGCATTTCATACGTTAGCAAAATTCGAAGGCATCTTACCAGCGCTAGAATCAGCCCATGCTCTGGCTTATGCGTTAAAGATTGTGAAAGAAAAAAATAATGAAGACATCATTATCGTCAATTTGTCGGGACGAGGTGATAAAGATGTTGAACAAGTCATGAATATGGTCGAGGTGAAAATATAATGTCAAGATTTACCCAAGTTTTTCAACAAGTAGCCAGTGAAAGCCGTGCTGCAAATATTCCTTTTCTTATGCTTGGCGATCCAACAATTGAATTAAGTTTATCTATTATCGAATCAGTCATCGCAGCTGGCATTGATGCCTTGGAGTTAGGGATCCCCTTTTCAGATCCAATAGCAGATGGCCCGACAATTCAACAAGCCGCCAGTCGTGCACGTTCTCAAGGGGTTACACCAGATGATTGCTTTAATTTGATTGCTCTTATCCGTCAGCGTCATCCATCTCTCCCTATCGGCTTATTGGTGTATGCAAATCTTGTTTATCACAAAGGCCTATCTCATTTTTATCAAATGGCTCAAGCTACTGGTGTAGATGCTGTCTTAGTACCGGATGTACCTGCAGAAGAAGCGCTCCCCTTTACAATCCAAGCAAAGCGGCACCAGATCCACCCTATTCTTCTAGCGACACCCGCTTGTCGTTTACTAGATCTGCGCACGGTCGCTCAACTTAGTGAAGGTTTCACTTATGTGGTAACACGATCGGGTGTAACGGGTACTGAGTTCAAGAGTGAATTTGCTCAGGCTAAACAGATTGTTGAAAAGCTTAAAAAAGTTAATGCTCCCCCCGCTGTTTTTGGTTTTGGTATCAAAAACACACAAGACATACAAAGTGCTTATCAACATGGAGCCTCCGGGGCTATTATAGGATCAGCTCTTATCCATGAGCTAAGTCTTTTGTCCTTTGATACAATATATGCTGGGACAGAAGTTAAGCAGTTAACGAAAAAGCTATTTGGAATAGAATGTTAATTAACTTAAGGACACCTGTGGACAACATCTATACTCGCATTCTTTTTGCAACCGACCTTGGGCCCCAAAGTCTTTATATTGGTCAACACGCATTAAAAATAAGCAAATTATGCCAAGCAGAGTGTGTTGTTTTGCACGTGATCGAGCCGCCCGTTACTTATACTGCTGATTTTGCCGAGCGTGAAAAACTAGTCAAGAAAGTTCAAACTGCCGCTCAAAAAAGTCTAGGTGCCCTTGGTGCGCAATTAGGGATTGATTCATCGGAACAATTAATTCGGGTAGGACTCCCTCAAGAGGAAATTTTAACTTATAGCATTAAGCATCAATGTGATCTTATTGTAGTGGGTAGCCATGGTATCGGAGGCTACACTCATTCATTAGGCTCGACTGCTCACCATCTCACCAGTGAATCACATTGTGATGTCTTAATAGTTCAGGTAAGTCATTTGCAAAAGGAAATTGAAGCCAATCCTCCTTCTGGATTATATTTATGGGAATCTCCTGAAAAAGATAAACCAAAAGCCCCTAACGTGAGTAAGGGATCCAAATGGGGTGGTTCTGAAAAAGGGTTCGGTGAAGAAGTTCGTCGCGGACCAAGACCCGGAATAAGACCGCCAGGAACGCCATTTAAAGGCGGAACAAGAACAAGAACATCGGAAGAAGATGAAAGCAACGATAACACAGACAAATAAGAACATAATGGGTAATGCATTAAAACAAGTTGGCGCTTTTTTTAAAGGGTGTTTCAATTGCATTTTTATCGCTGTACATACCATATTTTGGTGTTTTTTCATGTACATCTTATTTATCTTTAAAGTATTATCCCCACATCCGCGTTTCTTATCCGTTATCAATTGGTTATTAATTGGAACCGCCAATAATTGGATCCGTACTGATAACCTCATGATGGATGCAACAATGAAGATTGAATGGGATTTACCTTCATTTGACCATCTACAATATAAGCAGTGGTATTTTATCATTAGCAATCATCAAAGTTGGACCGACATTTTAGTACTCCAACGCATATTCTTAAAAAAAGTTCCCTTTATTCGGTTTTTTATTAAAAAAGAACTCATGTGGCTACCAGTATTAAATCTTGCTTGGTGGGCTTATGATTTTCCGATTATGCATAGGCATACCAAAGAACAAATTGAAAAAAATCCCCAGCTGCGAACCAGAGACTTACAAGCGACTAAAAAAGCCTGTGAACGCTACAAGCATTTTCCTGTTACTATTTTAAATTTTTTAGAAGGAACTCGCTTTACAAAGCAAAAGCATGATAAACAAAAATCTCCTTTTAAACATTTGCTTGTCCCAAAATTAGGGGGCTTTGCTTATGCAGTTAATGCTATGGATAAGAAAATTACACATATTCTTGATGTGACAATTATTTACCCAGAGGGGAGAAAAACTTTTTGGGACTTTCTTTGTGGTCGTGTTCATCACATAATTGTCAAAGTTCAAGATCGCGAAATTCCAAGTGAATTGCTTCAAGGTAATTATACAGAAGATGAACAATACCGAAATCAGTTTAAATCTTGGATAAATACAATTTGGCTTGAAAAAGACAAGTTGTTGGGAAGTTTTTTAACTAAGAGTTAACGCTGACACCGCCCTTCATTAAGATTAATTTTAATAATTCAAGGTACTCGTCGTAATGCTTCCATTGTCCAATTTCTTGAGTTGATAATGGTTTCTTATCTTGATCTTGGATAACAAGAAGATCCTTTTCGATAGGTAATTCTAAATAGTTAAAGATATTTTCTGCTGTTTGTTCAGAATATAGTACTAAATCTTCATAATTAACTTCTAGCATCGGTATATTTAGCGTTTCCTGCCAATGCTTCATTAGGCGTCTATATTGCAGGTAATAATGTGCTAGTTTAGCAAGGCTATAGGAATAGTCATTTCCTTGCCCAAAACATTTAAAATAGATTTGCAAGCAATGATCCAATGGCTGGCGAGTGCAGTGTATTATTTTAGCATTAGGAAATAAGTGATGAATCAGTCCCAAAAATAGAAAATTGGTTGGTGTTGTATCGATAATATGCTTAGCATCAGGATCAACATTTCTGTTTAATATATTTAAATATTCACTTGCTAAAGTTTGAGCAATATCAATATCATATGTCGATATAATCTTATTAAGATATTGTTTGACATCATAATTGCCTACTGTCTTTTTGGCGATTTTCTCAAAAGCTGCCACCTCATCTGCGTTATAAACATTCTGTTGTTTTGCTAAAATATGTTCAACAAGGGTCTTTCCTGCTCGTGACATACCTATAACAAAAATGGGCTGCGTTGAAGTTGAAGCAATAAAATTGTATTTTTTGTAAAATTGTTTATCAAGCAGGTTTATAAAATAATCTACATAGCCAATATATTCATTTACTTTAAAGGAGTGCCTGTTTGCATAAATAGCATTTGCTTCTTGATAATGATAGAAAGCTTGTCTATAACTTTTACAATCTTGAAAAATCTTACCTAATGCGAAATGCCCATGCATAACATCTTCACGACTAATATTAGGAGATGCTAATAAATCAAGGATATTTTTTTTATCTTCACATTCAACTGTTTGATAGGTAAAACACAACCCCATATTACGATAGGCCATTGTATTTTGTGGATCAATCCTAATAATTTCCTGGTAACATTTTTTAGCAAGGTCTAGTTTTCGCTGAAAGAAATAAACAAAAGCAAGATTAAGATAAAAATTTAATTGATTTGGGAAGTGGGTGAGCGCTTTCTACTTCTTTATCATGAAGATTTAATTCACTATATGATCTCGCCAAGTGAAAATAGACTTTTTCTTCAAGGGGATCTAAATTCAATGCCTGTTGATATGATTTTACTGCCAAATCGTCTCGCCCCAGAAGATGGTAAGCATCTCCCTGTAAAGCATAAGCTTGCGCAGTGAGCAAATTATTCCTAAATTCAATAATATGTTTATTTAAGTATTTTGCACAATTGGCGTATTGTTGATCATCAAACATACGTTTTGCGATGGGCAAATAATCATCTATTTGGTTTTTTGTCATAATCGCTTTTTTTCCCCAGCCTTATTCATTAATATAAACCATCAACGAAAAACCAATTCAGCGTATATGCATTAATCCGCGATAATAGTATTTTATATCAGTATACTCTCCACCAGATGTTAAAAATTAATACTGTTTATCTAAATAGGCGCTAACAAACTTTAGCTATATAAAGAATGATATTTTTTAAATCTGAATGAAATTAGTACCATAGTCCAATACTTAGTCCATGCCCCTTCATGGTTTAGTAGTTTTTATGGCAAGACCTCTCAATACGTGTACTTAGACACGAATTGATAAGGATCTATTTAAAACTCTGACAAAAAAAAGGGTAGGCAACATGAGCAGCAAAATAACAAATATCATAGACCAGGTTGTCAGCGCATTACACTCCGGATCAGATAAAGGGGAGCCTTGTATAAGCTCACCACCCGCCGGTCCTCCACCAGAATCAAATCATTCAACCTCCGGCAGTAATAAACATAGTTCCTCACCAAGTAACAACAGCAAATCAGCCGGTGGCAATAAAGCATCAGGTTCTAATAATAATCACAACACTGGATCTAACAATCATGGTACAGGTCCAAACAATGACCACAACACAGCTATTTGTAATAAAGCAACTGGACCAAACAATAATCACAATACCGGTTCAAACAATCATAGTACTGGTCCAAACAATAACCACAATACGGGACCGATTTGTAAATCTACTGCACCAAATGACAATCACAACACGGGACCAGTCTGTAAATCTACTGCTCCTAATAATAACCACAATACGGGACCTGCTTGTAAATCAAGTGCACCAAATAACAACCACAATACAGGACCGGAATGTAAATCAACAACACCAAATAATGATCACCATACAGCTCCTTGTGATAATCACAATACAGCACCATCCTGCAAAACCAGTTCACCTTGCGATAATCATAATACTGCCCCTTGTGCTAAAGCTGAACCAAAAGCAGTTGATGACTGTGCATCGATTTGTGTGAATGAACAGATCTGCGGTAGTAAGACAACGGTTGAATCTTCAACCAAAGCCAGCGGTAATCTTTTAAGTAATGATTTAAATTTAAATTGCGATCCTGCTAGCATCAGTAAAATTATTAGTGGCAATCATAGTGGTATACCTGACAGTAACGGAAATATTTCTGTTGAAGGAAAATATGGCACCTTAATCGTTCATGCAAATGGAAGCTATTCATACAGCCTCGACGCAGGTGTTGTGCCACCAAAAGATGGTGCAACTGATGTGTTTACTTATACCCTTCTTGATAAAGACGG
>CAYXVT010000159.1:6412-8589 GCA_964468105.1 Uncultured Candidatus Berkiella sp. | reverse complement strand
ATAATCTCACTTCTTCACCATTAGCCATTAAAGCACTGTTTTGTGATATTGAGCTCATGCCAAGGGTGATAGAGCGAATATCACTTTCTTCCACATCGGCGATATAGCCAACTGTTATATGTAAATCATTGTTGTTAGTCCAATTGACGCGCGCAAGCGGCGAACGTTTGGCTTCGCAGGCAAGAATTTTTTGCGCAAGCGCTAAACGATTATCATGACCTGGTAGCATTGCTAAGAATATATTTGTTTTCATGGTTTATTTTAGGGCTAGTTATAGTCAGAGATCAATGGTACAAAACTTACCTGCTCTAATACAGTTTCCTCCAATCTATCCCCATGCCTTTTAATTAACGTTAATTGTTGCACTTGATGATTTTTACCTATGGGAATAACCATTATTCCACCCGTGGGGCTGAGTTGATCAAGCAGTGCTGCCGGTAATGTTGCTGCTGCTGCGGTGACAATAATGCCATCATATGGCGCATCATCAATCCAGCCATAAGTTCCATCGCCCAATTTGCAATGAACGTTATCATATCCTAATGATTTGAGTGTTTTTTTTGCTTTAGTATAAAGCGCTTCAATCCGTTCGACAGACCAAACTTGTTTGAAAAGCTTGGCAAGGATAGCGGCTTGATAACCTGAGCCTGTGCCTATTTCTAATATTTTTTTCGGATTTGCATGTTCAAGTAAGCTCTGAGTCATTAAGGCTACCACATAGGGTTGTGAAATGGTTTGATCTTTTTCAATAGGGAGAGCAACATTTTCATAAGCTCTTTTTTTCAAAGCAGGGAGCACAAATTGTTCTCTGGGAACATCCAAAATAGCTTTAATAACGCGTTCGTCAGAGATGCCATAACGTTTTAGTTCTTTTATTAATGTTTGACGAGACATACTGGTGTGAATCCCATATTATCGCCTACTGTTTAACAGTATAGCTCCGATAAGTAATGGATATCTATTTTTAGTTATTGGTTGGAGTCGTGAATCTCCCCCTATTGTATTATTCTATACTTAATTGTAAATGAGCTTAAAAGGTACTAAACATGGCTGACACTAGCTTTATGCAAAAGAAATTTACGATAGATCAGTTGGTGAGCCACTATCTTGAGGATATAAAAAAACTAAAGTCGCAAGTTTTGAATCCAAGTGATGAAACCGCACTACAAACCTATATTCAGGCCACTAATACTTTCAAAAGGGTATCTCCCAAGGATATTGTTCAGTTTGCCCTTTCCTATGGTAAAAATACCAGTGGTAAATCAGCACAAATGGCGAATGCTTTTCCAATCATATTAGGAAATAGGATAACCCAGCCCTCAAAACTGCATGTGGCTTATCTTCATTTGTTATTGGAGTATGCCACCGCTTTTAAATCCGATCGCAGCAATATAAAAGAATGGACAGTAAGATTTTTGCTTAATAGCGCATTTTCGCCACTTTTAACGTTATTTGAAAGAGAATTAAATGGCATGATTGCTCAAACTGAGCGCAAGATTGTTCAATTCCAGGTTCAAGTTAAATAAGTAAAGCAAAAGCCACCCCACTTTGAAATTGATTTCCTACAGGTGTAAAATACTTAACATAAATGTTTCATGTATATACACACTATTGAATAAATAAGGGGTAGCGAGATGGCAGGCGGTGGACCTAAGAAACATGCTAAACCAGCAGAGGAAAGCGGATTAGAACTCACGGACTTGAAGAAACAGGACTCTAAGGCAGTAATGGCTACGTCTGTACCTACTTCATACAAACTCCCTGTTGCAGCCCCTATTAGAATACCTCAACCAAATACGAGCATGACAACACAATGGAAGGGCCTTTCTCACTCTGCGCCAACCAGTTTATCACTTCGAGTTCCTCGGCCAGAGGAGCTAGATTTATCGGATGATGATAATGAATTTGTTGAAGCAAAACCAAATGAAGAAAAACCAAATGAAGAAAAACCCCTAACACTCGCTGATTTTACAAGAAAAGAAGACAGTGGGTTTCAGGTGGGCTCGCCTGCGGGTGCGCATCCACATAAATATCGATCTTTTCGTGCTGCTAAAAAGTAATGTCCAAAATAAAGGGGGCATATGCCCCCTTATATAATAGATATTACGGTGTTGGTTTTGGTGTTTTAGAAGGACGTGGTGTTGGTGGCAAAATTCTGTTTAAGATGCCGGGATATT
>CAYXVT010000159.1:3958-6402 GCA_964468105.1 Uncultured Candidatus Berkiella sp. | reverse complement strand
AGCAAGAAAGAGCCCAAACATGGCCAAAAGTCCGAATTTTGTAGCGCCAATGAGGAAGCTATCAAAAGCATCTTTACCTTTAGGTGTTTGAATGGCACGAGCTTGCTTAAGCGCCCGATTAGCTGCATTTAAACGTGCAGTTAAGATTGCATTTGATATTGGCATATTTATCTGTCTCTCATTGGTAATTAAATCTAATGCCACTATTTTATATAAGTCAGCCAGCGAAGTAAAGTCATAAAAAAAGATCATTTGGTGAGTACTTACACGGTTTAGGTTCAAGTTTGCTATTCTAATGAAGTCGACACTCATTAATAGTTGAACCAATGATAGCGAATAACAAAAAAGTCCTACCCTTATCTTTGGCTGCGCTGGGGATTGTTTATGGTGATTTGGGCTCAAGCCCACTTTATGCTTTTCGGGAAACGCTAAGAGGACTCACCATAGCACCAGAAAACATATATGGCGTATTGTCGCTTATCTTTTGGTCTTTAATATTAATTATCTCAATAAAATATCTCATTTATATTTTAAAAGTTGATAATGATGGCGAAGGTGGGATCTTAGCGCTGTTAGCGCTATTTAAAAAATTTGATATAAGAGCTTACAAGTTATTTTTCTTTGTTGCCATCTTAGGAACAGCATTACTCATTGGTGATGGCATGTTAACACCTGCTATATCTGTTATCAGTGCAATTGAAGGACTCAATGTTATTTCACCTTCATTGTCTCATCTTACCATACCCTTAACGCTTGTTATTCTCATAGCGATTTTTATGTGCCAACATTTTGGAACCGCAAAAATCGGTGGGTTATTTGGTCCCATATTGTTGGTGTGGTTTATTGTTATTGCAATATTAGGTGCTGTTCATATTATTGAGAATCCACTTATTCTTAAGTCAATCAATCCTTATTATGCTTATCATTTCTTTATAGTGAATGGCTGGAAAGGGTATTTGTTGTTAGGAAGCGTTTTTCTGGTGGTGACAGGGGGAGAGGCGCTTTATGCTGATTTAGGTCACTTTGGGAAAACACCCATACGATTAAGCTGGATTTTTGTTGCACTGCCTTGCTTGCTACTAAATTATTTTGGCCAAGGCGCCTATTTGTTAGAAAATCCTAGCGCCATCGAAAATCCTTTTTATGCTCTTTCTCCTGATTGGTTCTCTTATCCTTTGTTATTTTTGGCTACCTTAGCCACCATTATTGCTTCACAAGCCGTGATTTCAGCAACATTCTCTTTAACCAAGCAAGCGGTATTATTAAATCTTTATCCTAAGGTTCCCATTATACAGACATCTAGTGAAGAAATTGGCCAAATATTTGTTCCCCATATGAACGTTATTCTTGCCATTGGCACAATATTATTAGTGATCATTTTTAAAAGTTCAGAGGCATTAACCCATGCTTATGGAATAGCGGTTAATTTAGTGATGCTTTCTGTAACAACGTTGATTGTTTACTATTGTTATATGCATTTAAAATGGTCTTTTTTTAAGACATTCATATTTGGGGGCGTATTTTTTACCATTGATTTTGCCTTCTTAGGGGCAAATGTTCTAAAAATTCATAGTGGTGGTTGGTTTCCACTATTGGTGGCCTTGATCTTTGCAACGGTGGTGATAACTTGGCACCAAGGCGTAGAGTTCCTAAGAAGAACTTATTATAAAGATAAAGGAGATTTAAAAGAAATTCTCGCCAAAATCAAATTATCTAATGTTTCATGCATGCCAAATACCTTATCAGTGTTTGTCGCTGATCCTTTCGATAAAAGTGGAGGGAGTTTGTTACGCTTCTTAAAATTAAATCATACGATCCCAGAACATGTTTTAATTTTAAGTATGGTGACAGAAAACATACCTTATGTTGAGCATGATAAACGCTATGAATTAACTGCTATTGATGAAAATATTGCGAGCCTGGTATTGCATAATGGTTTTATGCAATTGGTGAATGTTCCAGATATGCTTGAATTAGCAAAAAGATCTAAAATATTTCCCTTTCCCGTTGATTTTCACAAGGCAACCTATCTTATTGAAGCGACCAATATATCGCCAACGCGCAGAAGAACAAATCTGCCCTTTTTCTGGCAAGAAAGATTGTTTGCTTTTCTTATGCGAATCAATGAAATTGATGTGGATTTCTACCATTTGCCCTATTCAAGATCAATAGCGATTGGGTGCTATTTTGAAATTTAGAAGTGATACCGCTGGGGGCGGTATCACCAGTAGTAATAAGCTTGTAAGAAGACAGTGTTACTTATAAATTTTTCACGACATGCGACATCATACTTTAACGTATAAGTTGCATTATTTTGTTCGGCATTGAGCGTCAAGCCGAGATCAAAAATATTAGCACCCGGTTTGGGACCATTTACCGCAAATTCAGGGCCGCCACCACTAAAAGTCGCTATGGATTTTTGACCTTCTTCAGTAAAATCATGA
>CAYXVT010000159.1:0-3948 GCA_964468105.1 Uncultured Candidatus Berkiella sp. | reverse complement strand
CAGAAATTTCTGGCATATAACGAATGAGTTTATAGGTAAATTCTGTTGCTAGTCTTGCGCCAATCCCTACTGTAAAATCATCATAATCTTGATCTTCAATAATTAATCCAATCCCACCGAGTTCTTTTTCAAGATATCGATCTAAATCTAAGTGCATATATTTCATTCTAACTAATGGCGCGAAATAAATTTGATTATTTGAGAGGGCATAACCAACATCAATTTGCCCGCCATATTGTTGGCCATCAAAGTCGCTTATTGCCGTATTGATAAAATCGGCAACTTCAATATGATGGAAGGTATGATAATGAAGGGTCGAAGCACCTAACATGGCATTAATAAACCAATTAGGATATGGTTCATACCAACTATATAAAGTTCCTTGATAACTATCGATAAATTGATCTTTAGGAACGAGCGCTTTGTCCATGGTATGTACGCGAGCAAAACTTCCTGAGATCCCAAAGCTAAAAAAGCGACAGATATCCCAATCGGTGCCGATTACGCCACCAACAGCGTTGGCGTTATAACCATCAACATTATCAATTTGATCTTGATTCAGGTTCCCACCAAATAGTTGGACCCAGCTGCCAGTAGGCTTGTCATAACCCAGATCGCCAGCGTTAATGCCTTTGATTTTTCGATGAATCATTTCAAACCGTTTACCAACAGTATTGAAAACACTGTCCATACTATAATGTGCGCCGGCAATTTCTGAATAATTATAAGGAGGTAATAAAGTTTCTAAAGCTTGCTCAACAGCTAGTGGTGTTGGTAATTGTTCAATTTGACTAAAGAGATAGACTAAATCAGGATCTATTGATGCAAAGCCTTGTTGTGAAATCGTATCTAAAGCACCGGCAATAGAATGCGTATTTGCCGATGTTGAAATGGATACTAAGGAATTACGATGCGTTGTTAATTCAAAGCAACCGCCAGCAGCATTACACGTTCCAACACCATTGGCTACCACATTCTTAGTAAAGCTAACCACCGCCGAATTTTGCGAAATGGAAGAACCATCAACGATAGTTCCAGCACCATTAGTTGCTTTAATAATATCAAAAGTCGTTCCTGCTGGAATTAAGGGGCCAAAAGCGGGGATGATATTACCATTTAAAGTAGCAGCACCCGCAACAGCGCCACTGACATTGATTACGCCGGTCGCTCCAAGTGCGTTAAAAACGGGGGTATATGTGCCTTGGGCATTTTGAGTATAGGTTTGGGCGGTAATCTGATTGCCTTGATTGACCTGAATATTCCCGTTGTTTGTAATCGCCGAATTTGCGCCACCTGTGATATTGGCGTTTGCGACTAAGGCTGTGCCTGCGTTTACGTTTAAAGCCGTATTCATATTCGTTATCGCAGCACCAACGGTGAATGTTGTGCCCGCATTATTGACATTAATAGTCGGTATATTGGTAATAGTGCCCTTGGAAGCATAAATCGCATTGATATTGAGTATATCTGTGCCACCAACGCCATCAAGTGAAGAGAATACACCTTTCGTAATGTTGATAATATCATTACCAGAACTACCGGTAATAGCTTGCACGCTCGTTCCCGCTAGATTCAGAATATCACCATTGGCACCATTATTACCTAAAACGACATTACCAATGATGTTACCGCCATTTAAATTCAATGTGTTAGTGATAGCAGCTTTTGTATCATTCACATTGCCAACAATTGTACCGCCATTCATCGTAAAAGTATTTGCACCTGCATGTGAGGCTAACAGAACATTGCCAGTCACTGTGCCTGCATTTTGTATAAAGGGGACATTAATATTAGCCCCATTCTCACCTAAATTGATGGCATTGCCGCCAACCCCATTAATATTTCCAGAGTTTGTTAATGTTCCTGTGGTGTTATTCAAGGCAAAAATAGCTGTAGTTGCTGTAGCTTGGATTGTTCCAGTGCTAGTATTATTGATTGAGGTAAAATTGCCAGCCAATGTCATCGCGGGGTTATCATTTCCGATAATGCTGCCATTGTTAATAAGGGTTCCAGTGGTATGTCCTGCCGTTAAAGTAAAAGCAAAGTCTCCGGCTGTTTCCGCTTTGATTGAGCCATTGTTAGTAAAGGTAGTAAGATTCGCATTCACTAAAACGCCGGTGCCACCTAGGCCACCACTAACGATAATGGAACCATTATTGGTGATACTGCCACTGACAAAATTATTGTTGATAGCAATACCATTACCCTGATTTTGAGCCAAGATGGATCCATCATTGATAATGTTACCGCCAATACCTGCTGTGGCTATGTTGATAGCCGCGGTTCCTACGGCATCTGATTTTATTGTACCGTCAGCTGTATTGGTAATTGAGTTAAAATTGGCATGTAAAGCGATTGCATCAACGCCAGCACCACCTGCACTAGATGGATCAATTGTTCCAGCATTGGTTAAAGTTAAGCCCGACCCATTCACTAAAAGTGTTGGTGCTAATGCTCCCACATCGGATAACAAGCTGCTACCTAATTGATTATTGATAGTTGCATTAGTACCTGCCGGTGCTATTTCAATAGCACTGCCTTGAGCGCCTGCGCCACTACCTGCAATAATCTCACCGAGATTGTTGATTAATGCATTATTACCAGCAATTAAAATACCATCTGCTTCAGAGGTTATACCGCTACCAGTATTGATGGTGATAGATGCACCAGATTGGGTAATGTTAATACCGTGCCCGGTACCCAACATATTAATTGCCGTAAAGATGTTTGCATTTGCAGCATCAATTGTAACAACATTTTCAGTAAGAACAGCTGAATTAACTTTAATCCCGTCAACGTTGGTGCCGACTATTTGCCCACTAGGGGTGATTTCAATTCCGCCTGTACCTGTGGTGGCGATTGGGCCATTTTGTACCACAATAACTTGCAGTGCAGCAAAACTTAAAGTGGGTAAAAAGAAACTAGAAGCTAAAACGGCATTGACAAGATAGCAATATTTTTTGGTTGTCTTCTTACTCATACTTTCCCTGTCAATGCATTCCAAAGTTATTAAATGGACATAGCACTAGTTTTTATTGATGATCCCTTAGAAGATCAATATAAAGGAATATTCTTTTGAAATAAAATGATGAATTAGAATCATGGTGTGATGATGGTAATCGAATTGCTCCTTAGCTTACTTAGAACTGTTTTATTGATAATCAGTTTAATTGTTGGATTTAACATCAATCTTTGTTATGCAAATTCAGAGGTTATTCCCGTAGGTGTAACACCGTTAGCTCATTATCCAAAGCTTAAAATGCGCATGCTTGAACATCAACCAAAACAATGTCATCAAGCACTCAATGAGATGGATTTAGTTAAAGTCAAATATTATGGTTATGATAGCAAGACCCATACTGGCGTATTGCTTGTGAACCAAGAAATATCCAAAGAGTTACATGAGATCTTTCAAGAACTGTATAAACATAAATTCCCCATTCAAAAAATTCGCCCATTAGGCGGTACACACAATGATAGTCCTGCCGTGAGAGCCAATTATACCGCAACGTATAATTGTCGTAATGTAACAGGGCAGCCAGGCATCCTGTCACAACATAGTTTTGGTCGTGCAATTGATATTAATCCAGTGGCGAACCCTTATGTAAAAGGCGATATTATTATTCCGCCTTCTGGCAAACCGTATATTGATCGCACTAAAGAGTTTAAAGGAAAAATCACCAAAGATTCTTTACTTTATAAACTTTTTACGGAGCGCGGTTGGGATTGGGGGGGGAGTTGGTTTGATCTTCTGGATTACCAGCATTTTGAAAAACGAGCCAACGGCGAAAAGCGCAATCCCTACGGATATACCCGTCTCAGATGAATTCTCGGCGTTGTTGCCTGCGCTCTCTCACCCCAGTCATGTACCAAAGCGTACACTCCTGGGGACTCGTTCCCTTGGCGCCTAGCCGAAAAATCATCTGCTTGTGTATATGTTACAGCTAA
>CAYXVT010000158.1:3315-8608 GCA_964468105.1 Uncultured Candidatus Berkiella sp. | reverse complement strand
ATTTTGCAGTGGATGGTAGTACATCCGATTTACAAAAAGCTTTACTCTTATCTGAAATAATTCGAGCCAGTGTGCCGGATTTGAAAGTATTAATGAATTGTGGCGGCGGCAGTTTTAAAAGCCAATTTAAGCGAGCCGATAAAAGTGGCGCAACCTTCGCGCTTGTTTTGGGAGACAATGAAATCCAAACCAATACCGTGACCATAAAGTATTTACGAAGCGATGAGCCACAGCAAACAAAACCGGTTGATGAAATTATTCAGTTTTTCATGGATGTATATGCAACAGAAGAACAACAAGTAGAAGCAATAAAAAAATGGTTTAACCAATATGGCGGCATGATTTCTTGGGCAATCATTATCGTCACTTTTGTTGTATCGGGTTTTTACTATTGGCGGCATCACCAAGAAGTGGTGCGCGAGCAAGCATCCGAAAATTATATGTCCTTACTTGAAGGACTTGAGAAGAAAGACAAAGAAACTGTTAAAAGCAGGGCAGAAATATTGGTTAATCAATATGCAAGTTCACCTTATGCTTCATTAGCAGGTTTTGTGCTTGCCCAAGAAGCCGTACAAGAAAATGAATTAAGTCATGCTGAGCAGCATTTGCAATGGGTTATCAAAAACACCAAACAAGATAATTTTCAATCGATTGCAAAAATTCGGTTAATGCGTTTATTGATTGCTGAAAATAAATTAGATGAAGCTTTGAAGCTATTTGATGAAAAAACGGCTAATGGCTATTTAACGTTAATGGCAGAGTTGAAAGGAGACATTCTGCTAAAACAAAAAGACATTGAAGCAGCAAAAGCTGCTTATCAATTAGCATATACCTCTGCACCCGAAGAAGGGATGCATGGTCCATTACTAAAAATGAAAATGGAAGAATTAGGCATAGAACCTAAAGCCACAGCAAAAGAAGAGGCAGTGAAGTCATGATAAAGCAGTTTGTAAAAAATGGGTTAAGTGTTTTGGCGCTTGGCTTGGTTTTAGTGAATCTAACAGGTTGTGGTCAAAGTCCTGTGCGCAATCCTTTTGCTGGGCGTGTTGAGCCAAAATTGGGTGAATTACCCCCGCTTTCTGTAGAGAAGCCTTCTAAAATTGCAAAAGTAGCTTGGTCCAATGGAACGCTTTCAAAACAAGAGCGTTTCACAAAACTTATTCCACATGTGAGTCAGGGTACCATTTTTGCAGCCGATCACAATGGAAAAGTTGTTGCTCTTGATAGTAAAAGCGGTAAAAAAATCTGGGTAAGTAATACGGGTAAAAAATATACCTCAGGTCCTACCTTGATGGATAAAACCCTTCTACTTTCAACCTCTGATGCTAAAGTGGTTGCGCTTGATGCCACAACAGGACATCAACTTTGGGAATCAAAGGTAACCAGTGAAGTGCTGGCATCACCTTCAGGTAAAGATGGTATTGTATTAGTTCATGCTATTGATGGATCTGTTAGCGCGTTAGATGGACGTAGTGGTGAAAAATTATGGTTTGTTGATCAATCCACCCCTTCATTAACACTTCGCTACAGTAGCACACCTGCTATTGTGGGTGACAAAGCCTTAGTGGGTTTTTCAAGTGGTAAATTGTTAGCCATGAATTTGCATACTGGCTTAATTGAATGGGATAGAACCATCGCACTGGCACATGGTCGTTCAGAATTGCAACGTATGGTTGATATAAGTGCCGATCCTATCGTTGTTGATGATACTGTCTATGTTATTACCTACCAAGGAAAGCTTGCTGCGGTAAATATTTCTTCTGGTAATTTACTCTGGGACCGTGAGATCTCTTCATACCAAAACATGGCTGTCGCTGGAGATCTGCTTTTTGTGACTGATAATGAACATGCTTTATGGGCTATTGACAGAAAAACAGGAACAACCCAGTGGAAGCAAACCTCACTTGCAGAACGTTATATTACAGGCCCAACAGTTGTGTCAGGGCTGGTTGCGGTTGCAGATAGAGGTGGTTATGTCCATTTCCTCTCAACCCAAAAGGGCCATATTGTTAATCGAGTACATTTAGCGGGCAAAATTTACCAAGGACCTATTACTTTGGGTAATGAAATAATTGTTCATTCTCATAATGGTAAAGTTGCCGGCGTCCAAGTGTCACCTAATGGGAGCGTTTAAGTCATGATCCCTGTTATTGCTATTGTTGGCAGACCAAACGTTGGTAAATCCACATTGTTTAATCGTCTAACGCATTCTCAGAATGCGTTAGTGGTCGATCAACCTGGCGTAACACGCGACCGTCAGTTCGGACAAGGCTATATAGATGAAAACGATTATATCGTTATTGATACTGGCGGTATTGGAGAGGGTGATGATTCTCTGATTGATGCTTCCATTATCAAACAATCCCGTCAGGCCATGCTTGAAGCCGATATCATTTACTTTGTCGTCGATGGTCGAGAGGGACTAACCTTCACTGATAAAGCGATTGCAAAGGAATTACGAAAACAGTCCAAACCAGTTTATTTGGTCATCAATAAAACAGATGGTCTAGATTCACAACTGGCCAGAGGGGATTTTTATCAGCTAGGTTTTGAGCATATCTGCTCAATTGCAGCCAGTCATAATCGTGGCATTATCGATTTGTTGGTTCATACATTTGAAATCTTACCTGCAAAAGAAATTGCTGAAGAAGTTTTTGAAGAAGAAATTGATAAACAAGTTCCTAAAGTCGCTATCATTGGTAGACCTAATGTTGGTAAATCCACCTTGGTTAACCGGATGTTGGGTGAAGAAAGAGTCATTGTCTGTGACATGCCAGGAACGACCCGTGATTGCATACATATTAATATGGAACGCATGGGTAAAAGCTACACCTTAATTGATACTGCAGGCGTACGTAAAAGAAAAAATGTGGTTGAAGTGGTTGAAAAGTTCTCAGCCATTAAGACCTTACAAGCTATAAAAGATGCTAACGTTGTATTACTGGTATTTGATGCAAGATTAGGATTAACCGATCAAGATCTTTCATTAATAAGCTTTACCGTTGAAGCGGGCAAGTGCCTCATCGTTTGTGCAAACAAATGGGATGGTATGGCTGCGGATGATAGAGAAAAAGTAAAAGAACAACTTGAATATCGTTTAAAGTTTGCTGATTTTGCCCCTATTTATTACATTTCTGCTTTACATGGCACAGGCGTGGGTGATTTATTTAAATCCATTGATAATGTTTATCGTAGTGCCATGGTGTTAATGAGTACAACAGATGTGACAGCACTACTTGAAAGTGCTATTGAAGCACATCAGCCGCCCTTGGTTCGCGGCAAACGTATTAAATTACGTTATGCGCATTGCGGAGGCCATAATCCACCTACCATCGTTATTCATGGTAATCAAACTCATGAAATTCCTGTTTCCTACCAAAAATACCTTTCTAACTATTTTATTAAATCATTAAAATTAGTTGGAACGCCTGTTAAGGTCATCTTTAAGTCTGGTGAAAATCCATACGCCGGCAGAAGAAATACCCTCACCCCTCGTCAATTATATAAACGTAAAAGACTGATGAAGCACGTTAAAAAAGGATAATATTTTTTTTAAATCTCATTGAACAATGTTCAAAGGTTTTTAAGATGAGACTATGAATCAGGCTTATATGACTTTGAAGCTATAGGGGCCACTGATGCAGAATCTCCCTTAAGCGATAATTTTGCAAACTCATCTACCAGCAATGTTGAAGGGCCGCCGGAAGGTAAATAGGGTGATGATTGGGTAAAGAGCTCTGTTTTTACCGATTGGCGTCTTAACGCAGCAAATGCATCAGCGCTTGATAATCTTTTTTCTCTAGGCGATACAGCCCCAGGAGAAGACACCATTCTTGGTAAGGAGGGCGATGAGTTACGTCTCATATCCTTGTATCGAGCTAACTTTTCCTTTGCAAATTCTTCAGCTTCTTTGAATGATTTTAATTTTGGTTCTGTCTTTTCAATTTCAAGCTTCGTTATTTCTGAATATAATTTTCGAACAATTTTGCTCGCTCTTGATATTGATAGACGATAATCTCTATCCTCAATATCCTTCATCATTTCTGAAATGACTCTCGAAATTTTTCTAAATCCTGGTTCCTCGACGGGATCGTCAAATTTTGCACTTGCATCAAAAATATCTGATAAGAAATTCTTGATGTTCATAAGTGATAAAGAGCCATCAACATGTTTTAATAAATTTGCTTGATAATTACTATCGGTCCATATTTCAGCAAGAACCACTGCTAAAGCAAATATTTCACTCAGTACATCATAAGGCGGGCGCGTTTTTTGCGGCAATAAACATTCAGGGGGGAGATAACCAAATGAACCAGCAATTTCTTTATGTTGTTCACTTTTTTTAACAGCTGATCCTAAATCAAGAAGGGTTGTGACCTGACGTTTTCCTAGTAGATAGGTTTGGAAATTAGCAGATTTAATATCTCTATGAAGTAAACCCATTTTCTTATGTAATCGCTTGGTGACAGAGAGAACGTCAATTGTTAATTCTAGTTTTGTTTTATAGGATAGTTTATTCTTGTTTACATAAAAGTCAGGAGTCCCTTTTTTGCTTGGGTCTGTCATATATAATAAATCAAGTAAATTAACGCCAGGTCTTAATTTCATAATTGTGTAAAAGGTAGGGTTTAATTGACTTTTTTCTGTTTCTTTACCTTTCCCAATGAATTCACCGGTTTCTTTTAAGTTTTCGCGTTCACGCTCAAAATCTGCTAATGCAGCAGGGCTGATGGGTTTTAATTTTTTAATAGCGACTTTTTCACCCGTTTTTATATTGATGCCAAGGAAAACAATGGATTGTCCTTCTCCAAGAACCGTTGTTTCATTGTTTGGTTCAATGGCATGAAATTGTGCTTTATCGTCTGAATCCTTGCTGACAATAATTTTGAATTGTGGGTTTTCGCTAGGGAAATCATAGATTTTCTTTTTTGAACTTTTGAAGAGCTTGATAGCGTCATCTGCAAAGTCAGTATAACGATATAATATCAATTTATTTTCAACTGACGTTGCACCTGATTTCAAACTCATACTTGTTCCTAGATGGACTAAAGTTAATATTTTTTGAATATTAAAGTAGCTAACAAATAGCGTCAAGCTGTTTTGCAAAAATGCGAATTAGGTTAGTATTTATTGATAATTGCGAGAAATAATATGCCACAAAAAATCCCATAACCTAAGTTTATAATCATCTATTTTTAATAAGAGTTCCGCCGGGTCCGGCGGAACAAATAGGCGTTATATAATGGGTGCTTAGCAGGATTTGAATTTGTTATATTTTTTATTTTTGTTTAGC
>CAYXVT010000158.1:383-3305 GCA_964468105.1 Uncultured Candidatus Berkiella sp. | reverse complement strand
AGATGTAATATCAGAATTAATTTCACCCTCTGGCTGTTTTTGTTTTCCACTTCTTGACTGCAAATCAAACAGTGGTGTTTGACTTGGATTATTCGTCGCTACTACTGCAGGGCCTGCGGGAGGAACATTCAGAGCTGGAAGAGGCTGCTGCTGTGCGTTTAAAAGGTGTGCCGCTGTTATAGTCGTTGCTAGAAACGCAAATGAAGCACTGCCTATTAAAGTCATAACAATGTTAAGTCCAATGCCAAAATGACCTACTGTTGCGCAAATCGCAAACGTAGCCAGGCCAAAAAGCAGTTTGTGAGCTAATGGAATAGTTTTATTAATAACTGGCTGGGGTACTGGAATAGTTGGTTGTACTGGGGGGGGGGCTATTGGTTTTACCTTTGGTTGCACACGTTCCATTTCAAGCTTTTTATACTCGGGATCGTCCATCAATGTCATTATATTAAATGTTTTATCAGTGGCCAGTTTGTAGATAAGAACTTGCTCAGGACTGTTCATACAATCTTCATCAAAGAATTCATTCATTTGTTTTTCAGTTGAAAAAGCGTGGCATGCTTGTTGAAGAGTTTCTAAATGTTGAGCACGAATGCTTGCCAAACTTAGTACAGTGAATGCATATTCTTGAGAGACTAAATTTTGCAATGGTATGGATAGAGAATCATTAATATCAACGTAATTGTTGCCATTATCATCTTTTGTCGGTTTCAAGCTTTTAAAGAGATCTGAAATATTAACCTGCGCAAAATGATGAAGTAACTCTACACAAATGGGTCCGCAAGAAAAGATACCATCGCGATCACGTTGGATGATGGTGTTTGATTGAATAACTTCTAGCCCCGTTTTAGAAAATGCACTAAGGATCCCTTTATGCTGTGTTTTACCTAAAGGATTAATAATTAATAACTTGCCTTGGTGCACTATACCAAAGATAAAATGCTGTCCTGCTTCAGGTTCTTGAAAAATAAAGAGTCCGGGTCTATTTAAGCTATTGCTCAACATTTGAAAATTATTAATTTCTTGTGTTAAAGCTTCATTTGTTTGGGAAATGAAATAAGCTCGTAAAACTTGCCCCATTTTAGGTTTGCTATGGATGAGATTTGTCACCGCATTAGGCGAATACCAATTGCGACTAATACGTAAATCAAGTCCCGCATTTTCTTGACCAATAAAGTGTGCAACAGCCTTTACGTTCGCAAAAGCGACTGAGTTGTTTGTACCTACACTTTCTAACATTTTCGCACCTATTTATTTCTCAATTATTTTATCAATTGTACTGATAAAAGAACCGTTACCCACTTGCGTGGTAACACACTGATTGATTTGCAATTCTAACACATTTTGTACCACCTTTCCCTCGGAAGTTGTAACAATAGCATAGCCTCGACTCAAGGTGGCTAAGGGGCTGATTGAGTTTAATCTTGTACTAAACAGCGCTAATTTATTTTTGGCTCGTTCTAAATATCTTGCCACTAACATGTGCAATTGTATTTGTAAGTGCTCGCAATGTTGAAAAGCTTGTTGCAAGTATTGTCCGGGGTGGATCAGTTGTTTTTCAAGACTATCCAGATTTTGAGCAGTATGTTGCAGTTTGCGCTTCATGGCTTGAATGAGACGGAGCTTTTTTTGTTCAAAAAGTTGAATAACTTCATTAGTGTCTGGCGTAATTGTTTCGGCTGCAGCAGAGGGAGTAGGTGCACGTAAATCAGCGACAAAATCAGCAATGGTAAAATCAACTTCATGGCCAATGCCCGTGATAATGGGAAGCTTGCTCGCATAGATTGCTCTAGCAACGCTTTCTTCATTAAAACACCAAAGATCTTCAAGGCTGCCGCCACCCCTGGCAACTATCAACACATCTGCTTGTTTATGGCGATTGGCCGTAGCTATTGCTTTGACTATATCCTTTGCAGCTGTTTTACCCTGAACCTGGGTGTGATAAATCGTAACCGGTGCAATAGGATAGCGTCGCTTAAGGACGCTGAGGATATCTTGGATAGCAGCCCCAGTATGAGAAGTGATAACACCTATGTGTTTTGGGAATAAAGGAAAAGGCTTTTTGTTGGCAGTTTCAAATAAGCCCTCATTTTGTAATTTGGCTTTTAAAGCCTCAAAGGCTCTTTGAAGTTGGCCAAGACCCGCTTCTTCCATATGAGTGATGATAAGTTGATAATCCCCGCGTTCTTCGTAAATACTGACAGATGCACGCACTAACACGGCCATACCATCAGCTGGTGTAAAGTTTAAACGGCGGTTGCTGCCTTTAAACATGGCACAACGTACCTGAGCTTTATCATCCTTTAGCGTGAAATAGATGTGTCCAGAACGCGGTAAAGCCACATTTGAAAGCTCACCCATGACCCAAACCAGATGGAAAACTTCTTCCAATCTTGTACGAGCGGCTTGGTTTAGCTGCTGAACTGTAAATATCTGTTTTTCTTCGCTGTTATCCATCTGGGTGAACATACACAGGCCTTCCCTTTTAGTACGAAAATCAGGTAAAATATGCGATTATTTTTATTTATGGGGAAGGCTATGCGGATAATTGAAGATGCTCTCACTTTTGATGATGTCCTGCTTGTGCCTGCCCATTCAGCTATTTTACCAAAAGATGCTGATCTTAGGACACGTTTGACACGAACAATACAGCTTAACATTCCTATCGTGTCGGCTGCAATGGATACCGTTACCGAAGCAAAACTGGCTATTGCTTTAGCGCAAGAAGGTGGCATTGGTATTATTCACAAAAACATGTCCATTGAGCAACAAGCCGAAGAAATCCGAAAAGTTAAAAAATATGAAAGTGGTGTGGTGAAAAATCCAATCACTGTTAAACCGACTACGCGTATAGGCGAACTTCTTCGTTTAGCGCAAGCGCATGGCATTTCTGGAGTCCCGGTTGTTAGTGATCAAGACGAG
>CAYXVT010000158.1:0-373 GCA_964468105.1 Uncultured Candidatus Berkiella sp. | reverse complement strand
TAGGTATTGTGACTCATCGTGATTGGCGCTTTGAAAATGATTTAAATTTACCTGTTGCTCGCATTATGACCCCCAAAGAAAGACTGGTGACTGTTGTTGAAGGCACTGGAATGGAAGAGGTTGTTGGGTTATTTCGTGAACATCGTTTAGAGAAAATTCTTATTGTTAATAATGCCTTTCATTTGAAAGGTTTAATCACGGTTAAAGATTTACAAAAAGCCAAAGATAAACCCCTTTCTTGCAAAGATGAATCTGGTCGCTTATGTGTAGGCGCTGCTGTTGGTACAGGCAAAGAAACAGAAGATCGTGTTGCTGCGTTAGTGGAAGCAGGAATTGATGTGATTATCGTTGATACCGCTCATGGTCATTCTCA
>CAYXVT010000157.1:5599-8644 GCA_964468105.1 Uncultured Candidatus Berkiella sp. | reverse complement strand
TTTTGATCGGGGCAGGTGAAACGTAAATAATACCAAGAAGATTCCATAAAGGTATCAAAGGTATCGGTTTCGCGGCGTGCTTTTTGACCACACTTAGGACAAGCCACTTCATAAAATTCAGGCATCTGGGTCAAAATCGAGGTTGTGCCTTGAGGGGTGACACCCTCTGGCAGTTTCACGGGTAAATCTTTTTCAGGAACAGGAACTGTGCCACACTTCCCACATCTCGTCAACGGAAATTCACCTGACGTTTGCCTTGACCTTTGCCTTCTAAAAATTCGGCAATTTTAACTAAAGCTTCATCACTGGTGAGATTATCGAAAGCTTGAGAGTTAAAAAGCACGCCGCTGCCAGTGTAAGCTTCTTTGGAGAGAGCAGGTTCATTGGCATCAAGCGGTCGAATAACAGCCTTCATGGGTAATTGATATTTTTTAGCAAATTCATAATCACGCTGATCGTGGGCAGGAACGGCCATCACGGCTCCGGTACCATAATCCATAATCACATAATTACCTACCCATATGGGTAAGGGTTCTTGCGTAATAGGATGTAAAGCATAAAGACCTGTCGGTTTGCCTTCTTTTTCAAGGGTAGCTAAATCCGCTTCGGCCACTTTAATATTGCGACAAGCATCGATAAAACTTTTTAAATCAGGATTCTTTTTTAACGCAACATCAACAAGAGGATGTTGGGGCGCAACGGCAAGATAGGTGACACCCATCAGCGTATCGATGCGTGTGGTATAAACTTCAATGGGGGGATGAGCGTCATCTTTCACTTTAAATTGAAAAGTGACCCCTTCTGAGCGCCCGATCCAATTACGTTGCATGGTGCGCACTTGTTCTGGCCAGCCAGGCATATTATCAAGCGACTGCAAAAGTTCTTCAGCATAAGCAGTTATTTTTAAGAACCACTGAGGAATAGCGCGTCTTTCCACTTTGGCGCCTGAGCGCCAACCGCGTCCATCGATCACTTGCTCATTGGCAAGCACGGTTTGATCAACAGGATCCCAGTTAACAACCGAATTTTTTTTGTAGACTAAGCCTTTTTCATACATTTTAATGAAGAGCCATTGTTCCCACCGATAATACTCAGGGGTACAGGTAGCAAGTTCACGTGACCAATCAAAACAAAAGCCTAAACTTTTGAGTTGTTGGCGCATATGCGCAATATTGTCATAAGTCCAGTTACTGGGTGGCACCTGATGTTTGAGAGCGGCATTTTCCGCTGGCAATCCAAAGGCATCCCAACCGATGGGATGGAGCACATTTTTGCCCTGCATCCGTTGAAAGCGTGCGATAACATCGCCGATAGTGTAATTTCGGACGTGACCCACATGCAGATGCCCACTTGGGTAAGGGAACATACTTAAGCAATAAAATTTTTCCTTGTTGGGATCCTCTTTCACGGTAAAACTGTGTGATGATTCCCAAAAGGCCTGAGTTTGCTTTTCAATTAATTGCGGGTGATATTGCTCTTGCATGCTTTTCTTTAAAGTATAGTTAGCCAATAAAGCATCATACCATTCCCCTAATCCTTAAGGAAATAACATGATTAAAAGGAAAATTTGTTTCTTGATGATAGCCCTGACCTTGTTTTGTGGTTGTGCAGCGACTTCAGGGGGTGGTGCTACTAACAACGCTTCTGCTAATGCCGTGGCAGCGATTGCTCTGCTTCCCTTTAGAATTGTGGGTGCTTTAGTCGGGGCCGCGGTTGGGGTGGCTTCAGGCATGGGGATGATGGAAGGAAGTTATTAAGAAGAATACCTAAGTTGATTGTTCTCTTTTGATCTAAATATTGAACAAAACCTGGAGCACAAGTTGCTCCTAATCTAAATAGTGGAGTTACACTAAAAAATCAAAATTTAACCTTTACTTTTACTCCACTAGGCTCCTTTTCCATGGCAGTCGTACTGTCTTGTTGTGTCGCTATCTGAGCAAGTTGATATAGCTGTGTAAACTCAACAGAGATAGGGGTAGGAATATCTTCTAATATAAAATCATCCCCATCTTCCACTTTCTCTGAAGAACCTGCTAAATTGGCTTGAGTCAGAGGTCTTGTTGATTCATCAACTTGCGGATTGGGTACCAATTTTAGATATTGCGAAGATAATACAGGATTTTTTTTAAATTTATAATGAAGTGCTAATGCTTGGTAATCTTGATTTTTAAGTAAGGGATGTGAACACGCACTGAGAAAACCTTGTTTTATCCAATTTTCACATAACGATTCATTTTTTAAAACATCAATAGCAAATAGCTTATCGTTTTCAAATTCAAGTAATAACTGATCTGAACTAAAACCAAATTTTGGCTTCGTTAAAATGCATTTTCGAACAGTAGGATTTTTAATGAATATCCATTTTAAGGCACATATTACCTTTTCAAAATTTTCTTCGTCATCTTGTAATAAATTGTCGAATGTACGTAATACTTGAGGCACATATAACGTTGGTAATTTTTCTAAGAGTAAATCAATATGATAATAATCAAGATGAATTAAAAAAGTGGGCGTTTTGACAATATATTCGGCTAGTCGAAAAGAATTTTCCACATAATCTAAAAAATAACGATAACTCAATGCCTGACACCATTTTGGATTGCCAGCAATTGACAAAATAACCTCATCCCAGAGAGCACGAATATCTTGGTCGCTGGCACGTTTTCGCTCTTCTATAGCGGTTTCAAAAATAAATGTTAATTGTTTATGTTCTAAGCCATCACTTAAATATTGTTCTTCTAAAAAGGTAATCCAGGAGGAAGGATCTTCTTTGTTAAGTTGTTCGCAAACGTTAGAAGCTAAAGCACCAGATGCTGACATATACTTTCCATCACTTTTTTATATGAGGTAAAGGATTCTAACATTTTAAAAGTTAGCTTTCAATCATCGTGTCCGACCACTTAAGGCTTTTGCCCTCTATTAATGCATTCGAGGCCTATCATCTTTTGGTTTAATCGTTGTGTCCTTAAGCGGTGGCACAAGCGGCTTTTTGTCCTTATTTAAATTCATTTGGGTCAAGATAGGCGACTTTTCTTTAGGCTTATC
>CAYXVT010000157.1:925-5589 GCA_964468105.1 Uncultured Candidatus Berkiella sp. | reverse complement strand
CGGGCTATGTTTGAAAAAAATTATCTGGTGCTGGAGTAACCGTTTTTGGTGGCTCAATATTTACAACAATGTGATTTTCCTTTGGCGCATCGGGCGCCTTTACTTTAACCGCTGGTTTGGTCTCTGCGGTACTTGAACCAAATACACTTGAAATGGCTTTTCCTATGCTACTGAAAAATCCACCGCCGGCAGGTGCTGGGGAAACATTCGCATTGGGCGCAGGTCTTACTTCTGGCTTAATTGCTATGATGGTGTCGGGTTTGGGAGCAGGTGCATTCGCAACCACCACAGGTTTAGGTGCAACAACGGGAGCCGGTGGATTTTTAACAAGATCATGTTTTCTAATTTCATCATTGCTAAATAAAATTCTATTGGATAGTGTACTTAACAAATTAAGATCTTTTTGATCAAGTCCATGTTGAACAAACGTTTTACCGCCAATATTGGCAAGGCCTGGTTTTGCCCCAGCAGTAAACAATTTATTTAATAGTTTGTATTTATCGTTGTTTACGTGCAAATAGACTGCCTCAATAGGTAATAGTTTATTTTTGTCTCTTGCATCTAAATTTGCGCCATGTTTTATCAATAAATCAAGAATCCCGTTGTTTTGATTTTTGATGATGCAAGCCGTTAGCGGTGAGTTGCCATCACTGCAAGCACAATTGGGATCGGCGCCATTCTTCAGTAGCGCTTCCACTACATCAGGTAAGTTTTTGGCGATGGCTATTTCCAATGGTGTTTGTTGAGGGTTCTTGGTTACCCTCGGACTGGCTCCCTTTTGAAGCAGAGCCTCTAAGACTTTAGAATTACCTTTCTCCGCGGCAACATGAATGGCAAAATCACCATTAGGGTCACGAAGATTAGGGGATTTGGTTTCCAAATATTTATTAACGCCCTTTATATCGCTATTTCGAACAGAATTATTGAGAAGCGAAGCACCCAAATAAGATTTATCATTTTTTGGAATTTCAAAATTCTTGTTATATTCTTTGAGCGTATTTAACAGTGGATGGTCAAGTTTGTTTGATTGAGTTGCGAGTTGGGTTGCTCGGGTCTGAATAAGATGGACAATATTTTCAAACCGGGGAGGAAAACCAGCGGGTGCGTCCTTTTCCTGGCGTAAATAAGATAAAGAGCCAGGTTTATTATCAATGGGTTTTGATTGAGATTCAATATGTTCAAATAGCTTTTGCAATTCATCCAATGAATGAATACTGCTCAATGTTTCATGCACACAAGACTGTGCATTTTCTTGCTTTTGATTGATATCCAGATTAGCGTTTTCGGCATTAGCTGCCAGCGTATTTTTGATATAATCAAGTGCTCTTGTTGTTGATAAGTGGAGATTCGATTCATTAGTATGTTGTTGCACGAGGTCCATTTGAGTTTCAGGTAGGAGACTACAAGGTCTTTCTCTGGTTATCGCAATACGAGTTGGTGTGCCAAAAACCGGTGCGCCAATCTTTCCAGTTTTGGTATAATCAGGTGATACCCATGGGGTTTGATAAGGATCAGCATGCGTTACTCTGCCAACGGCATTATCAGGATGCAATCCTATAGAATTTGACGTTAACACATGTGATATCTGAATAGGTAGAACATCAGTTGGTTTTGTTGTTCTGGCTTGAGTTAATGCACCTTGTAGTTGGCGATTGAGTTCCACTTTTGCTGTGCCGTATTTATGATCTAAACAAACATCAATTGCCGTAATAAATTTCGCCTTTCCCGCTGTCGTACATTCAAAAACATTTGAAAAGCCAATATCAAGTCCTTTCAGTGAGACTTTAGGAGTAGCATCGACTCCCATTTTTTTGACCATCTCTGTTTTGGTGATATAGGGTATGGGTGTTTTGGTGCCATCTTTGGCCACATCGTAATAAATGGGATCGATAGAGGAAAATTGATTTTTAGCAAAACAGTGGATCTTGGGTGTTTTACCACATTCAACATTAGCAACAATATTTAACAATTTATTATCTTCTGTACGCACAGCAAAAGAAGATAAAGTTAACTGTAAGTTTTCTGGTAGTGTGGCAGCAAGCTTTAGAATTTCTTCATGCAATGCTTTAAATTCATCAGCAGTCAACGGTGTGGCAGTGAAGAAAGAAAATTCATTAGTAACCAGACGCACAACATTATTTTCATGTCCTTTTTTAATAATACCGCTATTGTCCAGGTTTTGACTTTTGTGAGTAGTTGCCGCAACGTCACTTAACTCTTTAATATAATCAAAGAGTCTTTTCGTTTGATCTTTAGGGTTGGCTCCAGCAAGCTCAAATTCGCCTAAAGGCATTTTTGCCACTTTATTTGGGCCCTGTACACTAACGGCAGCAAGATCGCCTGTGACAATTAAATCTTCAATTTGCACCGGGCTATCCACTTGCTGGACACTAGGTTTTAAATCAGGTCTAATGTTTGCTTGTGGCGCATTTGTTTTTGGTGAATCACCCATAGTATATGCACTTACTGCATCATTGATGCATTAATTACTTTACATGGGTAATAGTATTAGTATTAATATTTCATGAATCCCAACAAATTTTCATGTGTGATTAAAAATAATTCAAAGTAGTGATAAATAGTCTAATATAATAGTTCAAGATTAGGAGTAAATATGCGTAACGAAATTAAAGTTAAAATTCAAAGCGCGAATGATCGCCAGATCGATCTAGGTCATCTAAACATCAATGATGATGAACTAAATGACATAACACGAGACATAGTTGCTACATGGCCAAATGTGCAACAAATCATCTTGTCACATAATAACATTACGGATGTGGGTGCACAGGTCCTAATGAAAACATTTACAACATTAAAAAATCTGACATTGTTAGATTTGCAATTTAATCAATTGACCTTAAAAGGTGCTGAAAGCATCTATCACATAAAGAAAACTAATAATAAACTTCAAATCGGATTGGCGGGTAACCTTGTAGTGGATGCTTCGCAACTTGATAATCTTGAAAAGGCAAGTACTCTACAAAAAGGTCTGCATTAAATTTTTAGCCTCTAAAGAGTCTCCTTCTTCACCACTTTTCCGCTATTTTTTTAGTGGCACGACAATTCGTAGTCTTATCTAACCATTTGAATTTACAATTCTTTTTAGCATGAAACTATTGTTATAGCTAGGTGGTCTAACTTATAAGTGTAGATAATCAAAATCTGAGGTGTTTATGAGTACACATGGTCCAGATGATGTCATTGCAAAGTCTAAAAATATTGAAGAATTAATAGAGGCAATTTATAGCAAATATGGTTTGATATTGAATAGACAGCAAATGCTTAAGGGGATCGGTCTTTTACGAGAATACCTTGCTAAACCTGATAATAGAAATTCTGTTTTGAATGATATAAATGCTTTATATAAGTATGATAATGATATCGTTCAAAAACTACAGGCTTTCGCGGTAACGGAGGATCAGGAAGTCATTAAAAGAAAGATTGCACAAGCAAAAACATTTGAAGATTTAATGAGTGTAATGAAAATGGAAGGCTTAAGGGATGCTCAAGGCCACAATGTTTCTGGCTACGCTCGGGACTTTATGATTAGAACGCTAAATACTGTCATTCAGGATCACCGTAACTTCGGCACTGGCTTAGATAGTTCGGCAATAAAAGTAGATCCCTCATATGGATTTATGGATAAACTTCAAGAGATTGGTAATAACATTCAAAAGAGTGTAAATGAAAGAAATCAAAAGATATTAGAAGAACGAAGTAAACAGCGACAAGAAATCTTGGAAAAACAAAAAGAACAACAGTCTCCTCAAAATACAGAAATAAATCTTGCTAAATCGAGAATTGACGGTTTCAATGTTGAGAATAGTTATGAAAATGTACGTAGTGGTAAAAGTATTCAGAAAATAACCACCGAACAAAAAAAGAAATCCATAAAAGAATTGCAAGAAATAGTTAACAAATTTAAAGAGAATAAAAATCCTACGACACTAGATATCGTTGCTGTTAGATCTCAAATAGCAGAGTTAGACAAGACACAATCAAAAAGATCTTCATTAAAACATGTTATTAAAAATTTAACAACTCAACTAGATGATCTGGAAACTAAGTTAAATAATAAGGCGCTACAAGGCGTACTACAAAGTGCTGTTAAATTAGCAAGTGATTTTCATGGTGCTCAAGCAAAAGCTCGATTACAAAACGATCCCAATGACCGAAGAGCACCCAGTGTTACTCAAATGCATCTTTCACAAGAACATTCTCAAATTCAAAATCTCCACATAGATTTATTAGCATTAAAGAGAAAGGCGGAAACGCAACCTCATAGTTGCAACGTTAAAAAAGAATTAGAAACATTGATTAGCAAACATGAAAAAGTTTGTCAGAAACTTGGTAAAGAGCACCCCTTAACTGTTAAAGTCCATGAGATTAGAGATCTCGTTATATCGCCTGCTGAAAGTGGACAACTCAAAGCAAAACGGAAAAATACCTAAATATTTTATATGGGGGCCCTATGAAAGTACCATTCTTATTTTTTATTCTGGTTTTATCCACGAGTTCCTATGCGACATCAAGAATATTCAGTGTTGCCGGTGTAGGAAGCAATGGCAAAACTTTAGCAGGTGAAGTTGAGCAAAAAAATGACAATAAGAATGTCAGCACTGATCTCGTTGATGAAAATGGAAAATCCTATAATTTCAAAG
>CAYXVT010000157.1:0-915 GCA_964468105.1 Uncultured Candidatus Berkiella sp. | reverse complement strand
ACTGATGATGGCATTTCAGTTGAACTCAGTACTGAAGAAATTAACTTAAATCGATAAGGTTGTTTTTCCTTTAAATCTGTCATTATATGCAATAGGTCACTTGTAGATGCTGATTCTTTTTTTGTTTATTGAACTTTTTTTAATAAATTCGCTCTAATTCAATATGTATGATTAATTAGATGGGGTGATAGATGAGCAAGCATTTACAACGCGAATTAGAAGAAGCCTACAGTAAAATAAGACAGGACTCCTTGAATCACCTCATTGCTGATTTCAATCAGTTAAAAAAATTAATCCAGGATGAATTGTTAAAATCACAAATAGATAACCTTGTAAATGAATTGGCTATTTTTGTTAAAATTTCTGAAAAGAAAAAAGCTTATGCGCCAAAAGAGGTAGATAAGCTGATTGAGCTGATGGATGATTTTGGAACGCGGCTTTTAAATTATAAGGTTGAATTAAAAAATGATCTTCACAAAATTGGAATTTATGCTTTTTTCTCAAAACAATTCAAAGATGCTGTATCTATAGAAGCTCATATGAAAAACATTCAGGAACATCAGTTATCTGTGAAAAAGCATTCTCCAGGACTCAACTATACAGCGACTGAAAAGTTGTTTACAGCCTGCCATCGCATGCGTAAAGCAATGCTGTCATTTTATAATTTTGCGGTTAAGTTGTTTAAAAAATATTCAGAAGGGAAGCATGCTCAAGAGTTAAGCATGCAAACCCCAATTGTAGAGCCAAAACAAGAATCACAAATATTCAAAAAGAAGAGATGGCCCTAGGGCTATTTCTTCTTTTTAGGTTTTCTGTTTTGCCAGTAGAATCCACCAACCATGGTCGCAATGAGCGCTGCAGCTAATGGCCAAAACCCGAAACGTACCCAAAAGGTTTCACCATTCATTGCAGTGA
>CAYXVT010000156.1:0-8661 GCA_964468105.1 Uncultured Candidatus Berkiella sp. | reverse complement strand
GGAATTGGTAGACGCGCTGGATTTAGGTTCCAGTGGGTATCCCCCGTGAGAGTTCGAGTCTCTCCTTTCGCACCATATATCTCTAAGACCATTTTTTAAGAGGGGTTATTCATGGAAGTGTCAGTTGAGAACACCAGCACGTTGGGACGTAAGCTTAAAGTTAGTGTTCCTAACGCGACATTCACTGAACAAATTAAAATAAAAATGGCAAAACTCGCTCGTGAAGCCCATCTTAAAGGTTTTCGACGTGGGAAAGTGCCAGCTAATGTTTTACAACAAAAGTTTGGTGAATCGATCAAGTTAGAAGTAGTTAATGATTTAATTCGCCAGGCATTAGGTGATGCTGTACAAGCTAACCAACTACAGCCTGCCGGCACACCAAAAATTGAAGAAATAAATATCCAGGAGTTAAATAAAAATCCTGCGACGAATTTAGAATTTGTAGCCTCATTTGAAGTTTATCCACAAATTACCTTGGCTGATTTTTCCGATGTTGAAATAGAAAAGCGCATTGTAGAAATAACTGATAAAGACGTGGCTGGAATGGTCACTAAATTGCAAGATCAGTTAGCCAATTGGAAACCCGTTGATCGTGCTGCCAAAAACGATGATAGGCTCACCGTTGACTTTGCGCGCTTGTTGAAAGAAGAAGGCTCTAGTCGCGAAGAACAACAAAATGTACAAATGGTTATTGGCGCTGAAGGCGTGTTGCCAGGTCTCAATGAAGCATTGATTGGCAAAACTAAAGGTGAAGAAGTTCAAGTTGAACTTCGTTATCCTGATAATTGGGCGGATAAGCCTGCTGCTGGTAAAGAAGTAACGTTATGGATCACCTTGCACGCAGTCGATGAAAAGGAACCGCTTAACATTAAAGCACTAACCAAAAACCTCGGAATGGAAGCAGATGATACCGAAAAGCTTAACGAAAAAGTCCGTGAGCGCATGCAGTCCGAGTTAGAAAAGGCGCTTCAAGATGAATTGAAAGAAGAAGTGCTTGAAAAGCTACTTGAGAAAAATCCTATCGAACTGCCACATGCCTTGATTGAGCAGGAAAAGGAAGCAATCTACCGGGAGCTTATCAGAACAAGACGCAACGCTAAGATTCCTAAAGAAGTTATCAATACACCTGAAGTTGAGAATTCTGCAAGGAAGCGAGTTGAGTTAGGATTGCTATTGAATGAAGTGATCAAACAACATAATTTAAAAGCTGAAGGACCACGAGTTCGAGCTGAAGTTGAAAAGATTGCATCAAAATTTGCTAAGCCAGCTGAGATAGTTGAAGCATATTATGGCAGCAATGATTTGCTGTACAGTGTTGAAAGGTTAGTCTTGTTGGAACAAGCAGTTGATGCCATTCTAAGGGATGCAAAGGTACTTGAGAAAAAAGCTACTTTTGATGAAGTCATGAATCCTGTAGAAGATAAAGAAGTTAGTTAATAATATATTAAATTGTGAACCCATACACGAGTGCCGTGTGTGGGTTCACGTTTTGAACGATAAGATGCATAAAGGGAGATAGCGCGATGGCCGATAGATCAAATATGGGGGGAGTCCCACCAATTTATAACCTGGGCATTCCTATCGTGATTGAACAATCAGCTCGTGGAGAACGGGCTTATGATATTTATTCGCGTCTGTTAAAGGAACGCGTCATCTTTTTAGTTGGCCCAGTAGAAGATTACATGGCGAATTTAATGGTAGCCCAGCTACTGTTTCTTGAATCAGAAAATCCGGATAAAGATATTTACGTCTATATTAATTCTCCAGGTGGTTCAGTTTCAGCGGGGATGGCTATTTACGACACGATGCAGTTTATTAAGCCTGACGTTAGTACATTGTGCGTTGGGATGGCTGCTAGCATGGGGGCCGTTATTCTAACTGGTGGGGCAAAAGGCAAAAGACATTGTCTTCCTAACTCAAGAATGATGATTCACCAGCCTCACGGTGGTGCTCAAGGTCAAGCTAGTGATATTGAAATTCAAGCTAGAGAGATAATAAAGACAAAATTACGCTTGAATGAGATTATATCTAATCACACTGGCCAACCATTAGATGTGGTTGCACGTGATACAGATAGAGATAGTTTTATGAACGGCGTTGAAGCTGTAAATTATGGACTCATTGATTCTGTCATTGAAAAGCGTTAATGATTAATAATGGGGTGTAGATTTTCAACTTACTAAGTGTATCTGCTCATTTGTAGGTACACGAAGAAAAGCATTTAAATTTTGACTAGTTATTATTTAATGCGTTGTAGGTTGAAAACTGGATGTATGACCCCATATATGATTTATATAAAGAAAATTAGTTTTGAGGTGGGCCAATGAGTAATCATCACGGTGGTCGCGGAGATGATAATAGCAAGCTGCTCTACTGTTCCTTTTGTGGAAAGAGCCAGCATGAAGTACGCAAGTTAATAGCAGGCCCGTCAGTTTTTATTTGTGACGAGTGTGTTGAGCTTTGCAATGACATCATTCGTGAGGAAATTGAAGAGAGCAGTTCTCCAAGTCAGTCTTCACAGCTCCCAACGCCACATGAAATCAATAATATTCTTGATGATTATGTGATTGGGCAATCAAGAGCCAAACGGATCCTATCTGTTGCGGTATACAATCATTATAAGCGTTTACAAAATTCCAGTAAAAATGATGAGATTGAACTTGGTAAAAGTAATATTTTGCTTATCGGTCCAACAGGCTGTGGTAAGACATTACTAGCTGAGACGTTAGCTCGTCTTCTCGATGTACCTTTTACTATTGCTGATGCGACTACATTAACCGAAGCAGGTTATGTGGGCGAAGATGTCGAAAACATTATCCAAAAGCTATTACAAAAATGTGATTACGATGTTGAAAAAGCTCAAACGGGCATCGTGTACATCGATGAAATAGATAAGATTTCAAGAAAGTCTGAGAATCCTTCGATTACCAGAGATGTTTCTGGCGAAGGCGTACAACAAGCTTTATTGAAATTAATAGAAGGTACTGTTGCCTCCGTTCCTCCTCAAGGCGGACGTAAACATCCTCAACAAGAATTTTTACAAGTCGACACTACCAATATTCTATTCATTTGCGGTGGTGCTTTTTCAGGCTTAGAAAAAGTGATCATGGATAGATCTGACAAGAGTGGTATCGGATTTGGTGCGACCGTTCGAAGTAAGAAAGATAAAAAGGCACTGAGTGAAGCAATCTCTTTGGTTGAACCAGAAGATTTAATTAAATATGGCCTTATTCCAGAGTTTGTAGGACGTTTGCCGGTTGTTGCTACGCTTGAAGAGCTGGATGAAGATGCCTTAGTTAAGATTTTAACTGAACCTAAAAATGCATTAACTAAGCAATATTCAAAATTATTCGAAATGGAAACCGTTGCTTTGGAATTCCGCAAAGAAGCGCTACGTGCTGTTGCGAAAAAAGCATTAGAGCGAAAAACAGGTGCCCGAGGCTTGCGCTCAATCTTAGAACAAGTGTTATTGGATACGATGTACGATCTTCCTTCTATGGAAGGAGTGAGCAAGGTCGTCATTGATGAAGGATTTATTAATGGTGAATCAGGCCCACTTCTCATGTATGAGAATCCTGAAAAGCCATTATTGGCGCAAGAAAAGAGAGAGTCTTAAAAAGTAAGGAATTCCATATGGACCAAGAGATACAAACATCTGGGCCATCTAAAAATGTGCTTGCAATGCCCGTTTTGCCATTGCGAGACGTGGTCGTATACCCCCATATGGTTATTCCTTTATTTGTTGGTCGCGAAAAATCCATTAAAGCTTTAGATGCAGCGATGGCTGAGGGCGATAAACAAATATTACTAATGGCTCAGCGCGAAGCGACTGAAGATAATCCATCTGTTAGTGACATTTATTCATTAGGTTCTGTTTCTACCATATTACAATTGCTCAAATTACCTGATGGTACGGTAAAAGTACTTGTTGAAGGTATACGTCGTGGACGTGTTCAAGACTACATTCATACAGATCCTTTCTTTTTAGCAAATGTTGAGTATGTTGATGATATACCTTTGCGAGAAGAAGAATCCGAAGTTTTGATTCGTACTCTCATGAGTCAATTTGAAAAATATGTCAAATTAAATAAGAAGATCCCACCTGAAATTGTAACTTCAGTTGCCAGCATCGAAGATCCGGGCCGTTTAGCGGACACCATTGCTGCGCATATGTCGTTGAAGATCCATGAAAAGCAAAATGTTTTAGAAATTGTCTCTTTACGTGAGCGTCTAGAACGATTAATGGCGTTAATGGAATCTGAAATTGATCTATTACAGGTTGAACAACGGATCCGCTCAAATGTTAAACGCCAAATGGAAAAAAGCCAAAGAGAGTATTACCTCAATGAGCAAATGAAGGCTATCCAAGAAGAATTGGGTCATGAAGCCAGCGAACATGAAGAACTTAAGGATAGAATTGAAAAAGCAGGTATGTCACAAGAAGCTTATGGCAAAGCAACGGCTGAATTAAAAAAATTGAAAATGATGGCGCCGATGTCTGCAGAAGCGACAGTTTCTCGTAATTACATTGATTGGATGTTACAAGTTCCTTGGAAAAAGAAAACCAAGTTACGTCTTGATCTTGCTGATGCAGAAGCAACGCTTGAACAAGATCATTATGGTCTTGAAAAAGTAAAAGAACGCATTATTGAATATTTAGCAGTTCAAAAACGGGTGAAGAAGCTCAAAGGTCCTATTCTCTGTTTAGTTGGACCGCCAGGGGTTGGTAAGACCTCTCTTGGAAAATCTATTGCAAGAGCAACACAACGAACTTTTGTGAGAATGTCGCTTGGCGGCGTGCGCGATGAAGCTGAAATCCGTGGCCATCGTCGAACTTATATTGGTGCTATGCCAGGTAAGATTTTGCAAAAATTAGCAAAAGCCGGGGTGAGAAACCCACTTTTCCTTCTTGATGAAATCGATAAGATGGCAATGGATTTTCGTGGCGATCCTGCTGCGGCTTTATTGGAAGTGTTGGATCCAGAACAAAATAACACTTTCAACGATCACTATTTAGAAGTGGATTACGATTTATCAGATATTATGTTCGTCGCTACTGCGAACTCATTGAATATTCCACCTCCTTTACTAGATCGCATGGAAGTGATCCGACTTGCCGGCTATACGGAAGATGAAAAATTACACATTGCTGAGCGTTACCTTATCCCTAAACAAATTCATGACAATGGTTTGAATGAAGGGGAGTTAACAGTCTCTAGAGAAGCCATTTTAGGTATTATTCGTTATTACACTAGAGAAGCTGGGGTTCGTAACCTTGAGCGTGAAGTCTCAAAACTTTCACGTAAAGTGGTGAAAGAAATTTTGATGGAGCCGCAAAAAGCACAGTTAAACATCGATGAGAATAATCTCGAAAATTATCTGGGTGTTAAAAGATTCCGTTTTGGATTAGCAGAAGATCATGATCAGGTTGGGCAAGTAACCGGTTTAGCTTGGACAGAAGTCGGTGGCGACATTCTGACAATTGAAGCAGTTGTTATTCCTGGTAAAGGCAAGACTACAAGCACAGGTAAACTGGGCGAAGTCATGCAAGAATCAATTCAAGCAGCGATGTCTGTGGTTAGGAGTCGAGCAAAACTATTAGGAATTGCTGCAGACTTTTACGAAAAAAGTGATATCCATATCCACGTACCAGAAGGTGCTACACCTAAGGATGGTCCAAGTGCTGGTATAGGAATGTGCACAGCGATTGTTTCCATTTTAACTGGCATCCCTGTGAGAGCGGATGTGGCGATGACAGGCGAAATAACCTTAAGAGGGGAAGTGCTTCCTATTGGTGGGTTAAAAGAAAAATTACTTGCGGCACGCCGAGCAGGCATTGCAGAAGTTATTATTCCTGAAGAAAATCGTCGTGACTTAAAAGAGATACCAAAGAACATCCAGGAAGATCTTAAAATCCATTGCGTTAAATGGATTGATGAGGTATTTCAAATAGCCTTAACAAGGCTTCCTCAGCCGCTTGCTGAAGGTGCTAAGTCTGGATCGCCCGAAGGTAGCCCAAAGGAAGATAACCAGTCTACAGACGTTCTACACCACTAATACCCTTACCTTGCGCGCAAGCCCTAACTTTTTGTTAGGGCCTGTCCGTCCGTAGCCTTTCAGGCGTACGCGGATGAGGGTCATTTCAAAATTACCTTCCATTAAATATTAGAAAGTTAACAAAGTCATGGTGAGAATCAATGCCTTGACCCATAAAATCAAAACACATATTATTCAATCTAAGAAACTAAGATAAATATTTTGTGGTGTGTATATGCCTTCTTTATTTTCCCCTTTAAAACAAGCGCTAGCTAAAACTGCACAATTTTATTCAAATACATCGAAGACCAAGTGGATGCTTGGTGGATTGGTGACACTCCAATTGACCAGCGCTGTCTTTACTTTGGGGGCTGTCACATTTTCCGCCGCAATGTTTGCTGCTGTGGTTTCATGTAACGCTGTGTTAGTCGGTTTAAGCTTTAGCATTTACACAGAAGGTTTTGCAAAAGTTGCACAAAGTATTTCATCATTTTGTCAAAACGTTTTTTCAATGGTATTAAAAACTGAAGCTCAACTGACATTTTCTATTTTTGGGAATATTGATTTCATCTTGTCTGCAAAAGAAGGTTACACTGGCAGATTAGAAAGGCTTATTCAAGTAGGAGCCAATGTAAATGCTGTAGATGAAAATGGTAGTACAGCGCTGATGTGGGCTGCTCAAGAGGGTCATGCAGGCAGCGTCACAACGCTTCTTGCTAATGGCGCAGACGTCAATATAGCCAATGTTTCGGGCTCTACAGCGCTTATGTATGCAATAGGTAGCGGCAATGCAAACATTGTCACGCAGGTACTTGATGCTGGTGCCGATATCAATGCTGCTGAAATTGATGGTTATACGGCGCTTATGTATGCAGTAAGTCAAGGCAATGTAAACATTGTCACGCAGGTACTTGAAGCTGGTGCCGATATCCATGCTGCTGATATTGATGGTAATACGGCCGGAATGATGGCTGCAGAGAAAGGCGATTATCCTCTCCTAGAAATAATTATACAACATGGGGGTGCTGTTAATGCTCTTAATGGTGCTCAAAGCGTACATGAAATCTCAGTTCATCATTCTGTTTCTGATTCCATCGCGGCATTGAAAAAGCATTATTCTAGTGCAAATCTGCAGCAAGCACGTGCTGAATTCATTACCTGGGTAAATGGTTTAACACAAACAGACTCGAAAGCCAAAGCGGCTAAGCGAGCTATTGAATGGTTGCAAAACCTAGATTTTACAGACGAGCGCTCAAAGGTGACGATGAAAGAGGCACTGGCTTTAGTATGGCTAGGGATTAATGATGTTGACGCCATGCAGCCTGATCTTAAACTAAAAAAAGAAGATATGCCTGCACGGCAAAAAACACTTATTCACCAATTAAATGAAATTCAACGCGGTTACAATATCAACAATAAAGATATTGATAATCAAGCCCCAGACGATAAGACTTGCCCTTCAGGTGCGTTTAATAAACTGGTTGCAAGTCTTGCTGGCGCGCATTCTAAAGTAAAATTGGTCGTTATCAATGTAGAAAGCATGTCTCTTAAAGCGCAAGGGTTGGCTAATGATGCCTTTATGCAATTAAATGAAACATTTCAAAGAAAATATGCTAATGAGTGGTCTAGTGCCAGTGGTATGCCTGAGGGGCTTTTAAATCTTATTACAGACACAGTTGCAACAAAGCTGCATGAAGAATTTGATGAATTCAGAGATCTTGTCAATAATTATGATGCTGCGTTTAAAATTGCATTAGAGAATCTTGAATATACTAACCCAACCGGCCCAGTGAAAGCGCTGCAAAAGAAAATGGAGCAAGAATTGAAGGAAGCAGCAGAAGTTCCACCGCATGCTCCGGCTTTGATATTTAGCTCTTCAGTTGTGCTTGTTGAGAATAATAATCACAGACCAGAGCAGGCACCTCTGATAGAAGGTCACAAGGCTATTCTTTCTCTCTGAAGAAATGAAAAATTTACCATCAGCAGCTAAGCTGCTAAAGAAATTTCGATCATTAGAATCTAGTTGAATAACATTTTTCATTCCCTTTATTTTTCGTCTAGAAGCTTGTGCATACAGTGTTGCCGTGATAATTTGCCCCATATTATTTTTGTGCAACGTTTCAATCACATGTAAGGGGGAGGTACCTTGAGTAAGATCCCAGTTAATAAGACCGATTTAATAGAGTTGATGGCAGAACAAGCAGAAATTTCAAAAGCTTCTGCTACTCGCGCTCTAAATTCTCTCTTGGACTCAGTTACTGCTTCATTACAAAGTGGAAAGTCTGTTTCCTTTCTTGGATTTGGCACGTTTTCTGTTAAAGCCCGCGCTGCACGCGTTGGCCGCAATCCTAAAACAGGCGCGCCAATTAATATCGATGCCGCGATTGTACCCATTTTTAAAGCTGGCAAAGCTCTTAAAGATGCTGTAAACTCCGGCACCGTCATGGTTGAAGAAGAAGAAGCCTAGTCTTCTATTCTCTACGTGGGTGCTTAGCTCAGTTGGCAGAGCATCGCCCTTACAAGGCGAGGGTCGGGGGTTCAAGCCCCTCAGCACCCACCAATTATCATGGGGAGCGGTAGTTCAGTTGGTTAGAATACCGGCCTGTCACGCCGGGGGTCGCGGGT
>CAYXVT010000155.1:555-8677 GCA_964468105.1 Uncultured Candidatus Berkiella sp. | reverse complement strand
GGGAATTATGTGTTTTATTGCTAATGTTTTCACCGGACTTTCGTGTAAGTGTTGACCACGACCTGAGGGCTTATCCGGTTGAGTGTAAACAGCGACAATATCTTGTTTGGCGTTGATTAATGCTTGCAGTTGAATTTCAGCAAAGGTTGGGGTTCCTGCAAAAACAATTTTCATTAACTATCTACTCTTTGAAGTTTTTCATATTTTTTAAGTAACATCATTTTTTTGAGTTTTGATAATCTATCTATAAAAAGAATACCATTAATATGATCTAATTCATGTTGAATACAGTTGGCAGCCAGATCAGTTGCATGTTGAGTATGTTCCTTGCCGAACTCATCTTGATATTTTACTGTGATGGATTCACCTCGTAACACTTTGGCATATATTCCAGGAAGGGAGGCACATCCTTCTTCATAAATTTTAGTGCCAGTGACTTCAATGATTTCTGGATTGACAAAACATTGCGGTTGATTTTGTTGCGAGGAGACATCCATCACAAATAAACGAGAGGTTAGACCCACTTGCGGGCAGGCCAGCCCCACCGCTTGGTCTTCATACATGAGAGTAAACATCTGTTGGATATTTTGCCGCAGCGCATCATCAAAAACCGTTACCGGAACAGTTGGTTCACGTAGAGCCTTATGCGGATATTGAAGTATTTTTAGGGCTGTAGTCATAGAAACTTTCTTTTGTGTTAAAACATTGGGATATTATACAAGGATTTTAATCGAAAATGTTAGTTTTGTAGCAAAACTTGTTAGACCTAAAAGTATAATCTGGTTGGCCTAGAAAAGCATTGCATATACACAAATCACAAGGAGTGATTGATGGGGCGAAGGATGAGTTGGGGCCTGAATGTCACCAAAATTATTTGTTTATTTGTTTTTTGCTTCGAAATAGCAAGAGCAGAAGTGCCGCATCATAAATGGTTGGTAAAGGGCGCGCCCGAAAGCTATGTGGTACAAGATGGCGATAATCTATGGGATATCGCATCTAAGTTTTTGCATGATCCCTGGCGTTGGCAAGAAATATGGCAATCTAATCCAGAGATCCAAAATCCTAATCTCATTTTTCCAGGCGACAGACTCATTCTGAGTTTTGTAGATGGAAATCCTAAATTGCACGTTGTTCGAGGCCACAGTAACCGCACGCTTGATAGAAGAACCGGGGTTATTAAATTGCATCCACGGGTGAGAGAGCTCCCTTCGGATAAAGCTATCCCCCCCATTCCATTGCATGTAATAGGCCCCTTTTTAAATGAATCACGCGTTGTTAGTCCTGAGCAAGCCGACCGTTGTCCTAGGATCATTGCTTTAGATGAAGATCACGTTGTGATTGGGGTAGGAAATTACTTTTACGTCAGAGATTTTGTAGCCAATGATCCGGATGATATCTATGTTGTTTTTAGGCCATCCAAAACATATCTCGATCCCAAATCAAAGGCGCCACTTGGGATTGAGGGACACGTTCTCGCTAAAGCCCAAATTGAAACACCTGGCAAAACGGCAAGACTGGTTATTACCAAAAGCTTCGAAGAAGTAAAATTAGGTGATCGCATTACAAGTACGAGTAAAGAGAAAATTAATCCTATGTTTGTTCCCAAATTTCCTAAGGGAAATGCTAAAGGACAGATCATCTCAGTATTTGGTAGCATAACTCAAATTGGTCAATACCAGGTGATAGTGATTACCGGTGGGAAAGATTTTAATAGGGAGAATGGCGATGTGTTGTCTGTATTTCAAACACAGAAAGATCTTCCTTCTAGACTAACGGCCTTTACGGATAAAACCTATAAGTTTCCACCTCTTAATATCGGAACCTGCGTCGTTTTTCGAGTGTTTGATAAGGTGAGCTACGCCTTGGTCATGAATGCCATTAGACCAATTTATTTGCTTGATGACGTGGGGAGGCCATAGACTAGCCGATTTCGGAAAGTCTGACTTACCCCTATTATTCTTGTGAAGTATTGTTGTATGGTTAATAGAGAAAGCACGCTAGCCCAAAGGCAAAGCAATAAAGAACTTGCCTACTGGTTGGTTATAAGACGAATACCGGGCTTTGGGCCGCGCCGATTTGCCTTGCTCACTCAGCAAGAAGAAAGTTTGTCAAATTGCTTCTCTGGTGATGCGCCAAGAAGTGACTTTCTAAAATGGTGTGAGGAAAATGGCATTTCTCAATTCGTACCAGACTGGAAAGGGGTGGAGAAAGATCTCATATGGGCCGAACAAGATCAAAATCACTTGCTCACGTGGGAAGATAAACGGTACCCACCATTATTAAGAGAAATTGCCTCTGCGCCCCCTCTATTATATGTGAAGGGAAAAGTAGAGAGCCTTTTATTAAGGCAGCTGGCCATGGTTGGCACTCGCATACCTTCTTCGCAAGGGCGAGAAAATGCGTATCAGTTTGGGTTAGATTTAAGCAGGCACGGATTCGCTATCACGAGTGGCTTAGCTTTGGGTATTGATGCGGCGAGCCATGAAGGGGCGCTTGCAGCTTCAGGAGTTACTATTGCCGTTTTGGGTAATAGTTTAGAGATTGTTTATCCGACAAAGCATGCGGCACTGGGAATGAGAATAGTCGAAAAGGGGGCTTTAGTCTCTGAGTTTCCAATTGGGACACCACCCTTGCCAGCAAACTTTCCACAAAGAAATCGTATTATTAGTGGATTGTCGTTAGGTGTGTTAGTTGTAGAGTCTGCTTTAAAAAGTGGCTCTTTAATAACGGCGAACTATGCTTTGGATCAAGGGAGAGAAATTTTTGCGATACCCGGTTCCATTCATAATCCGATGGCAAAAGGATGTCATCAACTCATACGACAAGGCGCAAAGTGCGTTGATAGTAGTGAACATATTTTAGAAGAATTTTCTTTTTCAGATATCTCTAACCTCAAGAAACAGGAGAGGCTAATAAAACCACAGACCCTGATAGCGCAACCCCAATTGAAGGAGGAATTACCTTCAGAAAAGATGAAATTTTTAGAGCACATAATGGATGTGTGCACATCAATCGATTCAATGGTGGATAGAACAGGATTGACCGTAACAGAGGTTTCCTCGATGCTATTAGAGTTGGAAATGCAAGGCATGGTAACTTCTGTGCCAGGCGGTTATATCCGAGCTGGAACAGGTGGATAGATTATGAAAGAAAATGTGATCGACGTACTCATGTTTTTATTTGATAACTACCTGAGTATTGACGAAGGTATGCCGACAGATGAGCTGACGCTGGCTTGTGAATTAGAGGAAGCGGGCTTTGAGGCGAAAAATATTACTAAAGCCTTTGATTGGTTGGGAGAATTAGCTGATATCAAACAGGCTGATTTTACGATGGTTCAAGCGCCTGGGAAATCAATACGGGTGTATTTGCCTCAAGAGCAGCACAAACTCGATGTGCATTGCCGAGGCTTTATACATCAATTAGAAAGCATGGGGGTGCTTGATACCCCGACAAGAGAAGTGATTATCGATAGAGCCATGGCAATTGAAAGTGAACAACTGAGCTTAACACAATTTAAACGTATCGTTGGTTTGGTGATGTTAAACAGCGGCTCACATGATGAGATGCTTGCATGGATTGAAGATTTGATTTATGACGAATCAGAGGCAGTGTTACATTAATGATGCGTAAAAAGTGGAGTGACTCACGATGACAAATCGTTTGGTGGTGGTTGAGTCACCAGCCAAAGCTAAAACCATTAAAAAATACTTGGGCAAAGGTTATCAGGTGTTGGCTTCCTATGGCCATGTTCGCGATTTGTTACCAAAAGAAGGTGCAGTCGACCCTGATAACGATTTTGCGATGAAGTATGTGGTCATCGAAAAAAATGCAGCTCATGTCAAAACGATTGCAGACACATTAAAAAAAGTTGATGAACTCTTAGTCGCAACCGATCCTGATCGCGAAGGCGAGGCGATAGCCTTTCATATTTGCGAAATCATGCGTGAAAAAGGACTCCTAAAAGATAAACCTGTACGGCGAGTGGTTTTTCATGAAATTACCAAATCAGCCATTCTTGAAGCGATAAACCATTCACGTGATTTATCGATGGATTTGGTCAATGCACAACAAGCACGCCGTGCTCTAGATTATTTAGTAGGCTTTAATTTATCGCCTTTATTGTGGCGTAAAGTACGACCTGGATTATCGGCAGGGCGTGTACAAAGTCCAGCACTACGGATGATAGTGGAAAGAGAGCTTGAAATAGAAAGCTTTATCGCTAAAGAATATTGGACCATTGAAGCAGATTTGGTTAAAAAAGAACAACCCTTTTCCGCTAAATTGGTTGAGCTTGAGGGTGAAAAGCTTAAACAATTTTCCATCACCGATACCGACATGGCAAGCAAAGCTGTTAGTGTCCTTAAGCGGGATGGCAAAGGCAAACTTACTGTTAAAAATATTGAGAAAAAGAAACGCAAACGTAATCCTTCGGCACCTTTTACAACATCCACTTTACAACAGGAAGCCTCGCGTAAGTTAGGATTTGGCGCACAACGCACGATGCGTATTGCTCAGCAACTTTATGAAGGTATTGATATCGGTGAAGGCGCTGTGGGTCTTATCACCTATATGAGAACAGATTCTGTCAACTTGGCAGCTGTTGCGATGGATGAGATCCGTGAAGTGATTGAAGCGCGTTATGGTAAAGACGCTTTGCCTGACACACCGCATACTTATAAAACCAAAGCTAAGAATGCACAAGAAGCTCACGAGGCAATTCGTCCAACATCAGCAGCCATTCACCCCGATGATATTAAGCACGCATTAAGTGCTGATCAATTTAAACTGTATAATTTGGTTTGGAAGCGTACCATTGCTTGCCAAATGATCCCTGCAACCATTGACACAGTTGCAGTGGACTTGACCTGTGGCCCAAACAATATTTTTCGTGCCAATGGTTCTATTATTTCTGATCCCGGATTTCTTCAAGTGTATGAAGAAGGCCTTGATGATGCTAAAAAAGATAAAGATGGCGAAGGGAAAATGTTACCGCCTTTAAAAGAAGGTGATGTGTTACCTATCAATGAAATTCGCCCTTGTCAGCATTTCACTGAGCCACCACCTAGATATTCTGAAGCGACTCTCGTCAAAACATTAGAAGAATACGGCATTGGGCGCCCTTCTACTTATGCAACCATTATTGGTACCTTGCAGCAACGAGAATACGCTGTTTTAGAAAACAAACGTTTTCATCCAACGGATGTCGGCAGAGTAGTTAATCGATTCTTAACTACCTATTTCACAAAATATGTGGATTATGGTTTCACCGCAGGCTTAGAAGATGATCTCGATGATGTATCACGTGGTGAAAAAGAATGGCGACCATTATTAAAAGAATTTTGGAGCCCTTTCATTTCATTAGTAAAGGAAATTCAAGAAAACGTACAACGAAAAGATGTGACCCAAGAAGCCATCGAAGAGACATGTCCGCAGTGCGGTAAACCGTTATCCATTCGCTTGGGCAGACGCGGTCGCTTTATTGGTTGCACGGCCTATCCTGAATGCGATTATACCAGAAGCCTTGATGATAAAAACGGTGAAGAAGCCGCAGCAGCTGAATTGATCGAAGGGCGCACTTGCCCTGATGATGGCGGCGCACTTCAGATCAAAAAAGGAAAATATGGCAAATTCATTGGTTGCAGTAACTACCCTGATTGTAAATTTATTGAGCCTTTAGAAAAACCGGAAGATACCGGCGTTGAATGCCCATCATGTAAAAAGGGTAATATTCTTAAGCGTAAATCGCGTCAGGGGAAAATTTTCTTCTCATGTGCCCGTTATCCGGATTGTAAATATGCGCTTTGGTATTTACCCTTGGCAAAGCCTTGCCCGCTTTGCAGCTGGCCTATTACTTCGGTTAAAACCACTAAAAGAAATGGCACAGAGCGTGTATGCCCCCAAAAAGACTGCAAATTTGCTGAGCCTTATGATGTTGAGACGGAACCTGAGCCAGAAAGCTCTTAATTCTTGATTTTTCTTTTGTCTTATTTACGATATAATCGCCTAACTTTATAGGCGAGGATATTGTGATTTATATTCCTTTGAGAATTGAACAGGGCGTTAATGCGCTTAAGCAAGGAAAGATAATTGCTTACCCCACTGAGGCAGTATTTGGGTTAGGTTGTGACCCCCAAAATGAACAAGCCTTAATGGCATTGCTTGAGCTAAAAAAACGTACGTCCAACAAAGGGATGATTTTAATAGCAAGCGCGCTTGAGCAAATCATCCCCTACATTGATGTTTCACAAGTCCCCAAAGATAAATGGGAAGCCATCCAACATTCTTGGCCAGGCCCATTTACCTTTGTTTTTCCAGCGACAAAAGTAGTTCATCCTTCAGTAAAAGGTCAATTTACAACCGTTGCGGTGAGAGTCACAGCTCACCCATTGGCAAAACAATTATGTGAAGCTTTTGGTGGAGCCATTATTTCTACCAGTGCCAATGTAGCAGCCTGTGATCCTTTAAAAGATGCACAGGCAGTCTATGATTTGTTTGGCCAATCTATTGCGGGTGTTGTTGAGGGTAAGGTTGGAGATGCTTTAAAGCCCACACAGATCCAAGATGCCATTACCGGCGAAATTTATCGATAAGTAAACAAATATGAAACCAGATAGCCACTATATCAAAGATTATTTATTAGCGTTGCAAACCAAGCTGTGTCAATCATTACAAGTTTTTGAGACGAAAACATTTCTCATTGATGAATGGCAACGTCCGCATGCAAACGCCGGGATTACCGGTAGTGGGATCACTTGCATCCTTCGAGATGGACAAGTATTTGAAAGTGCAGGAGTAAATTTTTCGCATGTTTTTGGCGATAAAATGCCAGCCAGTGCGACAGCGCATCGCCCGGAATTAGCGGGTAGAAAATTTGAAGCATTAGGCATTTCATCGGTTATTCACCCGCGAAATCCCCATGTACCTACGTCTCATCTCAACGTACGCTTTTTTATTGCCCACAAAGAAAACGAAGAACCTATTTGGTGGTTTGGGGGTGGTTTTGATTTAACGCCTTATTACCCATATGAAGAAGATGCCGTTTATTGGCATCAAATTGCTAGAAAAGCATGCTCTCCCTTTGGCGGTCAAATTTATCCTGCTTATAAAAAATGGGCAGATGAGTATTTTTATTTACCGCATCGCCAAGAAACGCGCGGGATTGGTGGATTATTTTTTGATGATTTAAATACCACGGTTTGGGGATGGGATTTTTCACAATGTTTAGCTTTTTTATCTTCCGTTGGTAATCATTTTTGGCCAGCATATGGCCCGATTGTGCAAAAACGCCATCAACAAGCATTCACAGAACAAATGCGCGACTTTCAGCTTTACCGACGTGGTCGTTATGTGGAGTTTAATTTAGTTTATGATCGTGGCACTTTATTTGGATTGCAATCAGGGGGTAGAACAGAATCGATCTTAATGTCTTTACCACCTAAAGTGTGTTTTGAATATCAATACAAGCCAATACCAGGATCTCATGAAGCACAATTATATGATCGTTTCTTAAAACCCCAAGAGTGGTTGTAACTACAACCTTTTCTTAAGTATCGCATTCGCAAAAACAATGTGTTAGCATCCTTACCAACCACTTGTCGGCTTGGAATACCCTTATGTCATCAAAAGGCCCAATCAACACTCTTATTCGTAAAACTGTTCAACCATTATTGGATGCGATTGCACCAGACTGCGCTACTAACCCACTGGAGTTACGTGCTAATGCGCAAGAGAGATTAATATCCCCTGAGATACCATTGAGGCCCATGGTTGGCTGGCAAGGTAATTTTTATGAAACAAAACTTCGTCAATCATTAACCTTAGAAGTTTTGATCTTAAATGGTGCTTGGGATGACGATGTCACCTGTGCACAACAATTGGCTGATATCATTGAATACATAAGCCATTTAGATAAGCCTGTGGCATCGTCATCATTTGCACAAACAGTGGAAAATTTACTCAAACAAGTTCCAGGCTATCTAAAGCAGTTGCCCCTTATTGCGAGAGAACAAATCGATAACCCTAAGAACTTAAATTATTCTGAATCTAAAGCCATCAATGCGGTCAATCGCATCGTTATCATTTTGCATTGCTTCAATGCCATTACATTGCTAGATCAGTT
>CAYXVT010000155.1:0-545 GCA_964468105.1 Uncultured Candidatus Berkiella sp. | reverse complement strand
CTTGTTGCTTAAGGCAAACTTAAACAGTTTTACATTGGCAGAAAAGGAACAAATAGAACAAGCGCTTTATAATTTAATTCATCAGAATGCCAAATTTTCTTTTTGTGAGCGTGTTAAGTTTGGTTCTCATAAAGCATTGTCACATCTCTTTTCTTTAGAGGTACTAAAATACAAAGCCCTGCCGGCCGCCTCGGCTTTAGGGTTATTGTGGTTGGCTAGTAGGGACGAAATGGCAAACCTGATGGTCAGAGCTGCGCCGTATGGTGCTGGTATGCTAGCAGCATATGGGTTATGGACCTGCACCAATACGAAAAGAGAGCCGTCATCAGAACTTGATGGGTTAATAGATAGTTTGCAACTTCTCACCCTCGACGAACAAGCCATAAGACATCGCGTGTAAAATTCTTTTCAGAATTAAGTTGACACCTGGGCTGAAAACGATAGAATGGGCGACCTTGCATTGAGCAAGTCGTTCTTTAACAAACTGAAGTCATGTTATTTGTGTGGGCGTTTTTGTAAAAAAAGCCAAGTCAAATGAATTGAGT
>CAYXVT010000154.1:1673-8730 GCA_964468105.1 Uncultured Candidatus Berkiella sp. | reverse complement strand
TTCCTGTAAGAGTTAATTAGTTAAGAAGACCTCCTCCCTCTTGTGTAGGGGACGACCTCTGTGTCGTCCCATCTTATAAGAGGGCGGACACAGAGGTCCGCCCCTACATCAGATCGTGTATTTTCCGTTCATCACTATCATTCCTCCTCTCATCTCTTACCTACTAGTTTTAATGAAGTTAGTCCCCATATGCTAACCACTACGTGATAAAACTTGTGAGTAACCTATGGCTTCCAATTATTCTAAAACATCAGGTTTGCTGTCCTTTTCAGCATTAACAACATCTGCAGGAAAATTTGGATTAACAGATGGCAATAATCGTTATGAACATTTTGAAGCTATTCGAGATATTTGTGATCCTACGCTAATTAATCATAAGCCTTATTCAAAAGCACTTTCTCCAGCTGATTACTTATTCGATGGAAATGTCTTTGATAAAACGCATGAGTGTCAAACACGATTAGATACACTCAAAGATAAAATTGCGCGTTTACAAAGTGATCAACATAAAGTGGATGCAGAAAATGATAAGCGCCAACATTTTGTGCGAGGTCTATTAGGGGGATAAGCTCTTTATTATTTAATTTATTCAGAAATGGACAATTTTCACGAACAAGTGTTAGAATCATAACTTAGGGTTGGTATAAAACTCACGTAGAGTATTAATGTAAATATAAATATGGGGGTAAACAATGCGCTTTTCATTGTTTGATTTGTTTAAAACCCTCAAAAATGAAGCAGAAAAGCCTTCTCAATCAGCTCCTGTCATTAACGACAACCCCTCTCCAACGGAAACAACCCCAGAAAAGCATCTAGCTGAAAGTATCCTTGAGCTTCTCAAAAAACCTAAGATTAAACCTGATTAATCTAATTTTACCCGTAATTGCAGACCATAGCCTCTAGCAGTAGAGGTGCCTGAATTGGGTTTTGCAGATAAATGCGTGTTTATATCAACAATGTCGCCTTTAATGGCTTTGGAAGGGCCTGATTTAATGCGATCTAAGCCTAATTGAATAGAGTCTGTTAAATGTACAGCAGCTAACGATCGTATTTTTTCTTTATAATGTTTCCAAGCATGAACTTGATCGTCTTCTAGAGACTGTTGGGGATTATGATAAAGATTTTCAAAAATATGATTCATTGTTTTTGTTGGGACCACTACATGAGAAGTTCGCTTAATAGCGAAAACATCCCTGGCACCCATTATATCAATGCTATTTTTTGTCTGTTGCTCTGCATGACATTTCACTGTCAATACTAACAGGCAACCTGATATAAGCATTGTTATTCGCCACTTATCCAATTCATTTCATCCCTGAATACATAAACTAAGTTAATTAGTTTTAACTAACTAATTTAAATATATAAAATAGCTGGGATTAGTAAAGGAAAGAGAGTGACCGTTTATCGCCTGGTTGACCTATCAGCAAACATTCAAAACTTCCACCAATCCAATAGGATCTGAGTAGAACGGTGAATGATCACAATCGAGTGTATAAACTTTACAAGGTATTTCTTTTAGCATGTTACGTTGTGTTTGAATTAATATTGCCTTGTCTTGTAGACATTCAATATAAATTCTGCGTACACAACCATACTTTTCATCGCTTAAAGTAACCGGCGTATCAGATGGTAACAAAGGTTCGACGCACATCAATGGCTTTATTCTTTCAACCAATGCTTGATCACACAGGTTATAAGCAAAATCTTTGACACCGTTTAAAGAAAAATGAAAAGCATTTTCTTCTGGGATAGCTTTCATCATTTTCACAAAACGAGTCGGCGCTTGTTGTGATGCCACTTTAAACATCGATTCGCCGTTTTTAGGCAAAAAAGCACTGACAAAAATTAAACATTTTATTTTTTCAGGGAATTTTTCTGCTACTTGAGATATCACAACTCCGGCCATACTGTGGCCCACTAATATCACAGGTTCTTGTAAATCTATTAATAAGCGGCTCACGCAATCAACATAATGATCTAAAGTAACTTCTTTTATCGGTGTTTTATCATGGCCATGACCTGGCAAATCAGGTGCATAAACCGTGTGCCCTGCTTGTTCTAATAAGGGAATGACTTTTTCCCAACACCAGGCGCCATGCCAAGAACCATGAACGAGTATATAAGTAGCCATTGTTACCTTGTTCTTTTTAAACTTAAAAGCACACCAATAATAGCATTTCTTCACTGGCCATGATCAGCACTGTTTAGCAGTATATACAACAAATAAAACCAAGTTTTGTTATATAAATTGCTTAAATCTTTGGAAATATTATATATTTAAAGGTAACTCCCGTGCTTAAAAGTGATTCATTATGTTGAACCCAAATCTTAACACGAAGATTAAACACCAAGCTGGATTAGGTGGTGCTACACATGAACGAGGGAAAAGTTTTATTGATGCAGCAGAGTTAATTTTAAACAATTTAAAGCCAGCTCAAATTAAAAAAATAAATAACATTCCTAAGGACGACTTTCCTCTTCGACATATACTTTTACCAAATACGAGCAACAAGCAAAACTTTGACTTATTGCAAGATTACATAAAGTCCTTAAAAGATTACTGGGAAAATATTGATAACAAAGATCCTAATCTGGCTGCTTTGGAAAAAACGCTGATTGAAACGATTATGAAAAACGTCTATTTTAATAAACCCAAATCTTTTAAGAAAGTAAAAGACGAACTAGATAATGCTGAAAATCATGTTAATTGGAAAAAACGCGAAGTAAAAGAAACATCTACGAATAGTTCACAAAGCAGCATGGCACGCATCGAAACGCCCATCAGTAAGTTTACACCTGAATTGACTAGGGAATGGCTAAAGATAACTACTCCTGAGAAACCTAGCTGGTTCAAAGCATTACCAAAATGGGAACAACAATATTTTATTAAACGCATAGAAGAATGGAAAACCCAGGCCCTACAGACACGGGCGAATTTGGGAGACTTTTTAGGCCCAGTGCCCACAACTATTCGACGTTATCCAGGAGCTCCTAATGCCTATGTTACCTCGGTTACATTAACAAAAAATGGTGATCAAACAGCCACCCAGACTTTCACTAAGATACGCTCCGGCGTCATTGCCCCTGCAAAAATGAAGGCCGGCAAAGAGAAAATTGAAATTACCAAAAAGAATTTAGAACAACTTATTGTTGTTGCCATTCAAGAAAAAATTAAAGAAATCTCTTCCAAACCCGGCTTTGACATAAATAAACCTATCGATTTGCCCATTTTATTTCAGACTTTATACTCTCCTCCCTTTCAACCTCCGGGAGCTGGTAACAACCCTTCTGTGATGGCCGCGCTGGATTTAATAAGAAAAGAATTACAAAATCCAAATGAATTTATTAAAAAACATAAAATTGACACTCATAAAATTGAAACTCAAAAAGTTGGTTCTAATAAAGTTGAGATTAAAGAGATCACCTTTAGCAAAATTGATTTGCTCTATTCCAATAGAGCAGTGAATAATGCACGAGGTCTCACATGGATCATTAATTTATTTAGCCGCCAAGGACGAGAAAGTAGAAAATCAGACAAAGTATTAGCTGAATATGTTGATAAATTAAAAGGAACACCAGACTATGCGTTTGCAAAAGCAGCATTAGAGAGTTATCAAAAGATGCCTTACATTGGAAATACCATTGGGAGACACCCAACAAAAAGTAATGCCTTAGCTGAAATGGCGGCACTTGAACAAATTATCACTGGCAAAGTTGGAATACGTGTTGGCAGCTGCGTCAGTGGTAAAGACCGAGAAGAAATGGTCACAGAAATTGCCATTGCCCAACAACAGTTCTATTTAGAATATGGAAAATTTCCGCCGCCCTATAATGCGAAAGGCGAAGATAAAATATTACGTCAAGAATTCGCTGAGATGGTTGCAAGACAATATTTGACGGGACACGGACATGAACTGGCAGCGGAGAATTCAAAAGGTTGTGATGGCTTAAAGAACATTGTCGATGTTTTGGGTAAAGATGTTTGTGCCAAAATAAGAGAAATTTCTCCTGAGTATGGGATTGATCCTAAAGTGTTTGATCCGATCAAAGCGGTTCAAAAAGTCGCAGGTTTAAATAAGTTAAGTATAAAAAAAATCAATATCAAAATTGATGAGTTTAAAGGGAAATTTACGCAAAGCGAATCCTTTAATATTTTTAAACAAGATAAGCAAACGCAAAAAGAACTACCTCCTCAAACATTGAGGCAGCCTGACGCTTCACCTAAAACAATGGGTGTCCCTGTATATAGTTTTCAAAAACGAAAAAACGACACGCCACCTTTTGCATCTACTATTGCCATTGATACCTGCAAAGACACTTTGAAAGCCTTTATTAAACAATTTAGTGAAAACCAATATCCATCGGAATTTAAAGTCACCTCTAATGGAAAGTGGGAAATTCCCTATCTATTAGAAAGTATGAGACATGCTTTAGAGGGAAAAGTATCAAAGGAACTCGTTGATGACCTTGCTAAAGCATGTGATCATATTTGGGTAAACCCAGAAGACAATCCTGTACGAAAACTAGCAAAAGCTTTTGAACCAGAAAGTAAACAAGCAGTATCCTCTGCTCCAGACAAGCCAAAATTAGATCTATAATCTAACACTACTTGAGTGATTGCATGAGTTCATTTGAAATCGCGTTGGCCGCCATTTGCGCGCCCTTGGCAGTGTAGTGATAAGAGTCATAGAAATAATCTGTGTTATCTGGAATAAGCTTAGCTAAATCTATTACTTTCACTCCTTCTTTTTGGCCAACATCCCGAATAACATCATTGAACCGATGATAAAGCGCATCTTCTTTTACGCGGTTTGCCTGCGTCATTAGCACTGGCTGAATATCTCTTATTTTACAAACGGCAATAAAGGTTTGTAGATTTCGACGATATTCCTCAATAATTTGCTGATCATCGAATGTTTTATTGTTTGGCGGAAATTCATAGCGGGTAAATACATTTTTTGAGGTTTGAACATGACTCTTTAAAGAATCGGGATACCAATAGGAACCTTGAGAACGCAGAATTACTAAATCATTGATGTTCTCCATCAACATCACCACTTTCGGCTTTAAAGGGATGACTTTGTTGAGAAGGATATTAATCGAATGCTGTGTTTCGTTGGCTGATTTGCCCCCATTATAACTATTGACTGTTTTACCAAGCGCTTGTTCTAATTGTCTTCCCACCAGGTAAGGAAAGCGCTCCTTTTCTTCCATATATAAACACTCGGTGGTCGAACCACCCAAAAAGACAATTTTGACATCAGGATTTTCATGAATATCAGAGGGACCAATAAATCCGTGTTTATCTATAGCCAATTGATAATATTTGCGTTCAATTTTGGCGGGAGCAATATTTTTAATATAATTTCGAGAAGGTCTTTCTAATAAAATTTGATTAGGACGATATTCTCGTAATTTAATAAAACGACCAACATTGTTATCAATGATTTTCCCGACATAATATTGATGTATTAACGTTTTTATACTTTTGTTTTCAAACTCAGTATAAGCATTATTGATAAATTTGAAGGAACAAAGACCATACAAAGCCGCTAACATTAAAATGCTGGTGAAACACAAAGTTTTTTTCGGATTTCTTTCAAAAATGTTAGTATTTTGATTCATTTATTTTCCAAAGCAGTGATAAGGAAATGACTGTGTTTGAACAACTAAAATCAGCAATCAAGAGTACTCAGAATAAAGCCAAAAAGCAAAGTCCTAAGCAATCAACCGGCTTTTTTGCCGAAGAACTGGCTTTACAATATTTACGTAAAGAAAAGTTCCAGTTTGTCGCCAGACAATATAGCTGCAAAATGGGTGAGCTTGATCTGATTATGAAGGATAAAAATGCAATCGTATTTATCGAAGTGCGTTATAGACAGAACACCGCATTTGGTGAGCCCTTTGAAACAATTACCCGCCCCAAACAAAGAAAACTAATCCGTACCGCCTTATTTTATTTAAAATGCCATCCCTGGACTAAGCACTTTTCTTCACGATTTGATGTTATATCAATAACAGGCAACCAACTAACTCCCAAGATCACCTGGATCCCAAACGCTTTTGGAGTACAATAATCATCTCCTAAACAAATACAAAAAGATCTATTTTTAGTTAGAAAACCCATCTATGAGTAAACAAGACAAAGTTCGTCAACTTTTTAATGATAGTATTGATACTAAATTAGCGGCTTTAGATACGCTACCACCAGAGATAGTGCGTGCGAGTGAATGCATGGTCAATGCCCTGCATAATAAGCATAAGATTCTTGCCATTGGTAATGGTGGCTCGGCAGCTGATGCTCAGCACTTTGCTGCTGAACTTTTAAACCGGTTTGAAAAAGAGCGCATCAGCTTACCAGCCATCGCGCTGACCACCGATTCTTCAACGCTGACCTCCATTGCGAATGACTATAGCTACAATGAAATCTTTTCTAAGCAAATTAAAGGTTTGGGGCAAGAAGGTGATGTGCTTTTAGCCATTAGCACCAGCGGCAAATCTCAAAATATCGTTAACGCAATTTATGCCGCGCATAGCAAAGGCATGAAAGTAGTAGCCCTCACCGGCAAAGACGGTGGCGATATTGCTCGAATTTTACAAGCGGATGATATTGAATTAAGGGTACCTGGCCAATCAACCGCCAGGATCCAAGAAGTACATCTTTTAATTATCCACTGTCTATGTGATTACATTGATACTGAATTTGGACCACAAACATGTTTACGTTAACCTCCGATAAAATGAAAAAAATAATTGCCATTGTCACTGCTTTAACACTGCTCCATGGATGTGCTGCTGTGGTTGTTGGAACAGCCGCAACAAGTGCTGTTGTTGCTGCACAAGACAGACGCACTGCCGGAACGATTGTTGAAGACACCAGCATTCAGATAAAAGCCTTACAAGCAGTAAAAGACCAATCTCTTGAAAGTCCCAATATCCATGTTTTGGTGTTGAGTTATAACAATCGCGTGCTACTGATTGGGCAAGTGCCTTCACACAAAATTCGCACGGATTTAGAAAAATCCGTGAGAGGCATTGAAAAAGTACGCCAAGT
>CAYXVT010000154.1:0-1663 GCA_964468105.1 Uncultured Candidatus Berkiella sp. | reverse complement strand
AGTACATAATGAAATTGTAGTTAAAGAGCCAACCTCTATGAAGGTACGTTCCAGCGATAGTTGGATCACCGCTAAAGTCAAAAGTGAAATGGCTGTGACGAGAGATATTAACCCCACTCGCGTCAAAGTGATAACTGAAGATGGTATTGTCTATATGATGGGTATTGTTAAACCATTTGAAGAAGAAATTACTGTTGATATCGCTCGTCATACCAAAGGCGTGAAGAAGGTAGTGAAAATTTTCGAATATGACTAAGAATGAGTTAGAAGCACTCAAGCAGACATTTGGACAGGATCAGCTCTATACTGATCCTGCTGACTGCTGGGTTTATGGTTATGACAATAGTCGTCGCCATGCTTTGCCAGAAGCAGTTGTGTTTGCAACGTGCCACGAAGACATCGTTAAGACGGTTAAATTCTGTTATGGCAATGGCATACCGTTAACCGCCAGAGGCCGTGCCAGCGGTACCACAGGAGCAGCAGTCCCTACCAGTGGTGGTATTGTGCTTTCCTTAGAACGTATGCAAAAAATTATTGCGCTTGATCCTGCTAACCGAGTCATGGTGGTTGAACCTGGGGTCTTAAATTCAGAAGTACAAGTAGCCGCTAAAAGTGCTGGGTTCTTCTGGCCTCCTGATCCCACCAGCTCTGCCTATTGCTGTATTGGTGGCAATTTAAGTTGTAATGCGGCAGGTCCTCGTTCATTGAAATATGGTACCACTCGTGAAAATACCTTAGGCCTTACGGCAGTGATTGGAAATGGTGACACCATTGAATGTGGTGTATACACCACCAAAGGTGTTGTTGGTTATGACTTAACGCGTTTGCTGATTGGCTCAGAAGGAACCTTAGGGATTATTTCAAAAGCCATTCTAAAACTCACTCCCCTGCCTCATGCCAAACGCACCATGCAAGCTTTTTATCGTGATATTGATAGTGCAGCTTCTGCTATCACCAAAATCATGTCATCTCCCATTACGCCTTGTGGTTGTGAATTCATTGATGGCAATGCTATTGCAATGATCAGGCAACATGCACAAGCGGATTTGCCTGAAAATGCCGGTAGCATGATCATGATTGAAGTCGATGGCTCTTCAGATGATTTATCCTCTGATGTTGAATTGATGCAAAAGGCCTGTCAGAACGAAGGGCTCATCTCCTGGTCGGTTGCTAAGACACAAGAAGAAACCGATAAATTATGGGCTATCCGCAAATCCCTTTCACAAGCTTTACGAAGTCTTTCACCCCACAAAATTAATGAAGATGTGGTTGTTCCACTTTCTAATATTCCTGCCTTGTTAAGCTACACACAAGATTTGGCGAAAGAATACGATATCAAAATCGTTAATTTTGGACATGCCGGTAATGGCAATATTCATGTTAATTTACTCATTGATCCTTTCGATCCTATTCAAGGCCCTAAAGCAAAAGAATGCTTGAATCGTTTATTTGATAAAGTGGTTGAATTAAACGGTAGTTTATCAGGCGAGCATGGCGTAGGAATTGAAAAGCGTGATTATGTGAGTAAGGAAATCACTCCTGCTTCTATGCGACTAATGAAGCAAATTAAAACCCAATGCGACCCTAAAAACATTTTAAACCCCGGCAAATTTTTTCCAGGTTAAAATCTTCTTTCCATCCCCAGTCTTTTCTTGCAACAGTA
>CAYXVT010000153.1:8043-8832 GCA_964468105.1 Uncultured Candidatus Berkiella sp. | reverse complement strand
AAGGACGACGGTTTTCGCCACCTTCACTACGACGAGGAGCGCCATCGTTGCTGTAAGGACGACGGTTTTCGCCACCTTCACTACGACGAGGTGCACCATCGTTGCTGTAAGGCCGACGGTTTTCGCCACCTTCACTACGACGAGGAGCGCCATCATTGCTGTAAGGACGGCGGTTCTCGCCACCTTCGCTACGACGAGGTGCACCATCGTTGCTGTAAGGCCGACGATTTTGGCCACCTTCAGAACGTTGTCCATTCTCGCCACCATAGCGACGACCACCTTCAGCATTACTACGACGAGGGCCACCACTATTGGGTCTTCCTCTGCCGCCACCGGTGCGAGGTTTATTAGAATATCTGTTGTTATCTTCAGACACTTTGCCATGATTCACATGTTGGTATATTGCTTGCCACTTTCTATTCTCACCTGGGCCAACAAATGAAAGCGCAAAGCCTTCCATTCCAGCGCGTCCGGTTCTACCGATACGATGGATATAGTCTTCAGGGCATTGGGGAAGATCATAATTAATCACATGCATAATGTGAGGAATATCTAAACCACGGGCAGCAATATCGGTTGCAACCAAAATGCGTGTTCTTTGGCTACGAAAACCTCTAATCACATCATCACGTTGACGCTGCTTCAGATCGCCATGGATGGCATCTGCTGCATGATCCATACGGGTTAATTTTTCCGCTAACATGGCTGCACTAATTTTTGTTCTAACAAAAATAATGACCGAACCTTCTCTGGTGCTTAATTCTTTAATCAGGTTAGGAAATTTATCAG
>CAYXVT010000153.1:5402-8033 GCA_964468105.1 Uncultured Candidatus Berkiella sp. | reverse complement strand
GCAAGGTCTTTTGTTCAATCTTTGCAGCTGCTTTGGTTGATTCGCCAATCGTTATATATTGCGGATTGTTCAAATATTTTTGCGAAAGTTTAACAATATTGGCAGGCATGGTGGCCGAAAACATCATTGTTTGTCTTTCTGTGGGTAAGTGACTTGCGATTTTTTCTAAAGCTTCACTAAAGCCCATATCCAACATACGATCGGTTTCATCAAGGATTAAAAAGCGGGTATTACGCAATGAAAGCGTTCCGCGCATCAAGTGATCGTTAATCCGTCCTGGGGTACCAATAACATACCGTGGATGTTTTTTCAGTGCCATAAACTGTTTGAAGATAGGTGCACCACCAATAAGCAGAGCTATATCGGAATGGGAACTTCTTCCTAATAATTGCTGGAGAGCATTTCTTATTTGGTCGGCCAACTCTCTTGTTGGTGCTAAAATGAGCGCTGATCCTTGAGCACTGTTCATTAAGTTATTGATCACAGGTAACAAATAGGCAATCGTTTTACCTGTCCCTGTTTGTGCCGAAGCTAAAATATCTTTTCCTTGAAGAGCAATAGGAATTGCTTGAGCCTGAATAGGGGTTGGCTCAGTTATTTTCATATTATCAAGTGATTGCACAATAGAAGGTGGTAATCCAAAATCTTTAAAATTATTGGTCATGAATAGGTCCAAAATAATTAAATTGCTTGTTAGGCCATCCCCTTATTGGGGTGGTTGATTAGTTATCTTTGTCTAACAAGTAAGAGGAATCATCGGAGAAGTTTTATACTCGGGGAGGATTTAATCGGAGTATATAAGTGCTTGTTATACGAAGAATTACTAGTTATGTAATTTACAATGTTTGTCATGTTAAGTCAATGTACTATTTGAATACGGGTAATAGCACTATACTATTGACCGGGATAGTTTTACCTGCAACCATAGGCATAGCATGGCGTTAACCCATGGCTGTAGTACAACGCTTATAAGATTTGATTTTTTTGTATACAAAGGAGAGAACTAATGGCTAAGAAAACTGGGATGTTCCTTGCTGCTGCAGTAGGTGCTTTGTTCGTAAGCTCAACATTTGCTTCCGCTACCACAACAACCACAACCACAACAACTGATGCTGGTGTTAAATGCGTTGGCGGAAATGCTTGCAAAGGTTCTAGCGCTTGTAAGACTGCTAACAATGCATGCAAAGGACAAAATAGCTGCAAAGGTAAAGGCTGGGTAATGACAGCTGATGAAAAAGAATGCACCGATAAAGGTGGCAAAGTTGAAGCAGCTGCTGAGAAAAAAGCAGACTAATCACTTTTCATTCTTTGAAGTGTGCTCTCTAGTCGCTCATAAGTGGACAGAGAGCCCACTTTTTCAATTTAGTCTCATATTCTTCAGCAAAAAATTCATCAACGTATTATTAAAAGCTTCAGGTTGATCAACATTCGATATATGGCCTGAGTTTTTAATCACTACTAACTCAGCATTTGGGATCATTCGCGTATAAAACTCTTTAAAGGTAACAGGCGTATAATCTCTATCTGCTGTAATTATCAAAGTAGGGCAAGTTAGACTAGGTAAGCGATGCATTACTGTCCAGCCACGAAATGCTTTCAAAGAATTCAAATAAGCTTTGGGATCGTTTTCACACCAACGCTCAATAAAGGTTTGTCTTAAGTTCGCTTGATCAGGATAAGGAAAAAGCATTTTGGCTAATTGCGTACTGATATGTTTCATGCCAAAGAATCGGACATCAAAAGATCTCAGATGAAAATACAGCTGAGATTTAATAGTAGGAAATATCACCGCTGGCGCACTATTTAGAATAGTTAAAGTATTAACTAATTCAGGATGATCTAGGGTGAGTTGAAATGCCACCATCCCACCAAGTGAGTGACCAACAACATTAGCGCCTTGAGGGAAGATGTGCTGAATAAGCGCTGCCGCATCACTGGCAAAAAGATCAACAGTATATGGCGTTTCGGGTTTATCCGTTTTGCCATGCCCACGCAAATCAAATACCAGGATTTTAAACTGCTTTTTGAAAAAATCGATTTGGTATTCCCAATCTCTGGTGCTGGAACCTAAGCCATGGATCATGACTAAAGGAGCACCTTCGCCATGAAGCTCGTAATAGATATTAATATTGTTGAGATTTATGGTCGGCATATATCGTGAATTATACCTCTCTATAAGGTTTATCTGCACCAAATAATTCAGCTGCTTTTTAAATCCTTAACGACGAATATTGTTCATCCAGTATTTGGTGTGGCAGTTAACTAGTATAATGGTAGTTTATATATATTGAATGGTTTAATTGGGTGTACCTACATTGAGGCATTTATGCATAAAGATTTAAAAGCAGCGATTGATAAAGCCGATTTAAAAGCTGTTAAAAACATGGTAACGCTAGGAAGAGCTTCTACAATCGGCCTAAAAGGATACTTAGCAGAAATAGATGAAGCATTAAAATATTCAATAGAAAATAACAAATCTGAGATTACTCGTGTTTTACATATAAGAAAATTAAAAAATGCGATATGGGCTCAAGATGTTGAGGGATTCAAAAGGCTTTTAGATAATACAAATGTTGTTCTGACGGTAGATGATATTAATGAAATTTCTAGAGAAGCCAAGGATAGTGGAAA
>CAYXVT010000153.1:0-5392 GCA_964468105.1 Uncultured Candidatus Berkiella sp. | reverse complement strand
ATTACACCAAAAAACCCGTAACACCCGTAATACCTCAAAAACCTGTCATACCCGAAATACCACTTCAAAGGCAATTTCAGCTTGCCATAAAGATGGGTGATACTCAGCTTGTTCAACAGTTATTGGCTAAAGGTGCTGATCCTACCGCAGAGAGTAAAGCGCTTCTTAGTGCCGCAATCTCTAGCAACCCTCTGTTGCTGCAAGCAAATCGATCTAATGCTAATTACCCAATTCGTGCAGCCATTTCAAAAAGCCAAACGGATTATATTAAAGAATTACTGGCAGACAAACGCATTGATCCTTCAGTAGACAAAAATAACCTCATTGGCTGGGCTGCCACATGGGGACTTAAAGATATAGTGGAATTATTGCTAAATGACGAACGTGTTGATCCTTCAGCTAATAAGAACGCTCCAATTCGTTGGGCTGCTGAAAGGGGGCATATTGAAGTTGTTAAATTATTGCTTAATCATCCGAACGTTAATCCAAACGATGCTAATGACGGTGCGCTTCTTTTTGCAGCACAAAATGGCCATGCTGACATTGTCGAATTATTGATCAATAATCCAAAAGTTAAACCTGAAGGTGATAACCTTGCGCTAGCGCTTGATTATGCTATTAAAAGTGGTCATAGCGCTGTTGTCACACTGTTGCTAAAAAATAATACCGATCCAACGGTTGTTGATACGGCCATTCAGACGGCAAATGATTATTTTCAACCTGAACTTGCTAAATTATTAATACAAAATCGTGATACTGAGATTGCAACAGAGCAATTACGTCAAGCTGTTGAACGATACAATGTTGAAGCAGTAAAATCATTGCTTGAAGATAAACAAGCCGATCCTCGTGCAGTAAAAAATAATAATCTTATAGGTTGGGCTGCCACTTGGGGACTTAAAGATATTGTTGAATTACTGCTAAAAGATGAACGGGTTAATTCTAACGCTAATAATAACGCTGCCCTAGTCATTGCTGCCGAAAAAGGCCATGCAGACATTGTCGAAGTATTGCTAAAAAATATTATGGATCCTAAAGTGATTGAGAAAGCCATTCAGACTGCAAAAGATTATTCACAACCTGAAGTTGTTAAAATGTTAGCAACAAATCAATTGTTTTTAGCTATCATGAGAGGCGAAGCAGAATCAGTTAAGTTATTACTTGATGATGGACAGGCTGATCCTTGTGCTAACAATAATCAAGCGATTACAGATGCAGCCCTGTTTGGCTATACAAAAATTGTCGAATTATTGGTTAATAATCCGAACGTTAATCCTGGAGCACGAAATAACGCTGCTCTTCACTCGGCTGTTAAGAAGGGTCATATTGACGTTGTTAAAAAATTGCTAGCTGATGAGCGCGTTGATCCTCTTGCTAGGTATTATGGCAACGTTGTTCAGGTCGCAGCTGACAATGGTCATAAAGATATTGTCCAACTATTGCTTCTTGATGAACGTATTATTCCTAGCCCAGACAAATTTGTTCAAACGGCTTTTGATAAAATTCCCAATATGGTGTTCTCACGTGCACTTGGCAAGAAACCTATCAATGAAGCAAAAATGCTTCGTGTTGGTTATCAACCTATCATACCAGCCAAAGCACCTGAATTAGGCCCTATTAAGGTCATTTCAAATAATGAAGTTTATATTGATGAAAAATTTAGCGGTGAACATGTAAGAGGTAATCGATTATTGCTAAACAATGATACACCCATAGGATACAATATTCACTTGCCACCTGATGGGGTTGAGATAAAAAACGTTATTGTTAAAGTCTATGGTGGTAATCTAGCAACTGATCGTGAGAAAAGTGCTTACCGGGCAGGATCCTTAGATATTTTAGAAAAAAACTTACTTAAAGAAGGCACCGCGGTTATCACCTTAAACTTGCCTGACTTGCTGGAACTAGATGTGTTTCAAGACCGAATGGATCAAAAGTTACATGAAAAAATTCATAAATGTATTCATGAATTTCATAAAACTTTAAAAAACAACCCAGAAAGCTTGCATCCTGAATTGGCCAAACTCAAAGGTATAGAGTCATTTCTAAGTGGAGCTAGCTTTGGTGGTCTCAATGCTGTTTATCACGCAGAACATTACCCTAAAACATTTAAAGGGTATATCTCACACAATGGCGCGCTTAATAATGATAGGGATTTAGATAGAGATGGTAGGATTTTCAACTCTGAGAGAAATCCTGCAAATCAAGTTAATATGGATAAAATTGAGGATCCTCTTTTATTGTTAGTTACTCAAGGTGACAATAACGTCGCTATTGAAATGAACTTCGATTTCTACAATCGATTGAACCCAGAGCAAAAGAAAAATGTTCAAATAGGGATGACATCTAGAGGTAATGCTGGTTTAGATAATAAGGGGCACTTCGTACCTTCTGATAGTGATGAACTTGAAGGCTATATAATAAGCCTCTCTGCTTTTATGAAAAACGTGAAGAACGCCCCTGATATGCCTGTCCTCTCGCAAACAAAAAGTAAGTGGCATGCTTTTAGAGAAGAGATAGAATCAAAAAAGTATAATAAAAAAGCGACGCTGGAAGATAAATTTATTGCGCATGCTCTCAGTGCAGAGAATTCAGACGCCGGAAAGTCCAGCAAGAGTCATGAGGGAAAAGATCGTGATAAAGTGGTAGAAGATGTTATTAAAGAAAACTGGTCTACTGTTTTTCAACCGATTTTTACTTCATTATGGGTTGCGAATGAAGCTACTCAAAATGCACAAAGTTACATTTCTGAAATTAAAGAGAACCTTAAAAATGGAGAATTATTAACCGACGAGGTTATAGTGAAATTTTTAGAATCACAATCTAACATATTAAAAGAATTTTTTGAAGATAGTCATACTGAAGTACTGCAGATTGTACCGGATTTTGATTATTTAAAAAATTTAAAGGATCCAAAATTATTGGAAGCAACAAGAAAGCTGTTCACTGAACCCACACAACCCTTCAATCAGAAAAAACAAGCATACCTATTACAAGCACTTTATCAAGCTAATCCGACTTTATTGGAAGCACATCAGCAGAGATTAAATAAAAATAGTGACTACAACGCTGCACATGATCAAGCTAAGGTGAAAGTGATTGATGCGAGTATCAAAGATAGTCAATTGAAAAGAGAGGTCTGGAAAGAGGCTAAAACCGAGTTGATGAAAAAGATGAAGGAAGAAGGTAAAAATCAGGATGCTAGAGCGTCGTCTATTTCGCATGCTCAAAATTTAGCTTCAAGTAAGCACCAAGCCGATAAAGAAGGTGTTTCACCACCTCAAGCGCCCGCTATCGCCGATGACAAAGAAAACAAAGGGCCATCCATTCAATAAAAGCGGGATGAATTTTAGCCGCTTCCTTGAATATAACCCGTGAGGGCGGCGATCTCGTATTCTTGCTGCAACATAACCCAGCGTGTTAAGTCTCCAATGGAGATGATACCCATTAATTTGCCATTTTCAACCACGGGCAAGTGGCGAATACGCTTTTCTGTGATCAATTTCATTGCTTCTTGAACGGTTGTTGCAGGAGGAACGGTTATTAATTCCTTTGTCATTAATTGCTCAACTTTGACAGACGCAGGATCGACATTTACACCAACGAGTTTTCGAATAATATCCCGCTCGCTGATAATGCCCACTAATTTATCACCTTCCATGACGAGTAAAGCACCAACCCCAACTTGGTTCATTTTCATTGCACATTCATAACCTGAAACGTGAGGGGTGACACTATGAGTAGCATTACCTTTATCTTTTAACAGGACACTAAGTGGTGTTCTCATATAACCCTCTATCAAATAACTAAAAAGAGTGGCCGCAGCGTAAATATAAAATTTATACAGTATTTATCGGTTAAATAGGATTTATCTTTAAATTGATTACTAGTATATGCATATATTGAGTCCCATATTGTTTATACCTTCATAGTAATATACTTAGTTAATAGAAATGAAATAAATAATAAACGTGTAGCTAAACAGGTAGTTATGGCAAATCGAATCAAATTTAATAAAAAAGCCTTAAGGGAAGGTGTAGATAAAATTTCTGATGGTTTTTCAACGGTTATTGAGGGAGCAGAAAAAACCAGTAATTTTATTCATGATATATCGGATCTTGGTAAAAGTATCACAGAAGTAGGGGTTGTTGCTTTTAAGTTTTTGGGAGCAGCCAATTCTGCCTATAAAGTTTCAAGACTTTGGTTAGATAAAAAAGAAAGAGCCCAGACGAATCTACTTGCCAGATTAGGTTTAACGGCATTGTATGTGGGACATATTGCCGTTTCATTGCTTGCTGTTGCTGTTGTTTTGGGGGCAACGGTGGTTGCCGGGCCCATTTCGATGGCTATTGTGTCAGGCATTTCTTTTGTTCTCAATGGCGTTGAGCTGGTAAAGAAATTATTTCAAATAAGAAAAATAAAGAAAGAATTAAAAGTCTTAGACAAAGAATTTGAGAAAAGTAATGTTGATTTTGAATTAAATCTAGGTCTTTATAAGGATATAACAGAATCAAGAGCGCAAATAAGAGCACTCGAAGAACAAATTAGTGCTATCAATATCCATATTTCTCATGTGGAGAAATTAAAACCTGAAGACGATCTCCAGGATAAGCAAAAATTAGAATCAATCGTTAATGCACGCAAAGACCATTTATATTCAGAAATGATTGCAGAAGGTCTTATTGCGCAAAATGCAGGATTAGATGCAAAGAATGAAGTTGTTAAATTTAGAGCAGCCTTAGCAGAGCTTGAAAAACAAAAAGTCTCTGTTCTCCCTGAAAATCAAGAAAAAATTAATAAAAAAATCGATATTGTTAATTTGCTAATTAATCATTATGTTAGTGTCGCTAAATTAGAAGAAACCTTAAAAGAAGTTGTCGAGCAACAAAGACAACTGGATAGCAAATATAGTAAACGCCCTTTTTTAAAGGCAAGCAAAGAAACGGTTGAACAGCTCAAGCTTCTGGAAAATGAATATCTTAAAGAGAGAATAGCTCAGCTGAGCGAATCCATTAAATCAGCTCGTGATCCGCAAACAACCCTGCAAAGAAGTGAAGAGCAGCAGGTGGCTCTGCAAAATCTCCAGATGAAAAAAAATAATATTGGGGCGCTGCAAAATGCCTATGTAGATGCGTTAAAAAAAGAACATGATAGTCTCGCAATGACGCTTAATGCCAAAAAAGTTGTTTTGGATAATAAATCAAACTATCTTAGAGCTCTTTTTAGCGATCCTAGTAAGAACACGGATCTGCTTCAAGACCTTAAAGAAAATATCCAAACCCAAAAAGAGGCGTTTTCTCAAAAAGTGATGGCGAAAATAGACAGGGAAAGTGACCTGGAAAAAGCAATAATCATTAGAAATAAGAAAATAAAAAATACGTTTATATCTGGT
>CAYXVT010000152.1:0-8852 GCA_964468105.1 Uncultured Candidatus Berkiella sp. | reverse complement strand
TGCATGCAAAGAAAGCAAATTAGTGGTTGATAGCTATTTGTTACCGCCTCAAATGGCTTTAACGTTGCAAGAGGTATTTGAAGGTTCTCAAAATAGGAAAATAATATTTAAACGGCAACAACGAGAGATTGACTATTTAGTAAAAAATAAAAATGATATTTTAGAAATGACTTTCGAACGAGAATTAAAAAGATTATCTCTCGAGGGTCAAAAACCCTCTCAAGAACCATCGGCTTCCAACCGAACAAGTGTCATTGAATATGTCGTCTCAGAGAACCCCGTGTCGCCTCGTAAAAGGGATCTACATAAGTTGTTTCAAAGACTACTACGCGTTCCATGTGATGAAAGTGATATGAGCTTATGTATGCGCCATAAAGCACTCAATAGCATAAATTTGGAGATGCTTAGATCGGAATATACTTTTGAAGAGCTCTCCGAAATGATTAGAGATAAGCATATTTTAGAGTTTTCGCGTCTTATGTTAACGCGTTTGCCAAGCAACTTATTTGAAGCCTTAGATATCAAGTGTTTTGAAAATCACATTGTTGCTATAAATTTAGCCAATAATCATTTGTCTAGGATTCCACAATGGCTTCAAAGATTATCGCTTTTGAAGATATTAGATTTATCTCATAATAGAATCTTTAAACTTCCTCCAGTTAATCAACTACGACATCTTGGCGCTCTTTTACTAGCGGGGAATCGAATAAAGAGTATATCTGAGGACATAGCTACCTTGGATCATTTAACATATCTTGATGTTCGACAAAACTTTTTAACAGATGTTCCCCACATCCCAGAACGAAAGCTCGTTGCATTTCAAGATTATGAACCCACACCAGCTGAAGTATCAAAAATACTTTCACCTGAATACTGGAAAAAATATATAACGATTAAACCGCTGACAAGAAACCAATTGATGGCCGATCAAAAGACACCAAAGCTCAATCCTAAAATGCAACAAAAACAGGCTATTACATGATCCATTTCCATATTAGCCTTTGCTTTATAAACTGAACTAATAATAAATAGGATACAGTCGCAGCGACTAAGAATAGAAAATAAAGAGGTGGTAAGGGAACAAACCCAAGAGTCGACGCAATAGGAGTAAATGGGAGTACCACGCCGATGAGTACCGCTAAACAAACGCTGATTAATAAGGGTACGCTAGGACGACTTTTAAAAGGATTCTCTGTGGTTCTAATCACAAAAATGACTAATGTTTGTGTGGCAAGTGATTCAATAAACCAACCTGTTTGGAACAATGCTTCTGAAGCTGAAAAAACAACAATCATCACATAAAAAGTTAAAAAATCAAATACAGAGCTAATCGGACCAATATATAGCATAAATCGTCGAATGATATCGATATCCCAGTGTCGAGGCTTTCTTGTGAAAACGGTATCTACCCGATCAGTTGGTATCGTTAATTGAGAGAAATCATATAATAAATTATTTAATAGAATTTGCATGGGTAACATAGGTAAAAAGGGCAAGAATAAAATGGCACCAGCCATACTAAACATATTGCCGAAATTTGAACTTGTTCCCATCATCAAATACTTCATAATATTTCCGAACGATTTTCGTCCTTCCATAATGCCAATTAATAAAACTTTAAGGTTGCGTTCCAATAAAATGATATCAGCAGATTCTTTAGCCACATCAACTGCGTTTGAAACAGAAATCCCAACGTCTGCACAATGCAAAGAGGGCGCATCATTAATACCATCTCCAATGTATCCTACGATATGGCCATGTTGTCTTAAAACTGTAATTATCCGTAATTTTTGATTGGGTGAGACTCTAGTAAACAAGTCACATTTTTCAGCCCGCAACATTAATGCATGATCTGAAAGATTATCTATTTCTTCAGATAGCAAAGTCCCTTTCGATTTTAATCCAACTTGTTGGCATACGGTTTGAGCAACCAATTCATTATCACCTGTCAGTATTTTCACGCTCACGCCAGCTTTTTGCAATTCATCGATAACCTCAGCGGCATCTTGCAGCGGCGGATCAGTAAAAACTAATATACCCGATAAAGTGAGATTAACCTCATCAATCGCATGATAGGAATCCTGTGGGACTATTTTGCGGTATGCAACTGCAAGCAGACGAAATCCTTGCGCGCCGAGTGACTCATATAAATTTTTGGCCTTATCATGAATATCAGCATTCATTGGGTTAGAGATACCATCAATTTCATAATGAGTGCATTTCATCAGGATTGATTCAGGCGCACCTTTGGTGATTAATAAATGTTCACCAGATATGTCTACTACGATACTTGAACATTTACGTTCGAAGTCGAATGGGATCTCATCAATTTTATGATAGGATTGTATGTCAGGATGTTCATGTCGCAAGATAGCGCGGTCTAATGGATTAACATTAACATGTTTTAATATTGCAACGGTAAATGAGCTTTTAACTTGTGTTTGGAAAAAACTGTTAAGATAACCAAATAATAAGGTTTTTTCACTCACTTTACCAAAAATATCAATAACATTTTCAAGAACCATTTCACCACTTGTTAAGGTTCCTGTTTTATCACTACAAAGAATATCAATGCTGCCAAAATTTTGTATTGATGCTAGGTTTTTAACGATCACCTTTTTCTTTGACATATTTACCGCGCCTGCGGCTAATGTCACAGTTGTAATCATTGGTAAAAATTCAGGCGTTAACCCAACGGCTAAAGCAATTGCAAACATTAAAGATTCTAAAAGATCTCTCTTTAATAAAATACTAATGAGAAAAACAAACAAAACTAAAAAGAGTATTGTTTTCGATATAAATAACCCAAAGCGAACGATCCCATTTTCAAATTCAGTTTTGGGCGGACGCTTTATCAGACTTTTAGCCACTTTGCCTAATTCAGTAAATGAACCAGTTTTTACAACAATTGCTTTTGCAGTTCCACTGACAATTGAAGAACCAGAAAATACAATATTTTTTGCATCATAAACTGATTTAATACTTTGAACGTTAATATTAGCTTCTTTTTCAACAGGTAACGATTCCCCTGTTAATTGAGCCTGTTGAACATGAAGATCTTTGGCAGAAAGTAGTATTGCATCAGCAGGAACTAAATCACCGGCAGATAAATAAATGATATCACCGGGTACTAGTTTTTTTACATAAATCTCCTCAGTATTATTCCCTCGAAACACAGAAGCGGTTGCAGCCACTTTTGATTGGAGATGTTCCATTGCAACCAAGGAACGATGAGTTTGGATATAATCAATGATAATACTGATTATTACCATCAACGCGATGAGGGTAGCACTAATGCTATTACCGGTTAGGCCGGAAATGAATGCCGCTATAAGCAATATACCAACAAGTGGGTTAATGGAGTGACGTAATGATTCAATGACAATTGAAGTTTTAGGGGCTTTTGCTATTTCGTTGCAACCATATTCTTTGAGCCGTCTTTTAGACTCAGTATTGCTGATCCCTTCAATTGAACTGTTGAATTTTATCAACAATTCTTTTTCAGAAAGAGTGACGAAATCTTGCAAATTGTCTTTTGCTTGATTTAACATTTTATGGTGAACTTAAGCCGTTAGCTAATGCACTGTATTGATATAATTGTAGTTTAGAAAAAATAGTTTAAGTTTAAAAATTGATAAAATATTGTTATTCAGTTCAGTACTGTATTTTTAATTTTATAATTTCGCACAATAAGTATATAATCTCGCTAATCTTTTAGTTATGATGTCACTTCAATCCAAGAGGGGATCCTTGGCAATGAAAGTAATGATATTGCTTATATTTTGTATAACCGCTGTCAGTTTGGAAGGATGTACTGGAATGTCAGAGAAATCTGAAAAATTCTTAAAAGACTTTCAATTCAGCTCAGGTTCTGATTTGACTCAAGAAGAAATTGACGAGAAATCACATCAAGGTCAAATGCGTTCCATGCGTTAAGAGGCATTTTCCATTTTGAAATTTATCATCTGCAACAGGAAGAACAGACATGGCAAGAAAATTAGCTCCTAAATCTAAGAAAAAAAGTTCAACTACTAAGAAAAACGTCCAGAATCTTAAAAAAAAGCCGACTAAAAAAGCTACAAAGAAAGTGACCTCAAAAGCAAAGAAGAAAGTATCTGCTATTCCAAAAGGATATAACAGTGTTATTCCCTATCTAATTGTAAAAAATGCGGCTAAAGCGCTTGAGTTTTATAAGAAAGTTTTTGGTGCCAAAGAAGTTATGCGCATGGAACAGCCCGATGGAAAAATTAGTCATGCAGAATTAAACGTAGGTGATTCTAAAATCATGCTGGCAGATGAATGTCCAGAAATGGGAGCACTCGGGCCCCAAGAAGGTGGAAATGCCGCTATTAGCATTCACTTATTTATTAAAAATGTCGATGATGTTGTTGAAAAAGCCGTTTCTTTGGGGGCTATCATTAAACGCCCAGTACAAGATATGTTTTATGGTGATCGTAGTGGGGCAGTGGAAGACCCTTTTGGACATAGATGGTTTGTTTCCACTCACATAGAAGATGTCTCAAAAGCGATGATGAAAAAACGTGCGGCTCAAGCCTTTAGTAAAAAATCAGCCTAAATTGGAGTCAGACCTCTCAGCTGTATCTGAGGGGTCTGCTTCCTAGCATTTATCTGTAGATTGTATTGCGACCAGTGGGCGCTCTATTGGGATAATATTGTACCCCAGCTCTGGCATTAGGACGTTTATACCAGGGTAGGTTGTCATAGCTGTAGTTACGGTTTGGTTCATATGATCTTGTTTGTGTTTGTGAAAGCGTCGTTGAATATTTTTCAATAGGTAATTGCTTCAAATTTTCTGACACTTGAGTGAAGTCAGGAAAAGTGGCTCCGTCTGTTGAACTTTTCAGTCTCTTTGTATCCACATATTGAAAAACAATACTACCATTATTTGCACTTTTAACTATTCGACAAAGATTGTTTTGAACTTTTAAATTGGGTAAATCAAATTTAACAAAAGTAACAAGCATATCAGAGCGATCTTCTTTCACCGCATCAACGTCAACAACTTCAATTGATTTTTTTCCTTTCAACCCAGAAGCAATCTGGCTGGGATCATTTTTATCCAGTACATGCGTAATGATAATACTCTCTGATGAATTGCCATTGGCTGGGGAGTATTCAGCTGAAATCGTATTATTTTTTGATTTTTCAATGTTTTTGATGAACTTTGTACCATTTAACATTATTTCATTTGGACCCATTGCAAAACAGGTTGAAATAAATGGAGCTAATAGAAGTGATATCAGAATGTTTTTCATTTTTCTATCTTATTGAAAATGGATTAACAATTTTATCGGCGATGCCATTAAAAGCTTAAATATTCCAATATAAATGTATGTATGCCACAGCTGACATTATAAGCAGATCTTTTCACAAACTTGTTAAAAGTTGATCTATGGGTTGTTTTCTATTGATCTCATTTTTAACTAAACGGTGTGATTGTAACCTATGCAATTACCCTCTATGAATGTGAAGGAAAGGCTTATGCGTGTAAATATTGATCTGTCACTAAAAAGCGCAGTGCTAATTGCTGCCCTCTCAGGGGTTGCATTTTCAGCCAGTGCAGCAAAACATAAAGAAGCGACTAAACAGCAAGAGGGTAAACAACCCAATATTATTGTGATTATGGGCGATGATATTGGCTGGTTTAATATTGGAGCTTACCATCAGGGGATGATGTCTGGTAAAACCCCTAACCTTGATAAGCTTGCTGCTGAAGGCATGCGATTTACTGATTACTATGCCGAAGCAAGTTGTACAGCAGGCCGTGCTAATTTTATTACCGGTGAACTCCCTATCCGTACAGGTCTCACAACTGTGGGCCAAGCTGGAGCTGATGTGGGTATGCCTGCTCAAGCACCAACAATAGCAACTGCATTGAAAGAGATGGGCTATGCAACAGGTCAATTTGGTAAAAACCACTTAGGCGATTTAAACAAATATCTACCTTGCTTACATGGCTTCGATCAGTATTATGGCTATCTGTATCACTTAGATGCAATGTCAGATCCTTATTGGTATTCCTATCCTAAAGATCCGGCGTTTCGCGCAAAATATGGTCCACGCAATATGGTTCAATGTGAAGCAACGACAACCGACGATGCCACTGATGAACCTCGTTGGGGTAAAGTAGGGATGCAAAAAGTGACAGATGAAGGAGCGCTTGATCCAAAGCGTATGGAAACCATAGATGATGAAATTTTAGCCAAATCCATTTCCTTTATGGATAATGCCAGAAAAGATGGTAAGCCCTTCTTTGTTTGGTTAAATCCAACTCGAATGCACGTTTGGACTTTCCTTTCAGACAAATACAAAGCCATGATGAATTCTGATACCAATTATGGTAAAGAAGAAGCAGGGATGGCGCAATTAGATGATATCGTTGGTTCGGTAATGAAATACCTTAAGGATAATGGTTTAGATGAGAATACGATTGTTGTTTTCACAACTGATAATGGTGCGGAAGTGTTCACATGGCCAGATGGTGGTATGACCCCCTTTAAGCAAGCCAAGGGAACTATCTATGAAGGCGGTTTCCGTGTTCCTGCTCTGATTCGTTGGCCAGGACATGTGCCCGCAGGCAAAGTGGAAAATGGGATGTTTTCAGGCCTTGATTGGTTCCCAACCTTGGTTGCAGCAGCTGGAAATCCTAATATTGTAGAAGAACTCAAAGCTGGTAAACAACTTAATGGTAAAAACTATAAAGTTCACTTAGATGGTTATAATCAAACCAATCTCATAACCGGTCAAGGTCCTTCAAATCGCCATGAGATCTTTTATTTTGCTGAGGCGCGTTTAGGTGCACTTAGAATTGATGACTTTAAGTTTCGCTTTATCGATCAACCAGATGGCTGGATCGGTCCAAAAACAGCTGTAAACATGCCATTAATCACTAATTTGCGTCAAGATCCTTTTGAACGCTTTCAAGCAATGAACATTAAAGAAGGTTCTCCAGCCTACATGAATGATTTTATTGCACGTGAGTTCTGGCGGTTTGTTTTTGTACAAGATAAGGTAGGCGAACTTGCTAAAACGGCTATCGAGTTCCCTCCTATGCAAAAACCTGCTTCCTTTAACTTAGAAGCAGTTAAAGCGCAGGTTCAGGAAGCTATTGAGGCTCATCAAGGTCAGTAGTATTTTCAATTGTTAAATGCTAAGCCCTGTTTGCTACCAGTAAACAGGGCTTTTTCATTAGAATTGATATTTATTTAGCTAAATATCACGATTATGTAAAAAAATAGGTTAAGCGGCCTCGTATTTTTAAGCACTCTCGATTAGGCTAAAGAGTAGGGTCTATCAGATAACAGGGACGGTTTGATTGATGCAACAGCGATTTAAGTCAAAGGGTATTGCCGTGAGCGTCGTTGTATTTATTACAATTGCCGCTTTCTTAGGGTTTCAATATGCTAGCGAATCGATACCGCCTGAAGGAATGAAGTGGATCCCTGGTGGCATTGCAACAATGGGCACAAATGATCCAAAAAGTCAGGCCAATGAGAGACCTGCACACAAAGTTGAGCTTGAAGGTTTCTGGATAGATCAAAATCTTGTCACCAATGCCGAATTCCAAAAATTTGTTCATGAAACAGGCTATGTCACTACCGCAGAGAAAAAACCAGATTGGGAAGATCTCAAAAAACAATTACCGCCTAATGTGCAAAAGCCAGATGATAGTTTATTAGTTGCAGGCTCCTTAGTTTTCACACCTCCCTCTAATCCTGTTTCCTTAAGTGATCTTTCAGCATGGTGGACTTGGACGCCGGGTGCTAATTGGCAACATCCAGAAGGACCGATGAGTGATATCAAGGGGAGAGAAGACCATCCCGTGGTTCATGTTTCTTGGGAAGATGCTAATGCCTATGCGAAATGGGCAGGAAAACGTCTAGCAACAGAAGCAGAATGGGAATATGCCGCACGAGGTGGCTTGGTAGATAAAAGATTTTCCTGGGGAGATGAATTCAAACCTAATGGCAAATTTATGGCGAATACTTTTCAAGGAGAGTTTCCTCATCATGCTGTAGCCGAAGATGGCTATAAAGGCACTTCACCTATTATGTCTTACCCTGCCAATGGTTATGGTCTATTTGATATGGCTGGCAATGTTTGGGAATGGACAAATGATTGGTATCACGCAACCATTCATCAAGAACATGCAAAAACAGCTATTTGTCATGATAGCAGTGGTCCTGCTCATGGTTTTGATCCGCACGATCCTTACGCACAAAAGCGTGTTATAAAAGGCGGGTCATTTCTTTGCAATGAAAGTTATTGTGAAAGCTACAGGCCAAGTGCAAGAAGAGGACAAACGCCAGATACGGGGACTTCCCATATTGGTTTTAGACTTGTTAAAAGCAAGGATCAAAAGAGTTAAGCCTAGCTGTGGCTTAACTCTCTTTATGATATAACTTGTGAATGTCTTAAATTAATCTGCTGCCATTTTAGTGGCAAGCCACTCGCCAATGTAATAGCCGGAATAGCCATTAACGTAAGCCCAAAATGCCCCAGCCGGTATACCAACAACTAAGCCAACAGGTCCTATTTTTATGGTAGTGGATAAGCACGCTAGAGCAATATCAAAAATGAGCAATTTTTGAAAAAAGACATCAAAATCCCAATGATTTGCGCCAGCCATAACGGCAATGGGGAAATCAAATCCACCAGTGACTTCTTTTAGTTCATTTACATTAAGTTCTCTCATGCTATACCCCAATTTACTGCAAGCATTTCAGTTCGGCAAAATTTAAGCACGGCCATTTTAATTGAAATGTTGAGAGTTTTATATGTGTTTACTAATCTTTGGGTAGTTAACTAATCTTAGATATGTTTTTCTAAGC
>CAYXVT010000151.1:1460-8894 GCA_964468105.1 Uncultured Candidatus Berkiella sp. | reverse complement strand
TGTATCTTTGCTAAAAGTACGCCAAAAAAAGCAGCGTGAAGAATTTATACATGCTGTTACAACTTTAAACAGTGATAATGCTGCAACAGACTCTACTGAAGCAACACGACAAAGTTATACGCCAGGTTTTAGCTCTATGCGAGAAAATTCTTCTCCATTACGAGGAGAAGAGTTCACTCAAATTTTAGGTGATTTTAATTTCGGTGATATGGATGCGTTGGATGACATGGACGATGTGGATGATTTGGGTGATGGGCCTTTTGCTGATTTGGATCATATTTTCCAAGAACTTTTCAACGATGCTAACGTAGTGCCGCAAAAAAATCTGAGTTTAAGGTAAAATTCTTCCAAATATTGAAAAATGACGTTGCTAAAATAAGAAATTTTATTAACGATATTAAAGCCATCAGAAATTTTAGAGGTTTAAAAAATATAAATGGTGAAATTGATGCTCTAATGAAAAGCCTTAGTCATGAACAAATAAAACAGCAGTTAATTAGTCTTTTTGAAAAATATGCTCCTAAGCTTGGTGGACAAGTTCAATCGCCGGTAGCTCCAGCTCAGGTAATACCCGCAGCAGTAACGCCACTACCAGTATTTCAATCAGCGGAACCAGCAGCAGAATCTCCAGCAACTCCAGTACTATCACAACAAGGTCCGTCTCAGCTATCTGGTTTTCATGTATATCAAAGTCAACATTCAAATCCGCTATTCATTCATGCACCTGCTAATACAGAAGTTGTACAGGAATATCGCGAACTATTACAATTAATAAGCGATAAGAGAGATGAATATAGAAGAAGTGAAGATGGTAATAGACGTGGTGACTTAAGGCAGGAGATCTTTGACAAAACGACACAGCGAATTAACATGATACGGGATAACCCAGGTATTGAGGAAGCGGCCCAAAAAAGCGAAAATAAAATTAAACCACGGAAGTAGTAATGTGAGGAGGGGATCTATCAGGGTCAGCCCCGTCTACACGCCTAAAAAAACTAAACGCTTTTTGCTGTTGTCGAATGTATCTTAAAAATTAAATTTCTTGCTCTATCTTAAACAAACAATATCCTAGTTTAGGATAGAAACTGAAAATGCTGGTTAAGAAGCTTATTTCTTTTTGAAAGACGACTTATTCGTCGGTTTATCTGAAAGAATGTCAGCCTTTTCAGTTTGATCTGCAACGGCAATATAAAGGCTTGGGTTAAGAACAGCTTTACTAGACGAGCCTGGGGTGCGTCGTGCTTGGACAGTCGCAAGTGAAGGTGTTAGAGCGGGTATTGGGGCAGGGTACGTGGGGAAGGTGCTAGCTGCTTGCTTTTTTGCTTTTTCTAAAGCATTCAATTTTAAATAAGTATTAGCATCTAAAAATTCGAAATCATGTCTTTTGGGAAATTTCTTACAAATTATCATTAGTGGATGATAATAATCGTGTACGGTAAGTGCCTTGATACTTTCAAACACAGTGCAAAGATTTGGGATACTGGTTTTTATCGTTGCATCTAAATCAATACCTTTTAAGGATCTGGATTTTAAAAAATGATCTAATTCTTCTATGGCTTCATCATTTGGTAATCCCATTTCATCAAATAGTGATGAGCAAATTTGATTTAATTGAGTTTGTGTTGCACCAAGTGTTGTCATGTTAGGGGCCTCATCTAGATAAAGAACTTATGTTAACATGATGCAAATTAAAGCAAAGCCATAAAAATTCTATCTAATATTGGTTTGGGACCAGCGGTTTGTATTATAAGATAAGATCTATACAGTAATTAAAGTTAAATTGTTATACGCTTACAAGGACTCATCTTAGTGCGTCCTCATAAGTTTATATGTTCTGAAAATCTTTGTTCAGAACTCAATGATTTAGAGCGATTTACTTTTTTAGATTTTCTTTCAAGTAACTCATCCTTGCAAAAATTGAGGTAAACCTAGGGGCATACAGTGTCGACAATAATCCAAGAGGAGGCGCTTTTTTTTGTGGGGTAGATCTTCATTGCAACGTTGATGTTTTGTAAGCTCATAAAGTTTTTCAAATAATTTAAAATTATTTATCATTAAATTGGGCCAGACCCTTAATGTGGTCAACCAACTTGGTGGCTGACACCATTAATTATAGCAAATACTTAAATCTTCGACTTTAGTACTATAGATGAGCTAATGCACCGTTATAGTACTAACAAAAGTTTTTGCTTGTGATGAATTGGTATCTGTCACTGTCATATTAATTGTAGCTGTTCCAACTGCTACGCCTGTAGTGCCAATATAAAAAGTACAACTACCTCCCGCAGCTATGATTGAATTAGCAAAGCAATCATCAGCATTAGTGGAGCCAATTTGCACACTAATTATATTAAACGGTGTAACCGCAATATTTTCTGAAAGTTGCAGCGCTGTATTACCAGTGTTAGTTAGGGTAGCCACAGGTAGTAAGCCTGATGAAGCACCCACAGTCAAATCAGGAAAAGTAAATGAAGCAGGGATCAACGTAAATCCGGCATTACCTTGGGAAACATCCACCACTGTTGTCGCCACCGCTTGAGCAAGCGCAAGACCTAGTATGTTTTTACCATTAACAAACACTTTGTTTTGGATGGTAACACCAGCATCACTTGGCAAAATAGTGTAGGTATATTGGCATTGTGAAACTTGTCCAGGGGCAAGATACCCAGGAAGCACGGGTGAAAATGTGCAACTCATCGGCACTTGCGCACCGCCATTAACAGCATCTTTAATACTCGTCACCTTCACATATTTTTTAGCTTGATTCATGATTTTAACGTTATAAGTGACTACTTGCCCTACATTTGCACTAATGGAATCAGAAGGGGTAATACCTGAAACGCTTGCTATTTGGCTCACGAGTAAAGCATCCGTCGGGCATGGTATTGCGGCACCTTTTGAAATAACTTCCCAGGTTAACAATTTACTCAAACATAATAAATTAGGCGCGGTATGAGCTGGGTTATCGCAATCGAGAATATCACAATAAGACTGACAAACTTGAAATAAATTTCCTGAATAAGGATTACATACAGAAGTGGGTTGGTTTGAGCCACCAGATCCTCCGCCCCCCGAAGTGGCGGCGAATACCGGAGAAAGTATAAATAAACACATCAAATATGTAACGGATTTTAATGTCAATATTAATTTCATACAAACCCCTGATTACAACCTACAACCGTTGTAAAAATAGATTATCACCATTAAAATTGGTACTTCCAATATTATGATATGCTGAATCGGTAAAATATAGGTATGTTTGCTGATAGGTTAATTATTTATTTAAATGCACTTACACAATATGGGTGATCCTCTAATTGTAGCGTTGAAACGCATTATCAAGTAATTACCTGGGATTCCCAAGCTACCTTGGGAGTAGTGGTTCAATTCCTTCAGTTTAACAGCAAATTAAGAAAACACTTGTAATTTTACACTTTAAGCATTCTCACTTATCGTTATTTATAAACCGCTCTTATGGAACAGTAAGGACTAAATTGGCATAAAAATCCTTAGCTTGAACCATAATATGAAGAAGTTCACCTAGGCAAGAGCGTCGTTCTCTGGAAGGGTGTAGTTTAGGAATACGCTTCTGATGAGCTGCACTAATGTCAGTTTCAATCATCCATACACTGGTTGTTTCTTTGCTTATTTTGATATTGTGGTATTCGTATAATTTTTCAGCAGCAAGCGTTGGTCCACTCATAAAAATCACGTTTAATTAGGTCAATCGCTGTTTGTCTCAGCTCATCCTTATAACGTCGGTTTGATGGTTTTCCACGGCATTGACAGACAAGACCGGCTGGCCCAAATTGTTTTTATCGATTTTCTTTAACTTAAACTATGGAAATACAACTATTAATTAAAATATAGTTATGATACTTCTTGTATATAGTTCTCAACCTTTAGTTGAGCGTTGATATGCATGATTTTTCCACTGGTAAAAAAGATATAGCAAGGTTACATGAACAAGGTCACCTTGCCATCCATATTACACCAGATCCTGCTGGTTCACTTTTTGAAAAGATTGAAGATCGCAGAATCATTAATAATCTTAGAGAAGACGGTGGAACGACTGAGAGGGATCGTGAAGATTATGCGTTTCACCCCATCATATCCACTACTGTTTTGCCACCAACAAAGTACTCAGTAACACAAAATCTATATGATTTTTCTGGTAAAATATTTGTGGGAATTGATATGGAGAATTGTCTTGTTAAAAGTTTTTCACATGTTGATTCTCAATCAACTTATTGGGCAAAAAATTCCAAAGGACGACCCACTTATAAAGCAATTGCAAATATCAGGAAGGATTTGGCTGAGTTACCCCATGAAGAAAGATTGCCTTATGTAGATAAAGAAAATATACGCTCCGCACAATATGTAAGCACACCTCGTAAAAAAGGAGCTCGACTTTTTAGTTCCTCAGAACCAAATTTTAAAAGAGGAATGAATGAGGCTTTACTGAAGGTAACTAATAATTCAATGGTATTTATAGGCGCTTTAGCCTCTGATGTAAAAGACCATCCTGATTTATTACTTAAACTGATGCTGATAAAACAACAATTAAAGGAAAAGTCTGGCATTGAATATCCTATTTATATCTATAATAATCAACCAGAACCTGTGGTACTTAATGTTCTAGAACCCCATCCTATAGAAATTAATCCAAATCAATTCTGTGAAGTTGATGTTGAAAGTGCATTAAAACAGTTAATATCAAAATATCCTGATTCCATAGAAATGACCCCATTAACCAGATTTCATGAAGTAGAAAACATGTCTACACATGAATTTTTAGAACAGATTGGATTTGAATTAACAGATAATAACGAACCAAAACGAAAAGCACACTTAAATTCAGATGCAAATGAAAATATGAAAAGAGGAGAATATTCAAATACCATTGAAAATCTTTTGGATGCTTTTAATGCAAAACTCAAACCATTTTCGGAAGAAGATGCTGTTTTGCAAATCCATCATCCCGATGCACCTTTGCATGAACAATATCCTGAAATAAATCAAAAAAATCTTGGTAAATTTATAAAAACCAGAGTAATGGGGATAGGTGAGTCGGATATTTTGACAAATGAGCAAAATCAAGCTTTTAAATATTACATGAACGCATATAATGCACAATTTAGGTTGGATGTTTATAGAGAAATGTTAAAATCTGGAACGATGATAAATTATCCTAATTTAGATAAAGATATTAAATGGTCGTCTACACTTCTTTCAAAAGCAGTAGATAATCAACTCAATCAACAGGAACTACAAAAAAGACAAAATCATAAAGCCAATGCTACAGGTGAAGCACTACATACTGCCGCTAATCGCTTATTAGGAATAAAAGAAAGTGTTAAAGACGCTTTTTCCAATCTAAAACCAAATGCTCGGCAAACAAGAAAAGAGAGAGACAATCTTGTTCAGTCACTCGATGCATTTGTTAAATCAAATTTTCAAAGTGATCATACTGCCATCGGGTTTGATAGAGTAAAGCAAAATGACGTTGCTAAAATAAGAAATTTTATTAACGATATTAAAGCCATCAGAAATTTTAGAGGTTTAAAAAATATAAATGGTGAAATTGATGCTCTAATGAAAAGCCTTAGTCATGAACAAATAAAACAGCAGTTAATTAGTCTTTTTGAAAAATATGCTCCTAAGCTTGGTGGACAAGTTCAATCGCCGGTAGCTCCAGCTCAGGTAATACCCGCAGCAGTAACGCCACTACCAGTATTTCAATCAGCGGAACCAGCAGCAGAATCTCCAGCAACTCCAGTACTATCACAACAAGGTCCGTCTCAGCTATCTGGTTTTCATGTATATCAAAGTCAACATTCAAATCCGCTATTCATTCATGCACCTGCTAATACAGAAGTTGTACAGGAATATCGCGAACTATTACAATTAATAAGCGATAAGAGAGATGAATATAGAAGAAGTGAAGATGGTAATAGACGTGGTGACTTAAGGCAGGAGATCTTTGACAAAACGACACAGCGAATTAACATGATACGGGATAACCCAGGTATTGAGGAAGCGGCCCAAAAAAGCGAAAATAAAATTAAACCACGGAAGTAGTAATGTGAGGAGGGGGGTAGACCCCTGATATGGTCAACCAACTTAGGGGTCTGACCCCACGTGAAAAAGCCTATTGTAGGTGTAGTGCCGTTTTATTGACTGACGGTTTTTCATATTATAAGCTGATCTCCCTTACCATAGGTGTAATGAGTAAAATCTTTGAAAAGGATTGTAAAGCAACCTGAAATACGAAGAGAAGAAATCCTTCTTGCCGCAGAAAAGCTTTTTGAGCGGGATGGATATATCAAGACATCAGTTGAAGCCATTATCAAAGAAGTGGGTATTGCTAAAGGCACCCTCTATTATTATTTTAAATCTAAGCAAGATATTCTTCATGCTTTGGTTGAAAATATTGCAAATGATGTCGAAGCTTATTTTAAATCAATTGTTGAGTCCAAAAATATCTCAGCAATTGAAAAATTAAAACTCATGATAAGCGGGCCCAAAAAGAAAGAAAAACTAAAACTCCCGATAATGGAGATTATTCATAAACCTGAGAATAGAGAGCTTCAGGAACAATTAAATATTCGTACCATAGATCGTATAGCGCCCTTAATGGCTCAGGTTTTTGAACAAGGTTATAAAGATGGCATATTCAAAATGTCAATTCCAGTTGAGGGAGTTCAACTTATCCTTGCTGGTTCATTGTTCGTCCTAGATTCAGGGCTTTTTAACTGGTCCCCCAAAAAACGTACTGCCTTATTAAAAGCAGGGCAATCGATTCTTGAACGTTTGTTAGACGTTAAATCCGGAACACTTAGCTTTATTTCAGAAAGCGCCTAATTAAATAAGCACTAACTATTTGATTTATATGAAGTTATTTATAAGCCTATAACAGGGTTGTTGACAAATTTATTCAATACGCTCAATATGACCGACGGTCGGTTGGTGAGGCCGATAATATAAATATTGTTTAGATTGAGGTGTATATGAAAATACTAATTTCAGGGGCGGGCCCAGCAGGGCTAACAGCGGCCTACTGGCTAAAAAAATATGGATTCACGCCAACATTGATAGAATTGCAACCAGAGTTACCTACTGGTGGCTATAAACTCGATGTGCGAGGAAGTGCTACACAAATTTTACGACGAATGGGAATATACGATGATGTTGTCAAAGCATCAACGGATATGAATGGTGCTCAACTCGTTGATAAAAATGGTAAGGTCATTCATGAAATGAGCGGAGATGCTTTTGGTCATCGAGTGGATGATGATCTAGAAATCATGCGAGGTAATTTGTCTGAGATTCTATTGAGTAAAATACCGGATGTTGAAATTATTTATAACGATGAAATACAGGGAATTACTCAAAACAGTGACGATATAACGGTTAACTTCAAAAAGAATAAGT
>CAYXVT010000151.1:0-1450 GCA_964468105.1 Uncultured Candidatus Berkiella sp. | reverse complement strand
TCTTGTCATTGGCGCTGATGGCGTTCACTCTCGCGTTCGTAGAATTGCATTTGGTGATGAATCGAATTTTTCTGAGAAGCTTGGTGTACTTTTATCTGTATTTACGATCCAGAACTATCCGAAATTGGAACGTATGGAAATGCAATACACTGAATTGGGTAGAGCAGCGGTTCTATGGAGAACGCGGGGTGATACCGATGCCAGAGCAAGTTTTGCATTTGTATCAGAGAATAATATAGACCGTAAGAATACTTCAGCACAACAGAAATTAATAGGAAATGCTTTTAAAGGAATTGGCGGGGAAGTCCCCTATATGCTTGAGATGATGTCTAAGGCGCCTGATTTTTTCTTTGATGAGGCCACTCAAATTCGAATGGATCATTGGTCTGAGGGAAGAGTAGTCTTACTAGGAGACGCAGGATATTGTCCTTCGCCTTTTTCTGGACAAGGTCTTAGTCTTGCGCTAATTGGCGCCTATGTACTTGCTGGAGAATTAGCGGCGGCAAATGGAAATCACATGATTGCAGCTGAAAAATATGAAAAAGAAATGCGTCAATTTGTTTCCCTGAATCAGAAACTGGGCACTGATTCTGCATCACTTTTTAGATCACTAGAAAAAAAGAGTCTGTTTAACTTTTTGCTAGGAAAAATAATGAATTTTGCACCTGCCTGGGTGACTGCATTTTTCATTAATCGGGCAACGGCACGGATAAAGCAAGTTGCAAATGCTATCAAACTTAAGGACTATTCGGAATATATACCTTTGGTAGCCCCATCTTTATTAACACCAAAATCCAAACTACTTGAGACACCACCTGCATTAATTGTAAGCAAGCGAAAATCGACTCGTCTTGAAGAATTGGTAGTTAAAAAAAGAGAAGAAAATCCCCAGAGACACAACCAGGATACCCGCCATAGGAAACAACCAGGACAACGGTTATAAAATCCTAACAACGAAGGCCTGATCTCTGATGGATGTGTGTAGTGGGTCAGGTCTGAATTTAAAATCATTTACCATGAAAAAGCGATAATTCGGACCTGAGCCGCTACTCAATTAGGCTTTTTTTACTTACCTATGTTAACCATCGATCATGCAAAAACATCCCCAGCCACCCTGGGTGGTTAATATCGGATTTTCTTCTTATGTGTTAATAGCCTAGCGTTAGGGAATGTTTTTGCTAGACCGGGAGTACTATTTATAAGTTCAATGATTGTTTGCGGAGTCATTCCTGTTCCTTCTTTTACAGTAACAAACGCTTTATTTGTTACTAAAGAAATTTCTGCAATAGTTACATTGGGGTTGATTCGTAGTTGTATCAATATATTTTCAACACATTGCGTGGTGTGAATGGGATCTAATTGAAATTCAAATCGCTCGGTGGCATCCTGAACTACAGCTTGTCGTCGTCCTGGTACCTGTACTGGCACAGGTACTGGTTTTTGTTCTTGT
>CAYXVT010000150.1:4195-8904 GCA_964468105.1 Uncultured Candidatus Berkiella sp. | reverse complement strand
TCTTGCCACCGGCGCATGGGAGGGCATCAATATTTTCGCGTTCATATTGGCCGCTTCAATTAAAGGAGAAGGAATTTCGTCGATAAAGCGAGAAGGGCGATTGACCCCAGACAAACCTGCAAAAGCACGTTTTTCTGCATAGGTTAAATAGAGTTTACGCATTGCTCGCGTGAGACCCACATAACATAAGCGTCGCTCTTCTTCTAAAAGGGCTCTGTCATGAAAACAACGATGATGCGGAAATAGACCATCTTCCATACCTGTGAGAAAAACAAGTGGAAATTCTAAACCTTTGGCTGAATGCAGCGTCATTAATTTGATGCATGAGCCATCATCGGTTTCACGCTCACCGGCATCTAGTGCCACCTCAGATAAAAAGGAAGGTAAGGTTTCACCACTATGCTCACTTGTTTGTTCTAACATTTCATCATGTGACTGATGAAATTGTGAGCAAGCCTGTACTAATTCATGCAAGTTTTCTACCCTTGCTTGAGTCCGCTCGCCGGGTTGAGTTTTGACATACATCAATAACCCACTCTTTTGTAACACATATTGCGCTAACACTGACAAGGTGAGGACATTGACTTGAGTGAGCATATCTTCCACACACTCGAAGAACTGCCGCAAGCCATTACTTATTCGACCCGAAGGAATGGTGGGAAAATACGCTTTAGCAGCAGCCCATAAGGAAATTTGAGAGGCGCTCGCTAATTCGCGTATGCTAGTCAGCGTGCGCTCACCCACGCCTCTGGGAGGTAAATTAATAACGCGCTCAAAAGCCGTATCATCATGCAAATTGACCAACAATCGCATATAGGCCAAAACATCTTTTATTTCCGCTCTATCAAAAAACCGCAAGCCCCCATAAACGCGATAAGCGATACTCGCTTGGCGAAGTGCTTGCTCTAAAACCCGTGATTGCGCATTGGAACGATATAAAATTGCGATATCTTCAAAGCTGCCGCCCCCATGACACCACTGCCGTATGTGGTCAACAATAAATCGCGCCTCATCGATTTCATTAAAAGCGCCATACAAAGTTAACTTTTCACCAACAATACCTTGCGTCCATAACTCTTTGCCTAATCTAGAGGAATTATTAGAAATTAAAGCATTGGCCGCCGCTAAAATGGTGCTGGTTGAACGATAATTTTGCTCAAGCCGAATGGTAATAACATCGGTAAAGTCTTTATGAAATCGATGAATATTCTCAATTTTTGCACCACGCCATCCATATATGGATTGATCGTCATCACCCACAATCATAATGTGATTATCATTGGTGCATAATAATTTCAGCCATGCGTATTGGATGGTGTTGGTGTCTTGAAACTCATCAACCAATATATGACGAAAGCGCTGTTGGTATTGCGCTAAAATGTCGGGATTGTCTCGCCATAATTCATAAGCACGTAATAAAATTTCAGCAAAATCGACAACAGCAGCGCGTTGACAATGCTGCTCATAAAGTCGATAGAGCTCCGTAAACATAGCAATTTCTGGCAATGTTGAAATGGGCAGCGAACCTGCTCTTTTCCCTTCATCTTTTTGCCGATTGATAAACCCCATTGCGCGCTTTGGCTCGCACGCCTCATCATCCCAGCCACGCTCATTGATGAGTCGTTTTATTAGCCGTAATTGATCATCGGCATCGATTATTTGAAAATTGTCTGGAAGATGCGCGCTTTGAGCATGTTGACGCAAAATGCGATGTGATAAGCCATGAAAGGTACCCACCCAAAGCCGCGAGGTCACTTGGCCTGCGACTTTTTCAATACGATGGCGCATCTCGCCTGCCGCTTTATTGGTAAATGTTACGGCCAAGAGTTGATGGGGCAATACGCCCTGCTGTGTCATCAACCAGGCAATGCGATGAACCAATACGCGGGTTTTACCACTACCCGCTCCTGCTAAAATCAAAAGCCGTTGTGCTTGAGAAGTTACCGCTTGATATTGTGCACCATTAAGCTCTCCCAAAAAATTTTCTTGAGATGTTTGATCATCCGTGATGAGCATTTTGTTTCAATTCCTTCCCGTCACGTATGAAGGGTACAACAAGTAAAGCACTAACGGCATAAAAGATAGGAAGAACAATTAAACTAATATGATAATCGCTAACGGTGTAGATCCGTTCTCCTGACGACGCTAAAGCCCCAGAACTCACCGCATCCAATAACCAGCCCACCATATACGTCAAAATGGCACTACCAAACATGGAAACCATGTTCACAAAACCAACGGCCGTGGCAACATACGTTGCTTTGGTAAAGCGGCGCGTCATGACAAAAGCTAATACATACGTTCCTGAACTGCCAAAGAGGAAGAAAAGAACGCAAGCCCAAAATCCTGTCAAATGCGGCAAAAAGACAATTAAGGTCAGCGCAACAGAAGCAACAACACTTGAGAAAAACATAGGTATTTTTCGATTATCAAATACACTTGAAATCCAACCCAACACAGGACTGCCTACAGCCATTCCCACAAAAGTCATTGTGACGGCAGCGGTTGAAGCAACATCTCGTGAAATGCCATGAGTATCCACTAAAAATTTCACGCCCCAGGTGCCGCCAAAAGCATCTGTTGGCGCGGTCACAAAGAAGCAATAGATCCCGACAAACCAACTTTGAGGCTGTCTCACGACTTCACTTAAACAACGCCAAAATCCTGGTGTATCCTCTTTTCGCATAGAGACTTCGGGATGATTTGGGTTGTGATCTTTAATTAACAAAAAGGCTAATACAGCCAGAAAGAGCCCAACAATTCCGACATAGATCAGCACTTGCCGCCATTCCATAAAATCAAGCGCTAACGACAAAGGGATCCCGCCAGCTGCTGCCCCTAATGTGCCTATAGTTAATGTTAAACCGGTCATCAGAGGAAAGAGGTGATGATCAAACCAAATATGAATAATTTTCATACAACTGATAAAAGCAAAAGCCGATCCAGCGCCGATAAAAAAGCGCATGATACAACCACCGTAAAAACTCGTTGTGTACGCTAATGCTAATGTGCTTCCTGCACATAAAAAAATGGCAAATGTAAGCAAGCGGCGCGGACCATATTTATCCGTTAACGCACCAACCGGCAATTGCAAGGGGGCATATGCCCAGTACCAACACGAAGAGAAGAAGCCAAACATTTTTGCATCAAGATTAAAGGCGAGTATCAGCTCATTCTCTAATACGTTGGGCGAGACGCGCACCAAAAATTCATAAAGATAAAAAAAGGTGGCAACCCCAAACATAGCGATTGGCATTAAAATCGAAGCGGTTTTCCGGCTTTTCATGTAAGAGCCCTTTACGTCACAGTGAAAATGAGATGAAATATCCTAAATAAAGTAGGACAACCCTCTCATTTTCTTAAGATGGCCTGAGTCTAACTAAGTCACAGGTTAATCGCAATACGCGATAATTTTATCATGAAAGTTTAGGATAACGTTATGACTAATCAATATCAGTATATTGCGGGATGGGGTGGCGCATGGCAAAGCGAATCCTTGCCTGGCGCCTTACCAATAGGGCAAAACTCACCTCAGAAAGTCCCTTATGGGCTTTATGCCGAACAGCTCAGCGGTAGTGCTTTCACCAGGCCACGCCATCAAAATTTACGCAGCTGGCTTTACAGAATTTTACCTTCCGTTGTGCACAGCGAATTTAAGCCTATGCCACATCCAGGAATGGCTATCCCAGCAGGGTGCCAAAGCCTCCCTAACCAAATGCGCTGGGATCCTTTACCTTCCCCAAAAGGGAATGTTGATTTTGTCCAGGGGTTAACAACGCTTCTATATAATGGCAGCCCTGTGGAACAACAGGGCGTTGCCGTACATCTTTATGCTGCAAATGCCTCCATGGAAAAAACCTATTTTTACAACTCAGACGGCGAACTTCTGTTTGTTCCCTATTTGGGTAGTTGTGAGATATTCACCGAATTTGGAAAAATTGAAATCTCACCTGGCGATATTGCTGTTATTCCGCGCGGTATACGCTTTCAAATTAAATTACTGAGTCCTTTGATAAAAGGGTATCTCGGGGAAAATTATGGCCAACCCCTCACATTGCCTGACTTAGGGCCAATTGGAAGCAATGGTTTAGCAAATCCTAGGGATTTCTTAATCCCCACCGCCTGCTTTGAAGAAAAAAGTGGCGATTTTATTTTATTGAACAAAAGTAATAATCAGCTGTGGCAAGCATCCATGTCGTCCTCACCATTAAATGTGGTTGCTTGGCATGGCAATTACGCTCCTTATAAATATTCATTAAAATACTTTAACACCATTAATACTGTGAGTTTTGATCACTGCGATCCCTCACTTTTTACAGTGCTAACCTCACCCAGTCCTATCCATGGGGTTGCCAATATGGACTTTGTGATCTTCCCAGAAAGATGGATGGTTGCCGAACATACCTTTAGGCCTCCTTACTATCATCGCAATGTAATGAGTGAATATATGGGGCTGATCACTGGGGTATATGATACAAAAGCAGAAGGATTCTCACCTGGCGGTGGCAGTTTACATAATTGCATGTCTGCCCACGGCCCAGATGCTAAAACTGTCGAAACGGCTATGCAAGAAAAGTGCGTTCCTGTCAAACAAATACAAACACTTGCCTTTATGTTTGAAACTCGTTTGCCTTGGATCCCAACCCCTTTCGCGCTGACTTCTGGCTTTTTACAAAAAGATTATCAAGATTGTTGGAAAGATATTAAAT
>CAYXVT010000150.1:0-4185 GCA_964468105.1 Uncultured Candidatus Berkiella sp. | reverse complement strand
TTCCCCTCTCCCGTAACGGGAGAGGGCAAAGTGCCATTAACAAATTCTGAAATACATTTAACCTAAAAGTGATTCTTTCAAACCTTTCAATGCGACCAGTTTGATATCATCACGAGCAGGTTTAGGAGCAATGGTCACTTCCATACCGGTCAATGGGCTAACCATGACGCGTTTTTTGGTTGGTTTACGGCGAACTTTACGAATTTTGAGACCCAATTTAGGGATCATAATTTCCCCGGAGCCTTGTTTCTTCATATGGGCTTTGACCAATTTAGCCATCTCAGTGAATACTGCTTCCACTTCAACTCGCTTCAAACCCGTTTCATCAGAAATGTGCTGAAGAATTTCAACACGAGTTTGTTTATCTTTCATTGCCTTTACACGCAATGACATTTTCGCATCAGTGGACTCTTCCACCTTTTTGCGAGATGCGGATTTAGTATTTTGCCGTAACGATGCCATTGATTTCTCCATTTTGTTATTAGAAAACTTGATGATTTCGCCTCATCAAAGTAAGGTTTCAACTATTGCGCAGGCGATTATGCCAATCGCTTTTTCGCAAGTAAACCCCTTTGGGGGCAAAAGTTCACGAAAGCGATTGAATACATTCAATTCCTTCAAATCGCGGATGACTCATGCGTGGACTAACTGGTTTTATACCAATATTGTCAAGGCTTGGCTGAAAAAACATTTCTTTCATTTCTTCATATGCATACTCTTTGCCTAACCAATTTTGATATTGTTCACAAGAAATAATGACCGGCAAACGATCGTGGAGCATTTGAAATTCCTGAGGAGCAACGCTAGTGATAATAGCACAGGTACGCAATTCATCGCCCTGCAAGGTACGCCATGATGACCAAATTCCCGCAAAAGCAAGCAATGGTTGATTTTTGATATAGATATAATAGGGATGTTTTTTCCCACCAAAGGTTCGCCACTCAAAATAACCTGAGGCCGGTATTAAACAGCGTTGTTTTTTAATCGCCTCTTTAAATGTGGGCTTTTCAGTAAGAGACTCTATGCGTGCATTTATGTGACCAAGGGGTATTTGGCCATCCGGACTTTTTGCCCATGAAGGGATAAATCCCCATCGGCTAAATTCAACCTGCTTTCCCCATTCGATAATAATAGGGATGGTTTGTGTTGGCGCAATATTATAGCGCGGATGCATAGCAAAACCGCGACGCAAGTGAAAATGAGAAACAATTTCATTTTCACTTGCGTGTAGAGCATAGCGACCACACATATTAAACTTTTATCGCTTTATTCAACGGTGACTGACTTTGCTAAATTTCTTGGCTGATCAACATCTGTCCCTTTCATCACTGCAACATGATAAGCCAATAATTGCAGCAATACTGTAAAGGCGATGGGCGCCAATAATTCTCCAACCTGTGGGATCTCAATAACTGTCATTTCTTTATTGGAAATTAAATTAGTGCCTCTTTCTGCAAAGACAATGAGTTCTCCTTGTCTTGCTCTGACTTCTTGTAAATTAGAAATTAATTTTTCTATCAAATGATCGTGCGCCGCAAGCGCCACAACTGGCATATGCTTATCAACAAGCGCAAGAGGACCGTGCTTTAATTCTCCAGCAGGGTATGCTTCTGCATGAATATAAGATATTTCCTTGAGTTTTAAAGCGCCTTCTTTAGCAATAGGGTAGTGTATGCCTCTACCTAAAAAGAGCGCATGCTCTCGCCCATCAAATCGCTGCGCTAATTTTGCAATCGCTTCATCTTGCTGCAAAACTTGCTCAACCAATTGAGGTAGCGCTCGCAAAGCTTGAACGATTTGAAGCTTCATGACTTCATTTTTATCATTACGTCGCCCCAAGCATTGCACTAACATTAACAAAGCAATCAGTTGCGTAGTAAAGGCTTTTGTTGATGCAACGCCAATTTCAGGACCGGCATGTGTTAATAAAACCAAATCTGATTCTCGTACCAAGGAACTTTCTGGAACATTACAAATCACCAATTTTCCAGAATAATTATCTGAAACAATCCCTCTCATCGCCGCCAATGTATCTGCCGTTTCCCCAGATTGAGAAAGCGTAACAAATAGTGTTCCAGGATTAACCACAACCCGACGATAACGTATTTCACTTGCCACATCGACCTGACAAGGGATCCCAACAAATTGTTCTATCCAATGTTTAGCAACCAATCCTGCGTGAAAACTGGTACCACACGCCACAATTTGAACCGCTTTGGTTTTATCAAAAACATCTTTTGCGCTTGCGCCAAAAATCGCATCAGGAATATCGTTCTCATGAAGACGACCCGAAATTGCCGAGCGAATGGCTTCTGGTTGTTCAAATATTTCTTTTTGCATGTAGTGGCGATACTTGCCTCTATCGGTGCTTTGAACGGTGAGCGCAATTCTTCTTACCTTGCGTTCAACCTTGTTACCTTGGCTGTCAAAAACATGGTAACTATCACGAAAGATTTCAGCGACATCACCATCTTCTAAAATGACAAAATCTTGAGTGAAAGGTAATAGAGCTAAACTATCAGATGCGACATAGTTTTCATTTACCCCAAGACCAATCACCAAAGGCGCGCCATGGCGTGCAGCTATGATTCTATCTGGGGTGGATTGAGAGACAACCACTAGCGCATATGCGCCACGCAGTTCTTTTACGGTCGCCTGTATTGCAGCCAATATATCATTTGATTTTTCGAGCTCTTCACCAACCCATTGCACAATCACTTCAGAATCAGTTTCGGAGAAAAATTTAACATTGCGCTTTTCAAGCTGATCTCTTAAGTGAAGATAATTTTCAATAATGCCATTATGAACCAACGCAATTTTATTTTGAAACATATGAGGATGAGCGTTAGATTCACTGGGTTTACCATGCGTTGCCCAGCGCGTATGTGCAATACCCACTTTTCCTAACAAAGGATCTTTATCATGTGCTTGCAGCAATTGATTTACTTTTCCACAAATGCGAAGCCGCTCTAACTTTCCAGATTCATTTAAAACAGCCATACCTGCTGAATCATAGCCACGATATTCCAGCCGCTTTAATCCTTCCAATAGGATGGGTGATATATCTCTTTGCGCTATTCCTGCGGTTATCCCACACATAAACTGTCCTTTAATATTTTATATATTAGTGATCATTTTTAGAGGATTTCTTGGGTCTTTCCCAATTTTTACTGCGTTGATTCAGTTGCTGCGTTAATGTTAACTGATCTGCGGGGGCATCTTTATTCACCGTAGAGCCCGCACCAATTGTTGCGCCTTTTTCAATTCGAACAGGGGCAATCAGTTGTGTATCAGAGCCAATCATCACCTCATCTTCAATGATGGTTTGATGTTTATTCACACCATCATAATTACAAGTGATAGTGCCCGCCCCAATGTTCACATTCGCGCCCATGACTGTGTCGCCGATGTAGCTTAAGTGATTTATTTTCGACCCTTTGCCAACTTTTGTATTCTTTACTTCGACAAAATTGCCAATGCGTACCTCGTCGGCCAAGACGGTACCAGGACGTAATCTGGCAAACGGGCCAATCGTCACGTTGTTGCCAATATTGGCATTTTCTAAATGGCAGTTGGCAAGCACCGTTACGTTGTCACCCAACGTGCAATTAATAAGAACACACTGGGGACCAATTTTGCATCCACTACCAAGCGTGACACTTCCTTCAAAAACGGCGTTAATATCAATCACCACATCATTTTTTGCACTCAATGTCCCGCGCACATCAAAACGATTGGGATCGCAAATCAAGACACCTTCTTTCATGAGTGTTTTAGCAAGGGCTTGCTGATAATATCGCTCTGCTTCTGATTGCTGCTGACGATCATTAATACCCAACACTTCCCAATGATGATTTGGGTTCACTGTTGAAATAGCAATCTTGTCTTTCACCGCCATGGCAATGATATCGGTCAAATAATATTCTTTCTGATGATTATCGTTAGAGAGCTGCGGGATCCAGTCCTTTAAATATTTTGCTGGCACAACATAAATACCCGTATTGGCTTCTCGCACTTTCAGTTCCTGGGCTGATGCATCTTTTTGTTCTACCACTTTAATGACATGCCCATTGTCATCTCTGATGATACGCCCTAAACCATCGGGTGAGCTCATTACCGAAGTGATAAGACCTATTGCATTATCAGGTGTTGTCTCTAACAAATGTTGTAACGTCTTTGCACTTA
>CAYXVT010000149.1:0-8911 GCA_964468105.1 Uncultured Candidatus Berkiella sp. | reverse complement strand
TGGTACCTGATTTAACACCTTCAGGAAAATCTAAGTATTTTCTAGCTAAATCTTGGAATAATTTTTGAGGACTGGTGCAGGTTATTTTTGTATTGCGAACAAGCATTTTTTCAAGCAGGTTTTTTCCACTGCCTGGCATGCCGACAATAAATAAAGGACTTTTACCTGCAATGGGCACAATCATTTTTTCTTGAATCAACGCTTCATCAAAAATTTCCATGATGTGATTGATGGTTTGAATAAAAGCACTTTCATCGAAAAAATGATGTTTGGCGCACAAATCATTGCCTGCCGTGTAATGAAAAAAAGTTCTTTCGTCTTGGCCGCTATTTTCATAAATTTTTGCCAGTGCAAAGTGACACAGTATCCTATCATGCTCAGGTAAATTATCACTTTCTAGTAAGTGTTGTATTTTTTTGACTTCATCGGCTTTCCCAATCGCACCTGGATCACATAAGGTTATATTATAAAGCGCTTGTACATTATCCGGTTTTAGCGCTAATACTTTATGGAAACACTTTAGGGCTTTTGCTTTTTCTTTCAACGCAAAAAGAGCCAACCCTAAATGGTTTAGAAAATCAGCTGATTTAGGTTCAACCTCTAAACCCTTTTGAAAAGTTTCAATTGCCTGCTGGATGTTTCCTAATTTAATAAATACTTCACCTAAATGAAGTAGAACTTTAGCGTTATCTGGATCTTCTTGTAAAATACTTTGATAAACAAATTGAGCTTCCTGAAATCGCCATTTGTTTTCAAAGGCCAATCCTAAATTTATCATGGCTTGTAAATGTGTTGCGTCGAATTGACTTACTTTTTGGTATTGTTCAATCGCTTTGTCATACTGCTCAAGTTGCAGATAAACAGATGCCAAATGAAAATGTGCCTCACTTAGATTCTTATTCTTTTGTAAGGCTTCTAGAAAAAATTGTTCTGCTTGGGAAAAATCATGTTGTTTTAATGCAGCGATGCCCAGTAAAACCAGCACTTTAGGATCATTGGGGCGATCGTTCAATAACTCATTCAATAGCAATGTGGCAGCATGTACTTTTTGCTTTTTAAGAAGTTTTTGCACTTCTTCAATTTTGCGCTTGTTTTCTTTGCTACCTTTCATAATATTCTTCTGGGTATATAATCAGTTGGTTTGCATTTTTCATCTCATCTCCTTAACGATAGAAATAAAATGAACCTATTACTAATTTACACTGTTCTTAATACAAGCTCATCACTTTTTATCACCACAATAAAAAACCCCGCATATTGCGGGGTTTTTTATTTTTATTGAAGATGCTTCCTAACCACTTGCGCTTTGAGCCCATACTTCCGATGGCATTCTATATCCTGCCACATAAAACGCGTGTCCCTGTCGCCAACCGCCCATCCACTGGCCTCTTTTCTCTATTTCTTGATAAGGACACCGTTCCTTTGCATGCCCTTTTAATCCTTGATTATATCCTAATTTATATGCTCTCTCTGTCATGTCGCGCTTTGCTCTTTTCATAGTTACCTCGCGAAAATAATTTCAACGTGACTACACTGCAAACATGTGTTTTGGTAGGTAAGCAGTTTTTATCGATTGGCTTTTCAGAAGAAATATCGCAACCGTATCAATAATTATACTTATTATCTGTAAAAAAAGATAGCTCACTAACTGCTATCGGCTAACACTTTGGGTATAAAAGAAAATACCCCAATTCTAAATAATCGATTATCCAATCGATTAAATATGTGTAACTACCGTCATATTGCCTCACCCACCCTCTACTAATCCGCGGTGACGCAACAATGCGCTGATGTCAGGATCGCGACCACGAAAATCTCTAAATAAAACATCAGGCTCTTCAGAGCCACCTTTTTCTAATATTTTATGCAAAAAGGCCTGCCCAGTTTCTTTGTTAAAGATCCCTTCTTCTTCAAATTTTGAAAAAGCATCTTGCGATAATACTTCAGCCCATAAATAACTATAATATCCTGCGGCGTAGCCACCTGAAAAAATATGGCCAAAGCTATGTTGAAAACGATTATAAGGCGCAATCGGTGTCACACTATATTTTGCCCTAACATCGTCCAAAATTTCTTGCACTCGCGCACCCTGTTCAGGGTTATATTCCAGATGCATTCTAAAATCGAACAAACTAAATTCTAATTGCCGCAGCAACATCATGCCAGATTGAAAATTTCGAGCACGATGCATTTTTTCAAGTAAATCATCTGGCAATGGTTCATGCGTTTGATAATGACCAGAAATGAAAGCCAACGCTTCTTTTTGCCAACACCAATTTTCCATGAATTGACTTGGTAACTCAACAGCATCCCAGGCAACACCATTAATACCTGAAACACCGGCCGCTTCAATTGTGGTGAGCATATGATGCAACCCATGACCAAATTCATGGAATAGCGTTAGCACTTCATCATGCGTTAACAAAGAAGGCATATCACCTAATTGTGCTCTAAAATTACAGGTTAAATAGGCCACAGGGATCTGCAAATGACCATTGGGAAGTCTGCGACGTACTCTGGCTTCATCCATCCATGCGCCGCCGCGTTTTTGACTTCTTGCAAACAAATCTAAATAAAACTGTCCACGTAATTGTTTTTTATCATCATAAATTTCAAAAAAGCGAGCATCCGGATGCCAGGTTTCAATGTCTTTCCTTTCCTGAATTTGTAAACCATATAATCGCTTCACCACTTCAAACATGCCATTCAAAACAGTGGGCACAGGAAAATAGGGGCGCAATGTTTCTTGAGAAATAGCAAAGCGTTTTTGGCGCAGCTTTTCACTATAATAAGCAATATCCCAAGGTTCACATTTTTCTATGTCATATTCACCCTTTGCAAAAGCCTTTAATTCGGCAAATTCTTTTTCTGCAAATGGTTTAGCTTTGCTCGCCAAGTCTTGCAAAAAGGTTATCACTTGATCTGTTGATTTGGCCATTTTTTTAGCCAAAGAACGCTCTGCATAATTATTAAATCCTAATAACTTGGCCATTTCATGGCGAGTAGCCACAATGCTTTCCATTAATTTTGTATTATCAAATTTACCGGCATCGGGCCCTTTATCGGAAGCACGCGTAAAATAAGCTTCGTGGATTTCTTTTCGTAATTGACGATTATCTGCATAAGTAATAATGGATTGATAGCAGGGAAAATCGAGCGTTATTCTCCAGCCTGGAACACCGGCCTTTTCTGCAACCTGCTTGGCTAATTTAATGGCTTGCTCGGGAAGGCCGGCCAACATTTGACTGTCGGTCACATCCAAATGCCAATGATCGGTGGCATCCATCACATGGTCTTGAAATTGACTTTCCAGTTGTGCCAACGTTTGGCTTAATTTAGCAAATTGTTCTCGTTGCTCTAAAGGTAATGCAACGCCTGATAATTTAAAATCACGAATGGCATTGGTGATGACTTTTTGTTGTTCTTTTGAGAGCGCTGCAAATGCTTTGCTATTCAGCAACGTATTATAGGCTTGGTACAAACCCTGATTTTGACCGACTTGTGTTCCATAGTCTGATAGTTTTGGCAAGCAATTATTATAAGCAGTTCGTAACTCAGGGGTATTAACAACAGCGTTCAAATGTCCAACAGGTGACCAGGCTTTAGTTAAGGTATCATCTAAATCTTCAATTGGCGCCACCAAATCTCCCCAGGTTGGGGTCTTCATATTGGTTACCAATTCATCAATTGCTTTTAAATTACGGCTAATCAATTCCGAAATGGCAGGCTCCACATCTTGTGCTTGGATTTCTTTGAATAGTGGCAGCGTACTGTCTTTTAATAATGGATTAGTCATCAGTTATGAACCTTCATTTAATCTGTACGATTTTCTCAATAAAGTAGGATAATGTAACCTGAGGTTAAACAAAAGGCATCAGCGTAAGTCAGACAATGCACAAAAAATTCGATTTGATTGCTATCGGTGGGGGAAGTGGTGGTATCGCGACCGCAAATAAGGCAGCACAATTAGGTGCGCGTTGCGCTGTCATTGAAATACAACGTTTAGGCGGAACCTGCGTCAATGTGGGATGCGTTCCCAAAAAAATTATGTGGCTTGGCAGCAATATGGCAACCGCTTTGCATGAGGCGCCCGCCTATGGCTTTTCCCCATCAACTGTTCAATTTGATTGGCCAACATTAGTTGCCAAACGTCAAGCCTATATAGAAAAATTAAATCTTAATTATGAAAAGAAACTTACCAAGAACCAAGTGGAATATATTGCGGGTCTCGCGCAATTTACTTCGCCAAACACGATTTCAGTTGGAAATGATAGCTATGAAGCTCCACATATCGTTATTGCAAGTGGCGGCAAACCAAGATGGCCAACCATTCCCGGGAGTGCTCTGGGAATAGATTCAGACGGTTTTTTTGCTTTAAAAACGCAACCGCGAAATGTGGCTGTTGTGGGAGCCGGTTATATCGCAGTTGAATTGGCTGGTATGTTAAACGCTTTTGGTTGTGCAACAACACTCCTTTTTCGTCACGATAAAGTACTTCGTGATTTTGATCCCCTTTTAAGTGAAAAACTTATGCAAGCCTATCAAATGCAAGGAATTGATCTTAAACCTAACCATGCTCCCCTCTCTTTAGAACAAAAAAATGGCTCTTTAACCCTTACTTTTACCAACAATCAAAGTTTATCAGGCTTTGATACGGTGATCTGGGCGATAGGCCGACATGCCAATACGGCTGATTTACATTTAGAAAAAGCAGGGATTAGTACTAACGAAGATGGCACCATTGCCGTAGATGCTTTTCAAAATACAACAATACCTGGCATTTATGCCATTGGTGATGTCACCGGCCACAAAGAACTCACCCCAGTCGCTATTGCCGCAGGACGTCGTCTTGCCGTACGACTTTTTGGCAACAACCCCAATAGTAAACTGGATTATCATAATATTCCCAGTGTGGTTTTTAGTCATCCACCGATAGGCCATGTTGGCTTGTCAGAACCACAAGCTAGAACAAAATATGGCGACGATATTCGCGTATATCAAACTGAATTTACGCCAATGTCACAAAGTTTCTTAGACCATCCTCACAAAACAGCGATGAAACTTGTCACCGTGGCAAGCACAGGAAAAGTGGTTGGTTGTCATCTGTTCGGAGATGGCAGTGATGAAATGCTGCAGGGATTTGCGTTGGCTATTACCATGGGGGCCACCAAAGCTGATTTTGACAATGTGGTTGCCATTCATCCAACCAGCGCTGAAGAATTAGTCACACTTATTTAGAAATTCACGGAGTAAAATATGGCTGTAAGATCGTTCCAACAATATCGCCCTTCAGTGGGTGCCAATGCCTATATTGATGAGATGGCAATGATAATTGGAAATGTCACCATAGGCGATGATAGCTCTGTTTGGCCTTTCGCTTGTATACGTGGCGATATCCACCCAATCATCATCGGAGAGCGAACAAGTATCCAAGATGGCTCTGTGCTTCATGTCACTCATGACAGTGAATATCATCCCGGTGGCGCACCTTTGACGATTGGCAATGATGTCACCGTCGGCCATAAAGTGACTTTACATGCCTGCACGCTTTCTTCCTTGTGCATTATCGGAATGGGGTCGATTATTCTCGATAACGCGGTGGTGGAATCTGAGGTTATTCTTGGCGCAGGCTCTGTTGTGCCGCCTGGCAAAAAACTCACCAGCGGTTATCTGTGGGTGGGCTCACCTGCGATAAAGAAGCGCCCACTCTCAGAACAGGAGCTCGCCTTTATACGTTATAGCGCAATGAGCTATGTCAAACTGAAAAATCAGTACCTCGAACAAAAAAAATAAAGTTCAAAAGCACTCTTGTATATCATTTATCACAGGTGGTATTTATACTATGTTTTTTTTGGCCAAACCTAAGAATACGAGGAACTGACAAGCTCTCATGAATATGATTAATACCGAGAAAAATCAGAAAGTTACTCAAAAGAAGAAGCTTAAAGTCAGCCGGCCAAGCAATGGTCAACCTCAACGCACACTTGGACCCATCTCCGATCTCGAACGCCACTTACCGCCGGAATGGTGGAAAACACTCTTTAACTCACTTTATCTTAAAACCGACGGCGACGTTGTTGAGAATAGCGTAAACACAGAAAGCGACGCTGACATGCTCATCAAAGTCACTGGCGTTACCCCCGAAGATCGCATACTCGATTTGTGTTGCGGCCAAGGCAGACATTCACTTGAGCTAGCTAAAAGGGGCTTTCGTAATATCACTGGTGTCGACCGCTCGCGGTATCTTATTCGTCTAGCACGTAAAAGAGCAAAATCTTTTAGCTTACCGATCACCTTTTCTGAAGGCGACGCTAGACATTTTCGCTTAAAAGATAGCTCTATCGACTGTGTTGTGATGATGGGAAATTCTTTTGGTTACTTTGAACGCGAAGAAGATGATATTGCAGTCCTTAACAATCTAAAAAGAATCCTCACTTCCAATGGCAAACTTTTACTAGATATTGTTGATGGTTCTTGGATGAGTCAAAATTTTGAACCACGCTCCTGGGAATGGATAGATCAAAATCATTTCGTTAATCGTGAGCGCTCCCTTTCAACCGATGGCAAACGCATTATTTCTAGAGAAGTGATCACCAATGCTGAGATCGGCGTGATGGCAGATCAATTCTATGCAGAGCGTCTTTATTCCCTTGATGAAATAACAACAATCCTCGCTGATCTTGGATTTGAAGATATTCAAAATCATGGGAACGTCTATTCTCATTCCACACGTGGTCAAGATCTGGGTATGATGGCAAATCGTTTGTTCATAACCGCTAAAGCGCCACAGAAAAAAAGCGTGGAAGCCCGGGCAGTCGCAAAGCTGCAAACCACTGTTATTATGGGCGATCCTAAACAACCGGATCGCGTCAAGAAAAATGGGCAGTTTAACCCTGAAGATTTAGAAACCATTACCCAACTCAAGCAAAATCTAAAAAATCTAGATGAATTTCAATTCCAATATCTTGATAATCATCAAACGCTGATTTCACAATTAATTAAATCGCCACCCGCTTTTGTCTTTAATTTATGCGATGAAGGTTACAACAATAAAGCTGAAGAAGAACTTCACATTCCAGCGCTCTTAGAATTGCTGAAAATACCCTACACAGGAGCAGGTCCAACTTGTTTGGCCTTATGCTATAACAAATCCTTTATACGTTCGGTTGCCTCCAGTTTAGATGTGCCTGTACCACTAGAAACTTATTATACGCCATCAGATCAAGCGGCACATATTCCCCATACCTTCCCCGCAATCATCAAACCTAATTGCGGTGATTCCTCGATTGGGATCACTCAAAATGCCGTTGTTCAAAATGCTGAAGAACTAATTGATTACATCAATTATCTCAACGAATTACTCCCTGGTGTGCCATTACTTATTCAAGAGTATTTAGAAGGCACCGAATACACCGTTGGCCTGATTGGTAACCCGGGGAAATTTGAAGCGCTACCTTTACTGGAAGTGGATTTCTCAGAACTTCCTGAGAACTTACCAAAGATCCTTTCTTATGAATCAAAATGGTTACCAGATTCGGCTTACTGGAATAAAATTAAATATAGAGAAGCAGACCTTCCTGATGAAACCGCTCGCAAATTGATTGATTATTCCCAGGCCTTGTTTGAACGCTTAGAATGTCGCGATTATGCGCGTTTTGACTTTCGCGCAGACAGTAATGGCGATCTGAAACTTCTTGAGGTTAATCCAAACCCAGGTTGGTGTTGGGATGGTAAATTTAACCTCATGGCAAAGCTTGGCGGTTTAACCTATTCTCAATTTCTTGAGCAAATTCTAAAGGCTGCTAAAGAACGATTGGGTCTATAAAGACTCCACAAAATCTAAATTGGTAGCAAAAGTCTCTTTTAAAGAGAACAATGCTACCATCGCCACTAAAATGCCAACAACCGCTATTAGACCAAGACTCCATAAAGTACCAATCTCTGGTCTGAGAAAGCTTAATAGCATGGTTAAAGGTAATGCCATACCTCGAACCATATTAGGCATCGACACCGTGACGGTTGCTCTAATGTTAGTACCAAACTGCTCTGTGGCCATCACTAAAAATACGGCCCAATAGCCAACACTAAAACCAATCGCACTACAAAAGAAATAAAACACATTCGGACTAACATCACGCAAAGATAAAAAGAGTATCGTCGTCGCTAATGTTAACAACAAAAATATAAAAACCGCTTTCTTTCTTGATCCTAACCATTGGCTATATAGACCACTAGAAATATCACCCAGCCCCAAACCAATGTTGAAAAACAAGAAGGCCCAGCCAGTGGTTATGGCGCCTTGAACATTAAGTTCTTTGGCAAGTTCAGGCGCTAGTGCCATAAACAAGCCAACAAAAATCCAAAAAGGAATGCCAATCAATAAACAATTAAGGTACTTTTTAAGTTGTGTTGGCGATTTTACAAATGTCCAAAGGTTACTCTTTTGTATAACCCCTTGTTGTTTTGTATTAAGATAGATCCCCGATTCAACTAAACTAAAACGCATGATTAAAAGCAAAAACCCTGCCAAGCCACCAATGATATAGGCCATTTGCCAAGTCATTAAATTGCCAACCAAGCCACCACAAATACCACCAAGAACTCCTGCGGCAGTGATAATCGTTGTTCCATAGCCTCGCTTTTGCTTTGACATCAGCTCCGCGACCAAGGTGATTCCGGCACCCAACTCGCCAGCCAATCCTAAACCTGCCAAAAATCTTAAGATGGCATATTGCTCAACACTCGTGACAAAGGCATTGGCTAAATTGGCGCTTGAGTAAAGAATAATGGAACCAAATAAAATGGATAAACGCCCGCGTTTATCGCCCAAGGCTCCCCAGATAACACCACCAATGAGCATCCCCAATAATTGAATGTTCATTAATTGCAAGCCAACGGAGGTAATTTGATC
>CAYXVT010000148.1:7937-8927 GCA_964468105.1 Uncultured Candidatus Berkiella sp. | reverse complement strand
TTAGCGTTGGCGGTAATGCTGCCAACACGGCCGTGGCATTCTCGCGCCTGGGATTTGAGAGCCAACTGTTCTCTGTCCGGGGCAACGACTGGATCGGCCGCCAAATTGCTGAAACGCTTGCCAAGGAAAATTATCAACAACAATACCAAAGCTACGTTACCAAGGTAACAGCTAGCATCGACAATGAAATCACCTACCTTCGCGATCATCATCCTGATTTAGCTAAGGCGCATATCGACCCATTAATATTACCCACAGCCCAAGGGTGGCTCACAGACATATCATGTTTACTACTCAACCAAATTAAGAAATGGCTGCCTGCTAAAGGTCCGCTTTCGACTCACAGAACCGACAGCCACAACCTAGGCAAACTGCAAAAATTAGAAAAATTAAGCAATGCATTGGATGACATTAATATCGCCATTATCAAACCCCTGATAGATTTAAACTCATATTCACTAGATTTATCTCATAGAAAAATTACTCGCCTTCCTGAGAGACTGATTAAAGACACTGCATATCAGCTGTTTTGGAACAAAATAAAAGGATTAAATTGCAGCAACAATCGTTTGACCTTTCTGAATGTTCAACGGCTGAGTGTGCTTGAGGTGCTGATTTGCAGCTACAACCAATTAACTTCCTTGAATGTTCAAGGATTGAGTGCGCTACAGAGTCTTGAATGCAAACACAACCGATTAACCGCCTTGGAGATTCAAGGTTTGAATAAACTATACTGGCTGAATTGCAACTACAATCAATTAGCTACATTGAATGTTCAAGGGTTAAAGGCGCTTCGTAGTCTGCAATGCGATAAAAACCAACTAACCGCCCTGAATGTTCAAGAGTTAATTGCACTTAACAATCTGGATTGCCGAGACAACAAATTAACTGCGCTAAATGTTCAAGGATTGAATGCACTGAAATTTCTGGATTGCGAGGGCAATCAAATAACCAACCTGAGTGTTCAAGGACTGAATGCGCTTGAACGAT
>CAYXVT010000148.1:0-7927 GCA_964468105.1 Uncultured Candidatus Berkiella sp. | reverse complement strand
GGTTGATTGCGCTTATGTGGTTTAAATGCGACTACAACCAATTAACGGCCCTCCCTCCCGAAGCTATTGCAAAATTTGGCACCGAGTGGGCAACTGAGACTTTGGCATCTCAAAAACCTGCCGCAATACCTGAACCCATTGTGCCGCTTTACCAGCAACAGAACTCTGGTTCGCGCAAAAGAAAAATTTCATCCAAAGAAGTAGAAGACCTACAAAAGGAATCTGAGTATTTCTTAAATCCAAACATTAAAAAAGCTCGATTAAACTAAGAGGCCCTATATGTTAAACCCACAAAACGTACCAAAATCAACCCCTTTGCCCGAAGTTGCTTGGACCAAATTACCTCAAGACATTTGGATTGAAATCGCAAGCTATTTGAGTCCACAAGAATTAGAGAATTTCAAAATAGCTTGTAAAACATTTTTTGCTATTGGACAGGCAGACAAGATATTGATACCTGTTTATAATCAATTGTATGCTCGCCTTTGCAGGCTAGATCCAAACTTGCCTGAAATGCTTCCCAAGGAAAATTATCAACAGCAATACCAAGGCTACCTTAATAAAGTAGCAGCTAGTATCGAGAGTGAAATCACCTACCTTCGTAAGTACCATTCCGATTCAGTTAAAGCGCATGTCGACACGCTTTCTCTTGCAAATCAGGGAAAACTGCAAAGATTAGAGAAATTAAGCAATGGATTGGATGACGTCAATATTGACATTATCAAACCATTAATTGATTTAAACTCATATACACTAGATTTATCTCACAAAAAAATTACTCGCCTTCCTGAAAATCTTATTGAAGACAGTGCTTACTTGGATTATTGGAAAAATTTAAAAATTTTATATTGTGACGAAAATCGATTGACCCTTCTGAATATTCAACGGCTGAATTCTCTAGAGAGTTTGGATTGCGACAGCAACCAATTAACAGCCCTGAATCTTCAAGGGTTGAATAAACTACAGTGGGTGGATTGTGACAACAACAAATTAACCACTTTAAATGTTCAAGGATTGAATGCACTTCAATGTCTATATTGCGACAACAACCAATTAACTGTCCTTAATGTTCAAGGGTTGAATGCGCTTAGAAGTCTTGATTTGAACAACAACCAAATTACTGACCTGAATATCCAAGGGTTGAATGCACTTGAGAATCTGCAATGCGTCAACAACTTTTTAACCTCCCTGAATGTTCAGGGGTTAAATATACTTCAGTTTCTGTATTGCGACAAAAATAAATTAACGGGCCTGCCTCCTGAAGCCATTGCAAAATTTGGCGCCGAGTGGGCAACGGAGACTTTGGTATCTCAAAAACCTGCTGCAATACCTGAACCCATTGTACCGCTTTACCAACAAAACAACCCTGCTTCAAGTAAAAGAAAAATTTCAACCAGAGAGTCAGAACAGGTACAAAAAGAAGCTGAGAATTTCTTAAAGCCAAAGATTAAAAAATCTAGATTAAACTAAAATCAATGTAGTTGGGCATGGCCCGTTAGGCTCAATGGTATCGTGGGGGTTTATACAGAAACTCTTAATCAAGTTTTTTTTGTCCCTCTTTTCTTATCTGGCTCATCACCTTGCGTTTTAGACATAGCTGATGCCCCTGAACTTTTACTAGCGCCATCTTTTAAGCTCCCCGCCACTACATGAGCTTTTGAAAATGAAACATGATGTGCTCTTTTATGTATATGCGGTTTGGGTTTGGGTTCTGGTGCTAATGATGGTTCTTGTATATCTTTATACGATTGTGCTGTCACTTTCTCTGAAGGAGCGGGAACTGCAACAGCTTCTTTTTTTCCAATCATCGTGAGATTACTATCACCCAGTTTTTTCATTGACTCGATTGCTTCATCTAGGCTGCCCCTTTTATTTGGATCAGCTGCCTTCATTCTCTCTATCATGGAAGAATCAAGTCCTAGCTTTTCAAATAATATACCCAGAGCATAAATATCAGATTGCTTGGAAAAACTTCCTCCGATACTTTTCAACTTCCCAGTCTTAGGATCTTTAATAGCAATTTCGGGTGCTATGATTGAAAAATTATGTTTTTCACCAGCTATAGGTTTAATCCCTATTTCGCCATTTTTTAGCACCTTACTTAGCCCAAAATCAACCACCGTCACACCAAAGCTACCATCAGGTTTTCGTTCTACTAAAATATTGCCCGAATGTAAATCACGATGCACCATATTCAAATCGTGTAGTTTTTTAACCTCTTCTAAAGTTTTAAGCCCAATTTCTTTTCTCTCATCTTCATTTAAACTATTGGAGGCTAACAACTCTTTTAATGAGGTGCCTTTATAAGGCATAATCTGAAAATTGTCTAAGCTTCCTTGGCCATTCATTTTTGCAATATCACCTAAATGTAAGCCTGCCCTGCGGGTTAATTCAAATTCATTTTCAATTCGTGGATCAAGTTGAGGAGAGCTTTGTTGGGTTTTAATGACAATTTTCGCGCCATCTTCTGCAAAACCCATCATGACACTGCCGAATGCGCCTTGGCCAACGTGACCACCGGCGATACAATATACTTTACCTTCGTAAGTTAAAAAGGAATGGTTACTTCCTTTAACTTCAAAGCCATAAGGTGCCTCATCGACGTTAAAACCAGGTTCCATCATTTCGCCAAGGGCTTGTCGTTGCCGATCAGTCCGTTCTGCAATTAGTTTCTTTGCTTGCTTCCATTCTTCTACAGTAATGTTAGAAGAACCTTCATTTACACTCGGTTGTGATGGTGTGCCTGCTTGCAAATCAAGATCAGCAGAAGATGCATCATTTGTAGTCGCTACTATTCTTTCTACTAAGGTTTGATAATTCGACTCTGGTTTTTCGATTATTTTTTGGTAATCTGAGTTTGTTTTTGCAGTTTGAGCAATTGGTGACTGCGTTTCCTGGGCTTTACTTTTTAATGCCCTATTAAACCATTTCGTAAATTTTGGTTTTTTTGGCATCTCATCCCCCTGCAGATAAAATTCTACATATAAAAAATATGTAGGATCAATTATTTTTGAGACCAATTGATGCATCACAAAGTTCAAATTAATTATAAATTATGCAACGAATTCCCATAAAGCGGGGTATTACATCATATTTCAGATAAGTAAAAACTTACTTATGGTTTTTTACCACACTCCTAGCCATTAAAAGTTTGTAAAATCAGTTACTTTTTTTAATTTACAGGATAGCCAATATGCCTGTTGAAAGTTATGGGGATCAGTCAGGGTCAGACCCCTGAGTTGTTTGACTCTGACATAACAGCATCAATAATCTGCATTTGCTTCGCTAGAGCTGCACCGCTCTTATTCTTGAGCACCGAGATCTCATATAATGCCTTCCACATGGCCCAACCACGGGCCCTTGTCCAAGTCTCTTCATCTAAAGGCATCTTTGACTTGAAGATTTCTCTGCTCTTGCCTCTAAAAAATGTCCAAGCTATTGTTAAGTCGCATGCTGGATCGCCAATCCCCATACAACCAAAGTCGATGACAGCTGCCAGTCTATTATCCTTCACTAAAAGGTTACCGCTGGCAACATCTCCATGAACCCAAACTGGCTCCTTTTCCCATTTAGAATTTAATGCTCTTTGCCAAAGTTTGCTTGCCTTATCAACATCAATAAAACTTTTAAGTTTTTCGATGAGTTCCCGTGTCTGTTCATCGTAAACGGATGTATGAGCTGCGCGCCACCAGTTATGAAGCCCAGGAGCGGGAGCACCAGCAGCATCAAATTGATGAAACGCATTCAAGAAATGTGCAAGCTGCGCGGCAATGGTTTCTAAATGCGTATCAGAAAGCGCTAAACTATTTGCACTCTCTCCTTCTAACCATTTATATATTGACCAATTCCAGGGATAACTAGGTGAAGGCATTCCCATAGCGATAGGTACAGGAATAGGCAGTGGTAAAAGTGGCGCAATCTTAGGTAACCATTTTTGTTCCTTTTCAACCTGCCTGACGTAACCTTCAGCACTCGGTAATCGTATCAACATATCACTCCCCAGATGGAAAGTTCTGTTGTCATTTCCACCATGAGGGACGGGGCTGATAGACAAATGTGAAAATTGCGGAAACTGTTCGGCAATGAGCGCAGTTGCTAATTGCGTTGTTATTTCTAGTTTATTTTCTTCTGGCATGTCAGACATTGGCACCCTCCAAAGCATCAAGTATACCCTTGTCACTATAGGGCTACCTGCTTTGTTAGTATACTCTATACATTTATTGATCATCAATATGATTAAATTGGAGTAAGGTAAAATAGAAAAATTCAATAAATTATGGCGCTTATTGGCAAACCTGCTGTCGATAGCCAAACCTGCTAAACCTACAAGGGTACTATATGAATGAACATGAAGAAGATGAGATTGTAATTAGAGAAATCTTAAAACAATTTGCCGATCATCGCTTGAATTAGCCGCACATCGCCATTAAGCCTATGTTAATCGCTAATAGAAATTTTTATGACATAGTTTGTAAAAAGGTATTGCTATAGTTGCTCGTATTCATGTATCAATTAAATGGGGCAAGTAGCATGTTAGGCGAGAAGGATAAGTCAAGAGAAAGAGGCTATACCCCTTTTTATAACAACATGTCTTTAGGTGATGCTGCAACTTTAGAACAGGCAATACGAAAATCATCAGCTAAGGAAAAATCAAAAATAGACTTGGTAAACTCCTGTGCATCACCAGAACAAGCATTAGAAATTATAAGCAATAGAAAATTATTTGCTTCACTTTCGATTGAAAAACAATTAAATATTATCGCATGGCATCCCGAAATTGCTGAGAAAATGCTCATTGAAATCGGCCAACACTTACCAGCCCATCTATTATATAGGCTAGGGACAAAGTCGTTGAGGGTTGCGCAATTTATATTATCAAATCATGTTATGCGCTCAAAATTAGGTTCTAATATAGAACTTCTTGGTTCTGAGGATCTTGAAATAGCCAAGTATCTTATGTTGCATGAATCAGGGTTACTCACTATCGCAGGCTTTCGTTCTTTGGGGTTTTGCCACCAAGAAATAGCTGAGTGTATATTAAATTCTAAGATGTTTTGTGATGAACTATCTGGCTTTGAATTAGGATCCATTTGCTCAAAGCATGAATTGATTGCACAGCGGGTACTTGACACACCTGCGCTGCGAGCTAAACTCGATGCTAATGCACTTAGGTCGTTGTACAAACACGAAAAAATTGCAATGCGCATTTTGACCGAACCAGATTTAGCCTGCAAATTAGATTCACTGAATTGCTTTGGCGACGCGAATGAAGCTGTTGCATTATATATCTTAAATACACCATTTTTATTGGAAAAATTGAGAGGCGAAGATTTAGTCTCTTTTCGCAAACATCCCAGATGTGCACAAATTATTATAAATACACCTGGTTTGTTAAGAAAGATATTGAGCAACCGCGGTGCAGTTACTTTTTTTGCTCATGAAAATGAGACCTTTGCAAAAGAATTATTTAGCAAATCAAGTCATACACTTGGTTCGGATACTTTGGAAGCGCTTTGCGTTCATCCTTCGATTGCAGCGCAAATTTTCGTTTCACCAAATTTATATAAAAAGCTAGATACAGATGCAATAGTGCGTATTGGTAGGTCTAATCTCGCTTTATCTAAGCATATTTTGAAGGTACCGCAGTTGGCGAGTAAATTAATGCAAAATCATCTTTGGTTATTAGGTAAAAAACAACCGACAGTAATTGAGAGGACTATAGATACTACTAATTTTACAGGTATCAGTAGTGCTGACTTGGGAGATGTACAGCATGCTGTTACAGCAGAATTAATGTGTTCACGCCCACAAATTACACAGCGGCTTTCTCGAGCTCAATTAGCTGAGCTTAGCGCTGTCGCTCGCATCAATCAGATTGCTCAAGATGCATATAAGAACTATCGCTTTAAGAAAATTTGTTAACAATATGAGTGCAAGTTTCAATTTTTTTTGAATTTTTTACGATCGTCGCGCGTTGATTTATTACTGCCAATATCTGAATCATTAATCGATTTATTTTCACTATGTCGATAACACAGTATTAACCCCTGATGGGGTAAAGATAAATAATCATCTACATATTTTTGAAATTGTTCGTCAGACATATTATCAAACAAAGTGGGATCTACTTCTTGATATAGCGAAGTCAATTCGAGATCGTTTGGCGAAGTTGAAAACATTGGCATACCTAAATCAAGCAAATGTTTACTAATATCCTGAAAAAACCGTTTTTCATAGTTTGAAAAATATTTTAGCGATTGCAATAAGCTTTCATTGGTGAAACCATGGATTTCATGTCTCATCATAAGATAGGGTTGATGAGAACCCATTTTGGGCTCTTCAAAATACATTTTTAATTCTTCATTCTTCTTATACAAATTGAACAAATATAAATTTATTACTTCAAAGTCATTTTCATTTAAATTGAATTCTGGATTAACAACAAGCATTGCTTTTCTTGCATCAAATTCTACTCCTGCAAACAAAACTCCACTCTTTATTAATTTATATACATTAAATTTATTTCCTGATCTGTAATAGATAGGGTCAAGAGGTTTAGGGTGCTTAGCTGCAAGTTTTACAAGTAAGTTCTGCACATCTTGCGCGTTTAGTAGTTGAGAATCATCTTTTAGAAATAATGAAGGTTGATGATCACCTTGTAACGGTTTTTCAAACACTTTCTGAAATTCATCAGATGAATGATATAAATCTAAAAAATCATCATTAATCGCACTGAAATTTATTTTTTTGCAATATTCACCTCCAAAATAGAAACTAACTTCTCTTTCCTTTAATTTTACATTTCTAATCAGCAACCCATACCTTAAGCTAAAACGTACAGCTAAATGAGCTTTATTATTTTTATTACTGTTACCTAACATATAGCTACTAATCTCTAAGAGAGGAAGGACATCCATTTTAGCTTTTGACCTATCTGAACGCACCTCTCCATCTTTCATCAAAGCTTCTCTATGCAGGCATGCATCTGACAATGCATCCCGCCCATCTAGAAGTCATTTCTCTTGCTTCTAAATCTGCTTATAATACACCTCTACTCCATAAAACACTGTAATGTCATGAATGAATGTGCACAGATAATCAATGATAGCTTCAGACATACTGAGGGCACTTTGTGTAATTTTCATTTATTGATCGACCCATTCTTCTTCCACACCCTGGATCTCAATCACAACGTCCAAATGTTTGCTGGTTATAGCTAACTCCCTGCCTTTAATCTCTCTTTGAAACAGAGCGTTATCAAAGATCAATTTAAAATATTTACTGAATTAATATATAGGCAAAGATTTTTATGCATAAAGGTCCCAATAAAACTACAACTAAAGCAACTACAAAGGTTCAACCTAAAGCACCTGCAAAAGGACAAGCTAAAGCTCCTGCAAATGTTCAAGCTGACGCTCCAGCTGCAGTAAAGGCTCAACCTAAAGCTCCTGCAAAGAGCCAAGCGAAGGCTCCTGGCAAAGCTCAACCAAGACCACCAGCACAAGCTAAAGCACCTGCGGCTCAACCTAAAGCACCTGCAAAGGCACAAGCTAAAACTCCTGCTAAGAGCCAAGCTAAGGGTCAACCAAAAGCACCCGCACAAGCTAAATCACTTGCAAAAGGTCAACCAAAAGCACCAGGGATGATTGTAAAAGCGGTTGCAAAGTCTTCTAATGCTAATCCACTTGAATTTAAAGTGAAAGGACCCACTAAGCCAACGATCGCTGAAGAAGAACTTGAAAAGTTATCTTTTGTACTTGCAAACAATGATCTTAAAATACTGCATCCTAATGAAAAAGAACGGCACTCAACATTAGATAAAGCTTTGATCAATAAACTATATCGACCCAATGTTCATCTTTATACTCCTCATGATATAACCATATCACATGAAGATATCATGAATTTTATCAAGGCAGTTTCTAAA